>CAZEJK010000004.1:0-27169 GCA_964512045.1 uncultured Thermoanaerobaculia bacterium
AGCGTGGACGGGTCCTCCCAGGATCGAACGTCGTGCCAGCCCTGTCAACGTCGGGTTCGACGAGCGACTGCCAGGCTCCAAATCAGCGGAGCCTCGCCACCGGTGAGCTCACCCGTCGATGCTCCGGCTGAACCGCCCTCTACCCTCCATCCAGAGGGTTTCGCCAGCTCAAACCGGGAAAGCGGGCGAAGTCACGATCCGTACTGACCCACTCACTGCCACTCTCGATCGCCAGAGCAGCGAAGAATGCATCCGGAACCAGGTTCCCCTTGGCACCCGACCGCATGCACAGATCGGTGAACAGCTCCCAGTGACGCGGACCGGGCTCGAGCAGCACGCAGTTCGGTCGATCTCGAAGCTGCTGGGCAAACTCCAGCGCGGGGGCCAGCGGGCTTGGCGGATCGAACACACGAGGGTGCGTCACGATCCGCAGGAAGCCGCTGAGCACCAGCCCACTGAGTGCAAACGGTTGAGGTTTGTTGAGGACCCCTTCGAGCCACGGCAGCAGCTCGTGATGATGCGGTGCGTCCTCACGATGCGCGTGCACGAGCACGTTGACGTCAAGCAGAATCACCCGACTCCTCCATGAGCTCCAGCAGCCCCGACGTGTCATCGAGATCGATACCGGGTCGAGGTCCGTTGCCTGGGCACGTCGTCAATCGGACGGGCGCGGCGGAGCGCCCCGGCCGCCGCTCCAGCACCTCCCGCAGCGCATCCTCGATCACCGCCGCCAAGGTTCGGTTGCTGGCCGCAGCCTCCTGCTTGGCCCGAGCGAGGAGAGTATCGTCAATCTTTACCGTGGTCCTCATACATCAAAACATATGGTGTACGCATCTTGGTGTCAACTCACGCGACCGCGCGTCGCAACTGAAGGGTCTCTCCGTTGGCGCCGGTCCCGAGGTCGCTTTGGGTATATACTCGACTCATGGTTGCCTCCGCCCCTGAACCGGCCCACGTTCCAGTGCCCGACTCTGACCACATCGTGGTGCTCTCGGGCGCAACCTGGGCCGACTTCCAACGGGTACAGGAGATGCGTGGCGATCGGCCTGTCCCGCGATTGGCGTACCTGGAAGGATCGCTCGAGCTCATGACACCCTCACGCTCGCACGAATCCATCAAGTCGATGATCGGCCGGCTCATCGAGGCGTGGTGCCTGGAGCGTGGCCTCGACATCACCCCCTACGGATCGTGGACGCTGGAGAGCAAGCAGGAGGAGCGCGGCATCGAGCCGGACGAGTGCTACGTGCTCGGCGACCCGGCCGACCCGGAGCGGCCTGACCTGGCGATCGAGGTCATCTGGACCTCGGGCGGGCTCAACAAGCTCGAGGTCTACCGGAAGCTCGGTGTCGCCGAGGTCTGGGTCTGGCGCCGCGATGCGCTGCAGCTGTATGCCCTGCGGGGTGAGCAGTACACCGAGATCGCGCGCAGTGAGCAGCTTGCCGGCCTCGACCACGCTCTGCTGCTCAGCTTCGTCCATGTCACACCGATGACCAAAGCCGTTCGTGCCTACCGCGAGGCGCTTCAGGTAGCCTCCGCCTGACGTCTCCCGAATCCGAGCGGTCCTCCGCAAACAACGACACCTCCGGGCACGGGCCGGGCCATTCCCCCGACCGTCACGGAAGAACCTGATCTGGTGAGCCGTTACAGCTGCTGATGCTGCGGCGCTTGTCTGTCCTTTTGCTCCTCATGCTCGTCACCCTTCCTGGTTGCTCGAAGACAGCAGCTCGACCCGGCACCGCCCAGGCCGCGCCGGCTCGCCCTGAGCCGACTCCAACGAGTGCAGCCGCTGCGGTCCACCCGATCCCGGCCGAGGTGGTCGAAGCGGGCATCGAGAAGGTCCGCGCCATGGACGGGACGCGATCGCTGCTGGTGGCGCGGGGCGATGAGCTGGTCGCGGAGCGCTACTTCGACGGAGACGACGGGCCGGTCAACATCAAGTCGGCCTCCAAGAGCCTGATCTCCGCGCTGGTCGGGATCGCCATCGCCGACGGTCAGATCACGAGCGTCGACCAACCGATCTCCGAGCTGCTCCCAGAGACGTTCGCGGATCTCGAGGAGACGACGCAGGGGATCACCGTCCACCACCTGCTGAGCATGACCACCGGGCTCGACTCCACCTCACGCGAGCACTACGGCGCCTGGGTGGCCCAGCGGAGCTGGGTGCGCGCTGCGCTCGAGCGGCCGGTGGTCGCAGCCCCGGGCGAGCAGTTCATCTACAGCACCGGCAACACCCATCTGCTGTCGGCGATCCTGACCGAGGTCACCGGTCAGTCAACGCACGCGTATGCGCGAGAAGTCCTGCTGGAACCTCTCGGCATCGATGTGACGAGCTGGCCGGAAAGCCCGCGCGGCATCGACTTCGGCGGCAACAACGTCGCCATGACCCCGCGCGACATGCTCACCTTCGGCCAGCTGTACCTCCAGGAAGGCCACTGGGACGGACGTCAGCTCGTTCCCGCCGACTGGGTTGAGCGCTCCCGCCGCCGCCACGCCGAGGGTTGGCCCGACCGGTACGGCGCCTACGGCTACCTGTGGTGGCTGCCACCCGGCCGCCCGGCGGACGCCTTCATGGCGGTGGGCTTCGGCGGACAGCTCATCATCGTCGCGCCAGAGACCGAGACCGTCGTCGTGGTCACCTCGACCATCGCCAGCAAGGGCGCCGAGTGGGACCGTCAGCTGCTGGACACGCTCGACCGCCACTTCCTCACCGCTGGCGGCTGAGCTCTGAAGCTCCGCGTGCCTCAGCCCGGTTGAGCTGCTGCAGGAGGAGCGGCTCTTGACACGTAACAGACTAGATAGCAAACTAGACGGTATGAAGCCACAGGAGATCGGGCTCTTCGACACCAAAACGCATCTCTCAGAGATCATCGAGAAGGTGCAGCAAGGCCAACGGTTCGTGATTACCAAACGCGGTCGGCCGGTGGCCGAGCTGCGACCGCTCGAGCGCCAGCACAGGCCTCTCGAGCGGGGATGCTTGCGCAACGAAGGCTACTGGATGGCGCCGGACTTCGACGACACGCCAGAGGACTTTGGCGAGTACCTGTGATGGGGCCGGTCCTGGTCGACACGCACACGTTCCTTTGGTTCGTCTTCGACGACCCTCGGCTCTCCGCTTCCGCAGCTTCCGTGATCGAGGATCCCTCCCGTGACACGCTCCTGAGCGTCGCGAGCCTGTGGGAGATCGCGTTGAAGGTCAACATCGGCAAGCTCACGCTCGGCATGTCGTTCGAGACGTTCATCGATGAGAGCGTCAGCCGTCGCGAGGTCGAGCTCCTGGCCATCGAGCTGCCGCACCTCACCCGGTACGCTCACCTGCCACTGCTGCATCGCGACCCGTTCGATCGCCTGCTGATCGCCCAGGCACTCTCGGAGAGGCTGCCGGTGCTCACCGCGGACGAGCGGTTCTCCGGCTACGCGATCGAGACGATCTGGTAGACGCGCCCGGCCCCGCGGCGACGTAGCCTCCGCGGGGCCGGCATGAGCTCCGACCCATGGCCGCGTCAGAACTTGTGGCCGCCTTCGCGCACGCGCCGGGTCGGCTTGAAGATCGACTTGTCGTAGCGGCTGGCGAGCATCTCCAGGTGCTCGGTCAGGTCGAGACGGGAGAACTGCCGGCCAAGGCCGATCGGGCCGATCGGCACGCCCGAGGAGTTGAGCAGCGCCAGATCGACGTCGTTCAGGGTATCGACGACCCCTTCCTGGATCAGCTTGGTGGCCTCGTTGATCTGCACGAAGAACGGCCACAGGGGGCTGAGCTTCCGCGTCGCCTTCGACAGGTCGATCTCCGGCCGCTCGCCGTCCGGCCAGGTGAAGTAGCCCTGCCCGGTCTTCTTGCCGAGCGTACCCTTCTCCATCATCGCCACCAGGTGCGCTGGCGGACCGTACTCGGGGTCCAGATTGTCAGCGAAGTAGCGGCTCGCGTTGACGGCCACGTCCACGCCGACGTAGTCGATCAGCTCGCACGGCCCCATCGCCGAGCCCAGCGAACGGTGGAAGGCGTCCAGCGCCTCAGGCTCCACCTCGCCGCGCTCCAGGATCTCGCCGATGAGCACCGCCGGCGCCTGGTTGACCCGGTTGGCGATGAACCCCGGCGCGTCCTTCTTGACGAGAACGCCGAGCTTGTGGTTCTTCGCCGCCCACTCCATGCCGATCCGGATGGTCTCGTCCGAGGTCCTCTCGGCACGGATCACCTCGATCAGGCGCATCAGCACCGCAGGGTTGAAGTAGTGCAGCCCGAGCACCTTGTCGGGACGGCTGGTGGCCTCGGCGATCTCGGAGATCTTCATCGTCGAGGTGTTCGAGGCGAGCAGGGCGTGCTTCGGCGCGGCTCGATCCACCTCGCCGAAGATCTTCTTCTTGAGCTCCATGACCTCGGGGACCGCCTCGATGATGAGGTCCGCGTTCGCCACCGCCTCGCCCAGGTCGGTGGTGGTCTTGAGCAGGCGGTCGCGGATCGCCCGGTCGTGCTCGGCCGGGACCTTGCCCTTGGCCACGAGCTTGTCGAGGCTCGAGAAGATCCGCTCGGCGCCGCGTCCGACCGCCTCGTCGGTGATGTCGTACAGGTTGACCGAGTAGCCCGCCAGCAGGGCCACCTCGGCGATGCCGTGACCCATGTCGCCGGCACCGATCATCGCCAGGGTCGTGATGTCGTCGATGTTCATGGCAACCCCCTCACTTGGCCTCGTTCTCGATGATCATGGCCACGCCCTGACCCCCGCCGCAGCACATGGTGGCGCAGCCGTAGCGGCCGCCCTCCTGCTGGAGGATCCTCGCCAGCGTGCCCACGATCCGGCCACCGGTGGCGCCCAGCGGATGGCCGATGGCGATCCCGCCACCCTTGACGTTGACGCGGTCGGGATCGATACCGAGCTCGCGCATGGCGTACAGCACCACCACGGCGAACGCCTCGTTGATCTCCCAGTAGTCGATGTCGGCCACCTCGAGGCCCACCGCCTCGAGCGCCCGGCGGGTCGACGGCACCGGCCCGATGCCCATCAGGTTCGGTTGAACGCCCGCAAACCCGATCGAACGGACCGTGGCCAGCGGCGTGAGGCCCTTCGCCTCGGCCACCTCGCGGGCCATCAGCACCAACGCGTTGGCGCCGGCGTTCAGCGGTGAGGAGTTGCCGGCTGTGATGGTGCCGTTCTTCTTGAAGACCGGCCGCAGCCCGGCCATCCCCTCGGCGGTGGCGTCCGATCGCACCGCCTGGTCGCGGTCGATGGTCTTCACGCTCCCATCCGCCTGCCGCACCTGGACAGGGAGAATCTCTTCGTCGAAGAATCCCTCCTCCTGAGCCGTGTACGCCAGCTGATGGGAGCGGGCGCCCCAGGCGTCCATCGCCTCACGGTCGTAGCCCATGTCTGCGATGTTCTCCGCCGTGATCCCCATGTTCATGGCGTTGAAGAAGTCCCAGTGGGCCAGCTTCGGGTCCTGGAAGAACCGCAGGTTGAGCTCGATCTTGCCGTCGCCCCCCATCGGGATCCGGCCCATGTGCTCCATCCCGCCGCACAGCACGACGTCGGCGAACCCCTGAGCGATCTCCATGAAGCCGATCTGCAGGCCGGCCATGGTCGAGCCGCACTGCTCGTCCACCAGCTTGCACGAGGTGCGCTTGTCCAGGTTGGCCAGCAGCAGCGGCGAACGTCCGCCAAGCGTGTAGTTCTCACCGACGGCCATCGCACAGCCGCAGAGAAAGTCGTCCACGTCCTTGGGCTCGATCCCCGCCCGCCGGATCGCCTCCGGCAGCAGCTGGGCCAGCAGGTCGTCGGTCCGCAGGTTGAACAGCCAGTCGCGGTCCGGGTCGTTCGGCCGGCACCGGGACTGCGCCGATCTGACGTAGCTCGCAATCACCACATCTCGCATCGATACTCCTCCTTTGTGCTCATGCACCCGTTCCTCAGTGCACGTGTCCGCACGCACTTACTGTCCTCGGTAGCATGGTTGGCGCTTCTCGACGAAAGCGCGCGCTCCTTCCACGGCATCCTCGGTCGCGAACACCGGCGCCGCCAGCTCCGACTCCCTGGCCAGAGCGTCGCTCTCGGGCATTCCGATCCCTCCCCACACCGCCTGCCGGATGGCCTGGACCGCCACCGGGCCGTTGGCTGCGATCCGCCGGGCAAGCTCGAGCGCCTTCGGACGCAGCTGATCTGCCGACACCACCGAGCTCAAGAAGCCAAGCTGGAGCAGCTCCTCGGCCGCGAGCGGTTCTCCGGTGAGCAGCATCTCCATGGCTCGGGGGAACGGCATCTGGCGCGGCAGACGGACCGTGCCTCCGGCACCGGGGAACATCGCCCACTTCACCTCGGGCATCGCAAACCGTGTCCCTTCCGACGCGACGCGAAGATCGCACGCCAGGGTCAGCTCCATCCCGCCGCCAAAGGCGAGGCCGTTCACCGCCGCGATGACCGGCTTGACGACGTCGAAGTCGCGCAGCATTGCGCACGAGCCGATTGCGGGATCGGCAGCGAGCTGCTCCTCCCACTCGTCCTGCGGCGCGCCCGTACCGGTGAGCAGCGGCATCATGCTCTTGAAGTCGAGACCCGAGCAGAACGCCGGACCCTCGGCCTGGAGCACGACAGCACGGATTCCGTGATCGTCCCGTACGTGTCGCCAGCTGGCGGCGAGCCGTACCAGCATCTCCGGGTTGAGAGCGTTCCGCACCTCCGGACGGTTCAATGTCACGATCGCCAGATGCTCCTGCTGCTCGAACCTGATCAGCTCGCTGACACTCATGGCTTCCTCCGCGTTCCACTGTAAGTGCTCTGCAGTACCGGGCCACCACTCGTGCTGGTACGATCAGAAGACCGTGCGCCTTCTGAAAGCGACGGAGAGGAGCAGCAGCCGAGCTCATGTTGCAACCCGTCACACCTGATGATAGTATACCGAACGGTCGGTATCAATAGCGGTTCGAGATCCGGAGGCTCCATGGACCACCGTCCCTGGCATCGTCACTACGACTACAACGTGCCAACAACCATGCGGTACCCACGCATGCCGCTTCACGGACTGGTACGGATCGCCGCCGGGAGCTTCCCCGACAAGGCGGCCATCGACTACCTGGGCTGCAGGATGACCTTCGCCGAGCTCCGGAGTCAGGTGCTCGCGATGGCAAGCTCTCTGGAAGCCATTGGCATCCAGAAGGGGGACAGGGTCGCGCTGCAGCTGCCGAACTGCCCGCAGTATGTCATCGCCTACTACGCCGCACTTTCGCTGGGCGCCATCGTCGTGAACGTGAACCCGATGCTGACTGCCCACGAGCTGGCGGGGATCGTGCGCGACACTCGACCCACGGTGCTGATCACCTTCGACCTCCTGGCTGAATCGACACACCAGGTTCGGGAAACGGAAGAGCTGTCGCACGTCATCGTCACCGGGCTCGGCGACTACGCCGGGACCCCGAACGGGGCGGTGACCAGCACAGTCGAGCTCGAAGACGGCTGGCGCCAGTTCGTCACGCTGGTGCACGAGGCCCCCCGGCGCCGCTGGCCGCGGGTGGAGATCGCCCCGACGGACCCGGCGGTGATCCTGTACACCGGTGGCACCACCGGCGTGCCGAAGGGCGCGGTGCTCACGCACGCCAATATGGTGGCGGCCACCTTGCAGACCACCGTCTGGGGCAACCCGTACGCCCACTTGGACCCGATCGAGCGCCGCTCGGTGCTCGGACCGCTACCGATGTTCCACGCCTACGGCAACGTCTGCCTGCTGAACTGGGGAATGTTCAACTGCGCGACCCAGATTCTCGTTCCCCGAGTCGACATCGACGAGCTGGTGGAGCTGATCGACCGAGTCGAGACAGTGAGCTTCTTCCCCGCCGTCCCGACCATGTTGATCGGGATCCTCAACCACCCGAAGGCATCCCAGATCGACCTGGCGCGCAAGCTGCGCTCGGTGAACTCGGGCAGCGCACCGTTGGCCAGGGAGGTCATCTGGCAGATGCTGGATCTCGACATCTTCTACATCGAGGGGTACGGGATGACGGAGTCCGCCGGGCTCGCGATGGCGAACCCGCTGATGGGGATGAGCAAGGTGGGCAGTATCGGCATCCCGTACATCGACACCGACGTGCGTCTGGTCGACCTCGAAGAGGGCGTCCACGAGGTGGGTCCCGGCGAGCCCGGGGAGCTGCTGATCCGTAGCGCCACGGTCATGAGTCACTACTGGAACAAGCCGGAGGAGAGCGCCGAGCAGCTGCGCGACGGCTGGTTGGCCAGCGGTGACATTGCCGTGCGCGACGAGGACTGGTACTTCTCGATCGTCGACCGCAAGAAGGACATGATCATCGCCGGCGGCTTCAACATCTACCCGCGCGAGATCGACGAGGTACTGGCCCAGCATCCGAAGGTGCTGAACGGCATCGCCGTGGGGGTCCCCGACCCGTACCGGGGCGAGACGGTCAAGGCGTTCGTGGTGCTCAAGCCGGGGGAGACCGCCACTCCCGAGGAGATCATCGGCTTTTGTCGAGAGCAGCTGGCAGCGTACAAGGCGCCAAAGCTGGTGGAGTTCCGCGACAGCCTCCCGCAGTCCGCTGTCGGCAAGGTGCTGCGACGGATGCTGCGCGACGAAGAGGCATAGCGACGTAGAAATGGCGCATCTTCGAGAGTTTAAAGCAAAGTCGCGAGAGTTCAGGCACCTGTAGCCTGTCCCTGGTGGCGCGGGAGATCGTCAACCGCGAGGCCGGAGGATGTCCTGAACGTCTCGCCGAACTTGCCTGCCGGTTCTCGCGCCTCGTGGTTCCGGGAACGACGGTGCATCTCCAGCTCGCGCTCCGCGACGAGACCCGAGGCTCACGTCAGATCACCTTCCGCCTCCTGAACGCTGACGGCGAAGAGGCGCTGAGCCGAGGCTACGCCAGGATCACGCGCTAGGGGCCCGACCGTCTCGCGCCACTCGACAGGACTCGGACGCGTCTCAAAATCTCGCCAGTCCGAAGGCACAGACTATGGTCGAAACGCCATCGGTCGGGGCTGGAAGCCCCAACCACCATTCGTCCTGCGGCCAAAACGCCGTCCACTCGCGGCACGCCCGATGCGGACGGGACGGACCTGTCTCAGCCGAGCCCGCCGCAGCACACCGCCCACCCACAAGCCTCGTCATCTCGACCGAGCCCCCGTGGTCAACCGGAGCACCTCGCACGTGCAACGACCCCACCTCAACGCACTCCTCGCGCGAGCGGAGAGATCCCGCGGGAGCAGCCCCAGCCTCCCAACCTCATCCATCGCCATCCGAGCGCCAGCGGTCACACCTGACGCGCCCTTCCTTCTCCCACGGGATCTCTCCACTCGCGACGATCGTCCGAAGGCTATCTGACCTGTACGGAACACAGCGACCTGATCCGGCATGGAAGCTCGGTCGAGATGACGGCGTGGGTGAATGGGAATCCGTTGTTCAAGGCCCTCGCCATCGTTCTTCGCAGCCCTGGCCTGCGGACGGGACGTCCGCGTTCCAGCGCTGGGTGCAACCTGGCAGATTCAAGGGCCTGTCGCAGCGTTGGCGACTCATCACCAGTGCATCTTCGAAGCAACGAGGCGACATCACCGAGGGACGGAGAGCCGGAGCCCGGCTGGCGGAAGCGGGACCCGTTCCGGACTGTTCCGACACGTTGCCGCCTCTGCGAGCAGACAGTTGTTCTGCAGAGACCGGTAGACTGTGGAAACGTTCCTGGACATGATGTACATTATGGACAGAAGGGAGTGCGGTATGGACAGCGTCAATACCACCGAAGCCCGAGAGAACCTCGCCGAGGTCATCAACCGCGTCAGCTACGCGAAGGACCGTGTCCGCATCACCCGTCGTGGCAAGCAGGTCGCTGCCGTGGTACCGATCGAGGACCTCGAGCTGCTCGAGCGTCTGGAGGACGAGATGGACATCCGAGAGGCCAAGAAGGCCCTCGCAGATGCGCGCCAGCACGGCACGATCCCCTGGGAGGAAGCGAAAGAGGAGCTGGGGCTGTAGGCGCGAATGGCCTACTCGATCGAGGTCGCACGCCCCGCCCAACAGCAGCTCAAGAAGCTCGACCCGTCAACCCGGAGAAGGATCAGTCGACGGATCGATCAGCTCGCGAACGACCCTCGAACCTCCGGAGTGGCAAAGCTCACCGACGTGTCACCGCCGGTCTACCGGGTGCGCGAGGGCCACTACCGAGTGCTCTACACCATCGACGATGACACGCTCGTCATCCTGGTTGTCCGCGTCGCACACCGTAGCGACGCCTATCGCTGACACGCGGACACTGTCTCCTTCCGGTCCAATGCTCCGGACCGGCCCCGGAGCCCGTGCAACACCGACACTCCGCCCTCCGGAACGCCCGCCAGGCACAGTCACGCTCCCCACGACCTCGTACCACCAAACGTCTCGATGACCTTCAGGCGAGCTCACTGGCGTCATAGCTGCCCTTCTTCGGATTCCACGTTGGCGGTGCGGGCACGGCTGATGCGCTCACGCCACTCGACAGGACCGCGGACGTCTCGTCCGCAGGATGGGGCCCGCAGCACGCCCGATGCGGACGGGACGTCCGCGCTCCGCGGTTGGGTGCAACCTTGCAGATTGAACGGCCCGTGAGGATCCTCGTAGCGGCAAATCGTCTAGCGGGCGCCGGATGGCCAGAGCCCTGCTAGTGGAGCCGAGGCCGGTTCCGGGACCGGGCAGCAGCGCCGTCACTCCTGTGACGAAGACTGACCGAGTGTCACCATCCCGGTGATGGCCACAGCGCCCGCCGACGTGAGCACGCAGAACGTCTTCGAGCCGTTCGCTTGCGACCAGAGCTGGAGCTGAGCCGCAGTGCCCGGTTGTGGGATCTCGTGGAAGCGGACCTTCAGCTTCGAGATCGCGTCGGCGGTCACCGGCTGCTGGCCTTGCAGCTCCCGGACGATCCGCTCGAGCCAGGCGAGGGGTGCGACGGGATCAGGCCCCACCAGCGCTCGGGAGGCCTCGGCATACTGCTCGGCCTGGTGCTGATCGAGCTTCAGCTCGGTCGTCCACGCCGGTTCGCCGTCTGGAGCTGTGCCGTTGTCCAGCTCCGGGGCGCCAAGGCACCCCATCCACCGGTGTCGCTCGACCACCTCTCCGGAGCGGCGGACCACGCTCGTGAACGTCGCCAGATCGCCGCCGGAGTCAGTCTCGAGCCCGTCGACCACCAGCACCGGGTAGAGCAGATCGTGCATGGCGATCGGCTGGACGCACTCGACGTCGAGCCCACAGAGGCGCACGTTGTCCGTGACCTCCGGCTCGCCGAGGGTCGCCAGCCCCTGGGCCACGAGAGGCGCTGTCCAGGCACAGCCGGTGAGCAGCGGAACACCGGGACCAGCCTCGCCGGCAAACGGCGCGGAGAGCGCTTCGACCACCCGCGGCAGCACCAGGCTGGCCTGACCGCGCAGCTCGGCGCCGACAGCGCCCGTGTTGAGGCCGGAGGGCGTGAGCTCCTCCGGATGCTCAACGAGGTCGCCTGCCGCGGCCTGCGCCTCCTTGGCGCGCTGGGCATCGTAGGTGTCGGTAAACGCCATCATGTCGCCGACGTTCGAGATCTTCAGCTTACCGGTCATGTACGCCTGGGTTCCGTCCAGCTCGCCACGGAACACGCCGTACGCGGTGGCCTCATCGGTTGTCAGCACACACGTCGGCTTGCCGTGGAGCCCGCGACGGGTGGTCAGACGCCCGTTGGTGGCGCTCAGGGTGTACCCGTCGTCGCCGTCGATCAGCTCCACGTGAATGCGTGCGTTCCACCCCTGGGCCTTGGTAGCGTCGATACCAGCCGGCAGGCCGACGAGGACCAGCGCGTCGAGGTCGCCCTCGCCGATGTCGGCACCTCCGGAGCTGCGACGCACCACGTCCTTCCAGCTGTCAGCAATCTCCTGCGGCGTCCACGGCCGATCGGCCCGGTCCACACCAGGTGTCGTCTCGTAGTAGTACTCGCGGATCTTGCCACCCTCGGAGCCGAAGATCCGGCCGGTGACGGAGCTTGCCAGGTTCGAGCTCAAGTACAGGACCAGCGGCGGGATCCACTCGGGACCGGGGGCGTTGGCGCCCGCCGCCAGGTCCTCGGTCATCCGCGTCAGCGCGACCGGCACCAGCGCGTTCACTCGGATCGAGTGCTTTGTCATCTCCAGGGCCGCCGTCCGTGTGAGACCCGCGATTCCTGCCTTCGCCGCCCCGTAGTTGGCCTGACCGTAGTTGCCGAACAGACCGGAGGTGGAGGACGTGTTGACGATCGCACCTCCCTCGCCCTGCTCGATCATCACCCGGCACGCAGCCCGCAGGCAGAGGAACGTCCCGCGCAGGTGGACCGCCTGCACCAGGTCCCACTCCTCGTCGCTCATCTTCACGATCGTCCGGTCGCGAAGGATGCCGGCGTTGTTCACCAGCACGTCCAGGCGACCGAAGGCATCGACGGCCGTCTGGATGAGCGCCTCGGCGCCTTCGGTGTCCGACACGGAGTGCATGTCGGCCACGGCCTTCCCGCCGATTGCCACGATCTCGTCGGCGACCTGCTGGGCCATCCCCTTGCCCGCCTCGGTACCGTCCCGAGCAACGCCGAGATCGTTCACGACAACGTGCGCGCCCTCGCGGGCGAACGCCAGAGCATGCTCTCGTCCGATACCGCCGCCGGCCCCGGTGACGATCACGACCTTGCTATCGAATAGACCCACCGTTCACCTCCGTGCTCCGCGTTCGCACTCCTACTGCCACGGCAGCCGCTCAGACACGCTCGATGATCAGCGCCACGCCGTCGCCAAAACCGACACACAGGCTGCACAGACCGTAGCGCAGACCGAGATCCTCCAGGATATGCAGCGCCGTCGCCGGGAGCCGAGCCCCCGAGGCGCCAAGAGGATGGCCGAGGGCCACCGCGCCGCCGCGGATGTTGGTCTTCGACATGTCCAGGCCGAGCTCGTCACGGGTCGCCATCACCACGCTCATGAACGCCTCGTTGAGCTCGATGACGTCCATGTCCGCCAGGGAAAGGCCCGTCCTGCGAAGCGCCTTCGGAATGGCATGGATCGGGCCGGTGAGCATCATGGTGGGATCGACAGCCGCGTAAGCGAACCCCACCACCCGCGCCCTCGGCTTCACGCCGAGCTCCTCGACCTTGCGCTCAGAAGCCAGGATCAGGCACGCCGCGCCATCGGAGATCTGACTGGCGTTGCCCGCCGTGATGTAGCCCCCATCGACGAACACCGGCTTGAGCCCGGCGATCTTGTCGACTGTGGTATCCCGACGCGGGCCTTCGTCCCGAGCCACCGTGGAACGTTCGCCATTGTCGCTGACCGCGACCGGCTCGATCTCACGGTCGAACGCTCCCGCATCGGCTGCGGCAATGGCTTTCTGGTGGCTCTCGTAGCACAGCTCCGCCATCTCCTCGCGATCCAGCCCCCAACGTTGCGCGATGAGCTCGGCGGAGTACCCCTGGCCCACCATGTGGTAGCGCGACATCAGCCGGCTCGAGAACGCCACCCGATCGGAGGCCATCGGCACCCGGCTCATGCTCTCCACGCCACCTGCAACCACCAGGTCGTACATCCCCGACATGATGCCGGTTGCCGCCATGTTGATCGCCGTTGTCGAGGACGCACACTGGCGATCGATGGTCGTGGCTGGCACCGTCGCCGGCAGCCCTGCACCGAGCCACGCCAGGCGGGCGACGTTACCGCCCTGCTCGCCGTACTGCGTCACGCAGCCCGCGATCACATCATCAACCGTCACCGGGTCGATCCCGAGGCGCTCGATCCGGCGCGCCATCAGGTCTCCGAGCAGCTCGTCAGGGCGTACGCCGGAGAGGGCGCCGTCGCGCTTGCCGATCGGGGTCCGAGCCGCATCCACGATGTACGCTTCGCCCATCATGATCCTCCTCCGTGTCGGAAACCGACCGTTCGGTATACTATGACACACGAGCGCCTCTTCGTCAACTTCGATTCCCTTTCACTCCTATTTACAGCAACTTAAATCTCTCGACCACGGCCGTGCTGATGCACACGGGACGCGTTCTCGCACGGTCAACGGATCATACCGTCTTGACAACCCATCTGCCGAGGGTTAATATACCGAACAGTCGGTATCTCCGACCAACAACCTGCGGAAGGAGCCCCCGATGACGGCCGCTCGCGACCACCTGGCTCGAACCCGGCGACACCGTTGCCCCAGACGCACTGGGCGCTGGGCTGTTGCGACGTGCTCCAGCCTCGTTCTCGCCGGCGTGGTCACACTCGCCGCCACCGGCGAGCCCCTCCCGCAGGTCCTTCATGATCGTCTCTCGGCGCTCGCTGCCTCCGAGGTGGTCATCGAGGCCGTCCGGGCCGAGAACGCCCACGGCAAGACGCCGGACCAGATCGCCCTCCTCGACGAGGGCTGGCGGGAGATGCGCCGACAGCCCGGGTTCCTGGCGCCCTGGACGGGCTCGGAGTGCGGTCAGCTGCTCGGGAAGACGCTGACTGACGAGCCCGCACTCCACAGCATCGTCGTTCTGGACCGGTCCGGCGCCACTGTCGCACTGACCGGCGCGATCCCGGCGTACTGCCACAGCGAGACGGCCTGCTTCACCACCGCGATCACGGGTAAGCGCCACGTCGCTGAGACCTCCGACGGCCTCGACGAGGTGTGCGTTCCCGTCCTCGGCCGCGGCAACCGACCGATCGGCGTGCTGTGGGCCACCATCGACCGCCAGCTGCTCACGGCCAACGAGCCGGCGCGACACGCGCCCGAGCAGCTCGAAGAACAGACTCCGGTTGCTGCCCGCGAGCGTACGACCGGACACGAGCACAGGTGACCACGTCAACTTCAAGGGGGGAGAGCATGCGACGTATCGTTATCTTCGTTGGACTCATCGCGCTGGCGGTCAGTCCGCTGTGGGCTGACGCGCCCCGCGTCGGTGTCGTGACCGGCACCGTCACCGAGGTAGGAGGGGGACCGCTCCCGGGTGTCACCGTGCAGCTCGTGGGCGAGCAGGCCACACAGTCCAAGATCACGGACGAGGACGGGACGTTCCGGTTCGTCTTCGTTGCTCCGGGAACCTACACCGTTCGCGCAGCTCTGGCCGGCTTCCAGCCAGCCGAGGGCGAGATCTCGATCTCCGCAGGCGGCCGGAGCGACGTCGCATTCGAGATGCGCACGGAGATGGGCGAGGAGGTCACCGTCATCGCGGAGGCGCCGCTGATCAGCCGGTTCGACACGACGGGCGGCGCCGTGATGAACCGGGTCGAGCTCGAGAAGATCATCGACGAGGGCAACACCTACAAGAGCGCGATCAACTTCGTTCCTGGCGTTTACAACAGTGCTGGCAGCCAGACGTACCAGGGCAGTAAGCCTTCACTCGAGGGGACCCGCGGCGCGCGCTCCGCGTACTTCGTCGACGGCGTCGACGCCTCCCAGAGCCGCTTCGGTGGAGGCTCCGCCCTCGAGATCCCGACCAGCGCCGTGCAGGAGCTCAAGGTCGAGACCACCGGCGCCGATGCCGAGTACAGCCGCGTTCTCGGCGGGTTCTCCTCCATCATCATCAAGTCCGGGACCAACACGTTCCGCGGTAGCGCGGAGGTCACCTTCCAGAATGAGGACTGGAACAGCACCTACGATGCGGTGGAGGTCCCGGCGCTGGACGATCTGGTGACGAACTACGATATTTCGCTCGGAGGACCGATCGTCCGCGACCAGCTCTGGTTCTTCGCCTCGGGATCGACCTACGACATCGTCAGCAGCGGCGCCTTGGCGACCGGAGACATTCTGAACACTTCCACGGAGATGGACTCGATTCTCGGCAAGGTGGACTGGCGTCCGAACGACAGCCACACGCTTTCGGCCACCTACATCGACACACCAGTGACGGCGCCGGTCGTGCAACGGATACACGGCGATCCGTACGCAGTCGGCATTGTGGAGACCGGGGGCGATCTGTTCTCGGCGAAGTGGGGCTGGGTGATCAACGACAACCTGATCTCCGAGCTCAACCTCTCGACACAGAACACCGACAACACCAACTCGCCGTTCGCCACCCGCGAGCTCGACGCCTCGGCGCCACCGTTCAGCCCGCTGACCAACGACTTCCTCTACCGGGATCAGCTCACTGGGATCCTGTACAACGGCTTCGCTCTGGCCCTGGGGGTCGGCACCACCGAGTTTCCCCGGGATCAGCTCAACGCATCCCTGAACTGGTTCGTCGGCGACCACGACATCAAGGTCGGCATCGACTACCAGGCCGTCGAGTGGTTCGTCAACGCGACCGCCACACCGCAGGTTTACGGGCGAGGCTACGACCCGAGCCTCCCAGGCGGGTTCGCGCAGCCTCGCTTCATCCGCTACTACTTCGGCCCTGCTGACGTCGGGGGCACGACCAACGATAGCAGCAACGCGGCTCTGTACATCCGTGACAGCTTCACGGCCGGTCCTCGCTGGACGTTCAACCTCGGCCTGCGCGCCGAGCTGCAAGAGCAGGAGAACGACACCGGTGAGACGGTCATCGACAGCAGCTATGTGGTGCCACGGATCAGTGCTGTCTGGGATCCCACCGGCGAGGGCGACTACCTCCTGTCTGCGTCCGCCGGACGCTACTACACGCAGATGCCGCAGGCGTGGGGCTCCAACTTCAACAGGACCCCCGTGGGTCGCAGAGCCTATGAGCAGTACGGCTGGAACCCCGCCACGCAGGACTACGACGTCTACATGCTCACCGTCGAGCCGGACCTGAGCCAGGAGATCGTCCAGGTCGATCCCGCCTACAAGGACGAGATCTCGCTCGGCTTCGAGTGGGGCTTCCATCCAGACTGGGCGTTCGAGACCCGCTACGTCTACTGGAAGCAGGACGACATCCCCCAGATCGAGCTCCAGCTCAACGAGACGATGACTGGCGTGTATAACTTCGTCGGCGACCTCGGCGCCGAGCAGGAGCGCAACGCGGTCCATCTGATCCTCAAGCGCCGCTTCAAAGACAGCTGGATGGTCGCCGGCAGCTACACATGGTCCGAAACCGAGGGCAACTGCCAGGCAACCGACACCCTCACCTGCGCACAGAACTTCGGTGAGCTGCTCGATCTCGTGGACCCGATCAGTGGCGAGCCGTACTCCACGCACAACCGGTGGGGCCTCATCAACCAGGATCGCGAGCACGTCTTCAAGGTCCGTGGGATGTACGCCGCCAACCTCGGCGGCGGGCACAGCCTCGACGTCAGCGGGCTGTTCTTCTTCCACTCCGGCGTTCCGTGGGAGCTGGTGGAGGTCGTTGACGTCTCCGGGTTGGTCGTCACCCACTTCCTCGAGCCCCGCGGCAGCCGCAGGATCGAGGACCAGTATCAGCTGAACGCCAATGTCTTCTGGAACTTCCCGCTGTGGCAGGGGCTCGAGGGCAAGGTCGGCCTCGAGGTCCTCAACGTCACCGACGAGCAAGCGCAGATCGGCACCGACGCTCAGCTGGGGCTCACCGGAGAGTCAAGCCTCAGCACGACGATCATCCAGCGGCCACGGGCGTTCCGACTTCTGGCCGCGATCACGTTCTGACGATAGGCTCCTTCTCCGCACGAGGGAACCCCTCACCTTGTACCGGGGCGCGTCAGCGCCCCCTTTTTCTCTCTGCAACGATGCAGACAGCACGATGACAGAGAGCTGAGAAAGGCCATCCGATGCTTCGCACCGCAACCATCAGCATCGTCGTCTCCCTCACCTTTGTTCTGACAGCACCCGCTGCCATGGCTCCGGCTCAAGCGGCCGAGCCGCCGCAGCTGGCCGGCGAGCAGCTCGAGCCGGCCAACCCGGACGATGCGCGGATGCTCAGCCTGATGACCCGAACGGCCATGAACCGTTACCAGAAGGCCGGCACACCATTGCCCGAGGCGTTACAGCCGCTCGACCAGCCGACGAAGGCGGCCTACCAGAACGAGGACTGGGACACCGCCCAGCGCCTGATTGCGCGGGTCCTCGCCATCCTCCGAGGCCAGCCGGTGGACGAAGGTCTCGAGCTGGCAACGAGCCTGGACGTACGGCTCGACCGCAGCCTGATGGCGCCGGACGAGACGCTGACTGTCTCCCTCGTCCCGCTGTTCACGCTCGGCAAACCGCTGGAAGGTCACTACACCGCGTCGTTCGCCATCCGCGACCAGACCGGCGCCGCCGTTCTCGAACCCGAGCCGCTCACCATCACGACCGTCACCACACACTCCCTCAGTGTCAGCGGCTCGAAGCTGGGGCCGGGAGCCTACATGCTCGACTACCGGCTGGCGAACGCTGAAGGCCGAGAGCTCGCGAACGCATCCCGTCGGTTCACGGTGCACGCGGACTTCGCCACGCGTCTCGAGGCCCTCACGAGCGCACTGAAAGCACTCCCACCGCTGGACACTCTCAGCACGAAGACCGCAGTGGCCACACTCCAGCTCCTCACCAGCGAGGTGCGCGAGGCCACGCACAGCTACATCTCGAGCTATGCGCTGAGAGCACACCCGATCGTGTGGCACTTCCGCGGCTGGGATCGGGACCCGTCCCGTGCCGGCATCTTCCGCGTGGACGAGAACCTCGAGACTGCCGAGCAGCTCCTCACGGCGCTGAAGTCCGGCGCCGCCGACCCGATCCGCTCCCTGTCCGGCACGGTACGCCTCGGCTACCGCTCGCCACTCGACGACGCGCTACTGCCGTTCTGCGTGCACATCCCGGCCGAGCTCCCGACACCTCCACGCCTGATCGTCGCCCTGCACGGCGCCAACGGCGACGAGCGCTCGTTCATGCGCCGCTCACTGCTCACCGAGCTGGCCGACACCCACGGCTACCTGGTCGCAACGCCGTCGGGACGCGGACCGTACGGCGGGTGGGAGGACGCAGCGGAGGCCGACGCTGTGGATGTCACCCGGCTCGTGGCCGACCTGTTCGCTGTCGACAGCGCCCACACGTTCCTGATGGGCCACTCGATGGGCGGTCAGGGCACGTGGTACATCGGCTTCCGCCACCCGGAGCTGTACGCCGCACTGGCGCCGATCGCCGGCACCGCCAAGGAACGCCGAGGACCGATCCCGTTCGCCAACGCACCCGACATGCCGGTGCTCTTCTCCCACGGCGCCAACGACCGCACCAACCCGGTCCAGGCGGCGCGTGCGACGGCTCGACGCGCAGCCAAGGCACTGACCCATTTCACCTATGAGGAGCACCCGGAGGCCGCCCACAACGACGTGGTCGACCTGGCGCTCCCACAGATCCTCGAGCTGTTCAACAGCGTCGCGCATCCACGACGACCACAAACGGGAACGGACGCCGCGGAAGCCGGGTTGTGAGTGCAGCCACCACCGTGGTCGGGCTGAAACGGTTGCCAACGTCGCTTTGAACCACGAGCGCGGGTCGTACGCCTCCCTGCTCGCTGCCCCCTTTGCAGGACTGAGCTTCGGAGGACGTCGGTGGGGGTTCGGAGAGTGTGCGACCGTTCACCCACGCCGTCATCTCGACCGAGCTTCCATGGCGGCTCGGGTTGCGGTGTGCCATACGGGTCGAACAGCCTGCGGAGGATCGCTGCGAGTGGAGAGATCCCGTCGGAGAAGGTGTGCTGTCGCTCTCACCGCTGTCGTCCCCGCGTGGTGCATGGCGTTGGCAGGTTTGGGTTGCTCCCACGGGATCTCTCCGCTCGCGGGGGTGCTGCGGCGAGGTGGGGTTGTTGCCAGGCCGGGCTTGCTCCGGTTGGGACCGGGGGCTCGGTCGAGATGACGGAGCTGGTGGGTGTGCGTGGGTGCTCCGTTCGTGTTGCGCCCTACGCTCGGCCGCACCTCCACCTGCTCACGATCCTTCGGGTAGCTGGTCCGGATCAGGAGCACGCCTTCGGGCGCCGTGGACACGTCGATGGCGTTCACACGGTCTCCCGGCTCGGTGGTCAGGACCATGGTGTAGCGCCGCTCGTCGTCCATCACGATCGTCTCGTCGTACAGGTAGCTGTCCAGCGGAAGGGTGAGCAGGTCGTACGGCACCGCACTCCAGTACAGGCTCTCGGGCACGATCCCCGAGACCTCGACGTCGCTCGATCGACAGTCGTACAGCACGACCCAGTAGTGGTTCGCCGGGTTGTAGCCTTTCGCCGAGGTCCCAGGAAACGCCACTGAGTTCGGGACGATCTGATCGGGCACCGCCGCCATGTGCTGAGCAGCCACATACCGTTTCGCACTCCAGTTGATGAGCACCACGAACACCGCCACCTCGAGGGCCATCACGCAGACAACCAGGAGCCAGCGGGGCGCGCTACTGCGCATCCGTTCGCTCCCCGGATGCAACCACGAGCTGCTTGCCGTAGTACACCGCCGGGAGACGAACCGGTGTGCCTGGTGTCGGCAGGTAGTTGCGCATGGCGATCGCCCCGGCCGTTGCGCTCCCGGTGTCCACCCAGTTGGTTCCGGCACGCCGTGACGAGAACACGACCTCGTAGCTTCCATCGTCCTCCAGCTCGATCTCTGGCGAGCCGATGGAGGGGGTCGCCGCACTGTGCTGACCCTTTTCGTAGAACGTGAAGCTCCAGTAGCGACAGTCGTTGGGCCGTCCTCGCACGATAACCGGCACGTCATCGGGGATTCTCACGCGGATCGCCGCCCCTGCATTCTGCCCTCGTGGCAGCGGCCACGGCCCCTTCATGATGATGAGCAGCTCCGGCAAGCTGTCCGGGGACCCCGGGATCGGGTTGTACCAGGCCGGATGCTCCAACGAGCGGCTCAGATGACGTCCAGGGACGACGTACTCGAGGTAGGCCGCGAAACCCGCCGCCGCCACCACCATGCTGGCCGTTGAGACACCGAGCCAGAGCAGGAGCGAGCGCATGACCGTCAGATGAAGATCGTGAAGTCGAGGCCGCCTTGCTGGATCGGAATCTGACGCCGGGAAGACCACAGCGGCTCCACCATCTCCGACTCCCAGTCGGCGAGCAGGGCCTTCAGCTCGGCCAGCATGCCGGGGTTCGAGCCCGCCAGGTCATGCTCCTCCGCGACATCGGTTGCGACGTCGTACAGCAGCTCGTGCCGACCCCGGTTCAGGTTGACGTACTTCCACCGCCCGTGACGCACTGCGAGGTTCGTGCCGTTCCGCCAGAAGAGGTTCTCGTGCGGCGCAGTCGTTCTCTGCCCCGTGAGGTACGGCAGGAGGTTCACCCCATCGAGACCCGTCGGGATCTGGGCGCCCGCCAGCCCGAGGGCCGTCGGGAGCAGGTCGAGCGCACTGATCATCTGATCGTAGGTCGCACCGGCCGGCAGCACCGCCGGGTACTGGACCATGAACGGCACCCGCTGGCCACCCTCCCAATGGGTCAGCTTGCCACCCTCCAGGGGATCGTTCGAGCAGGCGTTGGTGTAGGTCGCACAGCCGTTGTCGGACAGGAACACCACCATCGTGTCGTGCCACAGATCGAGCCGCTTGAGGGTGTTGAGGATGGCGCCGATACCGTCGTCCATGGCGCTCACCATGGCGGCGAAGATCCGTCTCCCCTCATCGGCGATATGTGGGAACCGCTCGTAGTACTCCGAGGTCACCTGCAACGGCGTGTGCGGCGCGCTGTACGGCACGTACAGGAAGAACGGCTCGTCTTGATGCCGCTCGATGAACGCCACAGCCTCGCGGGTGAACGCGTCGGTCAGGTACTGCGGCTCCTTTACCGTCTCCGTACCGCGGTAGATCGGGTGGTACGGGCTCCGCATCCTCGGAAAATCCTCCTCCGAGGCCTTCAGGTAGTGGATCCCCGGGCCCTCGCGCGGCTCGATGTACAGGTTCGCGCCGTGCAGGAACCCGAAGAACTCGTCGAAACCACGGTTGGTGGGCATGAACTGTGGCTGCGAGCCGAGGTGCGACTTGCCGACCATGCCCGTGGCGTAACCCGCCGAGCCCATCAGATCGGCGATCGTCGTCTCGTCGGTCGGCAACCCGAGCCCCGCCTTCTCACAGCGCTTGGCGCCGCCGGCGTTGAACTCATGCCCGAACCGCTGCTGGTAGCGGCCGGTCACGAGCCCTGCCCGTGAGGGGCTGCAGATCGGAGCGGTGACATGCCCGTCGGTGCACCGGATGCCGTGTCGAGCGATCGAGTCGATGTGTGGCGTGCGCAGACCGTCACAGCTGTACTCGCAGACGTCCCCGTAGCCGAGATCGTCTGCGAGGATCACGATCATGTTCGGCGCTCGACGAGCGCTCGGCGCTGCTCCAGCTGGGCCGCCCACGCGCCCGGTGGCACAGCCCACGGCGGCCAGGCCGGCGGCCGCCAGGAACTCCCGTCGTCCGAGACCGTTCTGAGCCAGGCGTTCAAGGGTCACCTTGCGTTCACGCATCACCTTCTCCTTTTCACTCCGCGCTCGCGAACCGCTCGCGGTACGCTTCAGGGCGAACCAGGAGGCTGCCCACTCCCGACAGGAGGAACGCGGTCAGAGCGCCGATCAGTGCGAGCTCGTAGCTCCCTGTTGTGTCGAACACCCACCCGGCGAGCGGCACACCGACCAGGATCCCAACCGCGAAGCCGCTCATGATCAGCCCCTGGATCTTGGCGTAGTGGAGGGGACCGAAGCAGCGACCGACGAGCACCGGCAGCAGCACGATCTGCCCACCGTACCCCAGGCCGTACGGCACCGCGTACAGCCACAGAGCCAGCGCGCTGTCCACCTGGCCGCGCAGCACCACCGTCTCGAGGACGAGGCAGCCCAACGCCGCGAGCCCGCCCGTCGCCGCCATCAGCAGCGCCGGCGACATCCGATCCGCGAGCCAGCCAAACAGCATCTTGCCCACGGCGCTGCAGCCGATGGCGATGCCCAGAAACAGCGCTGCCCGCTCCGGCGTGAACCCGCCCTGCTGGGTGGCGAACGGCACGAAGTGGAAGTTCAGCACCGACTGGCCGACGAGCTGCAGCAGGTAGATCGCCATCAGCAAGGGAAACGCGAATGTGCGCACGGCTTGCTGGACGGTCAAGCCGGTCGACGGCCGTTGCGGCTCGCCGTCCGCGGTGCCGCCGTCCACCTCCAGGCCGAGCTTCGCCGGCGTGCCACGGACGAACAGGGCGATCAGCGGGATGATCACGACCCACATGAACACGGCGCCGGCGCCCCACGCCCAGCGCCACCCCAACGTGCGAATCAGCCAGACGTGCAGCGGCGGCAGCACCATTCCGCCGAAGCCGATGCCAAGCAGCGCCACCGCCATCGCGCGGCCGCGGTACGCGTCGAACCAGCTGGTCACCACCGTCTGCGAGGGAACCAGCGTCGTGCCGGCGATCACGAACCCAGCTGCGAGGTTCAAGGCGTACAGCATCCACAGGCTGGTCATGCTCGCCAGACCGATGTTGACCAGGCTCGCCAGTGCGGCGGCGAACAGCATCGTCCGGCGGACACCGAAGCGGCCGATCATCATGCCGACCACTGGACCCGAGAGACCGAACACGATCGCGAACAGGCCGGCCGACGCAGAGATCTGAGTCATGCTCCAGCCGAACTCGGCCTGGAGCGACCCGATGAACACCGGAAACACGTAGAAGCCGAACGCGCCAACGAAGAACAGGATCACGAACAGGGCGGCGACCAGCCACCATCCGTAAAACCCCGGCAGGCGCGTGTGCCAGGTCGCCATCACTCCACCCAGCGCACCCACACCGGCGACGACCAGGCGCGCTCGTCGTCGATCTGCTCGACGCGGACGTAGACGTAGCTCTCACCGACCGGGTCGATGTTGTCCGTCACGTCGAAGGCGAACTCCCGGTACCGCTGGAGATCTCCAGGAACCCGCTCGGCGCGAAGGTACGTCGTGCCCTCAACATCACGATGCTGGGCGCCGTCCACGAACGCCGACAACGGCATCACCAGCTCGGCCATGAGATTTCCCGCGGGCTTGAGCCGCTCCTCGCCCCACAGGGAGTTGCGGGTGGAGATCAGACCCCGGCCATCCGGGTCCACGTGGGGCGCCGCATAGAGCTCGACCACCAGCTCACCATCGTCGGGCCAACGGTCGAGCTCGAGCAGCACGCCGTCCTCATCGCCGCGTGTGGAGGAGAAGAAGTCCACCTGTCGCGCGCCGCTCTGGACGAAGCTCTCCCCCACGCCCTCGAGCCCGAGCGGCGTCACGTCCACGATGTCGGCCCCCCGGACATGAACCCGCCCGAGGCGGTACTCCCGCTCGAGCGGCGGCAGCACAGCGCCCGGCTCCGGCTCCGACGACGATCCCACCATGAGCCGCACGAGCTTGGAGTCGCCCGGAGATGCAAGGTAGTCCACCACATGGCTGTCGCGACCGTTACACACCGCGACGATCCGTGCGATCGGGGCCTCACCGGCCACCCGGCCCTGCACGCGGAGCACCGGTTCCCGGGGCTTCGGTCGCTCCACCTCGGTGCCCATCGGCGCCCCTTCGACCAGCGCGTCCAGGTAGATCCTGGCCACGGAGGAACCGTACACCCGGCGCGCCTTCATGGCGTCGAATATCGCACCGCGCGTCAGCTCGTCGGCGAACACTGCGGTTTGCCCGGTCCGGTTGTTCGACTGTGCGGCGTTGTTGCCGGGATGCCCGGTGTGGTCGTCGGAGGCGGTCATCAGGCCCACGTGGTAGCCCTGCTCCAGGTAGCGGCGCCCGAACCACTCGAAGCTCCCATGGGCCGAGTAGATCTCCACCAGGCGCTGCATCCCGGCGTCGTTGAAGCTCCAGTCCCCCGGCTGGTGACAGTGGGGGATGATCAGGACCTTCTCCGGATCGTTCGCCTCCCGCTGCACCCGGTACAGCTCGTCGATGGTCGCGGCCTCGTAGCACGGTACGATCCGCTGCTCCGAGTCCCGGTAGTACACGTTATGGTGGCCACCGAAGCGGGTGTCCTGGGTCCACTCGTAGCCCTTGAACGTCACGAACCGGCCGGGCTCGTGGTACTTCTCGGTGGCCCGCAGCACGTCGCGCAGGTGGAACTCCGAGATCATCGTGTCGTGCGCCGACAGTGCAGCGAAGTCGAGAAACCCGACGTCGCGGGCATACCGCATGTACCACTCCGCGGTGCCGGAGCCATCGGTGTACGCCTCATGACCGTGGAGCTGACCCCAGTAGAGCTTCGGCTCGTCGGGGGAGATCGGCACGATCGGGTTCGAGATCGCCTGCATGGTCCCTTCCGGATCCGACACCCTCAGGTAGAGCGGCTCGGCAGCTCCCTCCGGAAGCAGCAGCTCCTCGAAGTGGAAGATCGCCGGGTTGCCCTCGACCGGCCTGGCCTCGGCGATCTGCTCGTCTCCGTTGAACAGAAGCAGCCTGTCCGGACCACCAACGGCACGGTTGAAGTGCACGTCCTCCACCGCTGCGCGGACGGTGAACCGCTCGCCAGGACGGACGGTGGTCGGACCCACCAGCCGCAGGTGGTGCGGCTCGGTGCCGTGAATGCTGAAGTGGGGCTCACCGACTGGAAGGTACTCGAACGGCGTGCCCGAGAGACTCAGCTCCACTCTGAGCGGCATCACGTCGATCGCCGCGGTCTGGAGCAGCAGCCCCGGGCTCCCTCCGGATCGGTCCCCGATCACCAGCGTGATCGTATCGCCTTCCTCGAGCGCACCGCCGACCACCGTCACCGTCGGCCGCGCCAGCCCCGGCGGATACAGGTTGCCCCAGACCGCGTTCCAGTACTCCATGCCGGTGACCAGCTGGACGTCCGGGTTGGACGAGCGCACCGTGACGTAGCCGGGGTAGGCCGGTCGTGAGAGCTGCATCGGCGACATATCGCAGTGCCAGTCCGTCGAGAACCGCAGCTTGGCGCCCGGCGGAACACCGATCGGTCCGACGTGGTACACCAGCTCGATGGTGGTGTAGGTCCGCGCTTCCAGCTTCCGGGTCGTCGGCCGCTTCACCTCCAGCCGGCCCATCTTCGAGCCGTTCTCGAGGAGGAACATGCCTCCGGGAACCACCGCGTCGATCCCTTTCGCGTAGACCTGGAAGAGATGGTCCGGATCGGTCCGCCGCGCCTGGACCAGGTTGATACCGAGCAGCGCCACCCGCGGCACCAGAATGCCGCTCGACTCGAGGGCGTTGTAGAAGCGGCGCGCCAGGTCGGCACGCTCATGCAGGTTCTCACGGTCGGTGGGACGCGTCTGGATCTCGGCGGCCGTGCGCCGCACCTCGGCCATGAACTCCGGGTCGTCGAGCGATGGGATCTCGTGGATCTCGGCGGGCAGCTCGAGGAGCGCCTCGTCCGGCCACCACTCGTCTGGCGTTGCCGGCTCCCATGACACCACTGCCAGCGCGCCGCACAGCGTCACGGCGGCCAGCACAACCAGAAGGGCTCGTTTCCCCATCCTTCACCTCCAGGCCTGAGAGAGACCGACCGTTCGGTATCATCGTACTCTGACCGGGCACCCGCGTCAACTCGGGCGACCATCCCATCGTCAGCCGCCCGGAAGCACAGCGATCACGCCGTACTGGAGCAACGTCCACACCAGCACCCACATCCCGAGCACAACGATCCCCGCTGACGACAGGACCGAGAGCAGGTACAGCGACCGACCCTCGCCCGTCCACCGCTGGATGTACCCCCGAGCACGCACCACCAGCACACCGATCGTCACCAGCACCGCCGCCAGCCCGAGGCTGAACGCCAGGATGAGCAGGATCCCGAACGGCAGGCGGCCGAACCGGATCGCCAGCAAAAGCACGATCAGCGCCGTCGGGCACGGCACGATCCCGCCGGAGATCCCGAGCCCGAGCAGGCTCCACCGGCTGGGTCCGTCATGATCGTGATCCTCGTGGTGGTGCGAGTGGTCATGATGATCGTGCTCGTGATCGTGGCCGTGGTGGTGGTGGTGGTGATCATGCCCCGGGTCGATCCCGTGACGGATCAGCACCCACGCCCGGTAGCGCCGCAGGAACAGCATCACGCCGATGCCCACGATCAGCACCGCCGAGCCGACCCCGAACCAGAAGCTCAGCTGCTCCTCGGAGATGGTCTCGCGCAGGCTCAGCGTGACCAGCCCGAGGAGCAGGATGCTCCAGGTATGGGTGATGGTGACGATCAGACCGAGCAGCACCGCGTGGCGCACGGTGCCCCGCTCCCCCACCAGGTACGCCGCCATCAGCGTCTTGCCGTGGCCCGGCGTTCGCGCGTGCGCTGCACCGAGCAGAAAGGCCACCGCAAGGGCCACCATCATGGCGCCCACAGAGAGCTCGTGACTGCGCACCGCCGCCGAGATCCGGTCGGTGAGCCCGGTCGAGAAGCGATCGGAACCATCGTCACGCCGACGTTCGACTCGACCCT
>CAZEJK010000004.1:27179-50387 GCA_964512045.1 uncultured Thermoanaerobaculia bacterium
AGCCCCAGCCGCAACGCCGGGCATCGGACCCGCAGGAGGCGCCGGCAGATGGAAGCTGTCAGGCTCTCCCGGCTCCGCCAGATCGCGGTAGATCGCCGTGAACGCACTCGCCATCAGCCGATCGCCGGCATCGGTCGCCGCGCGCGCGGTGGCGGTCCAGTCGAACGACAGCGGCTCCTTGGCGTCATCGATCGAGCCCGCGTCCGGACCGAGAAGGAACACGAACTGTGCCTCAAAGTCCTGGTAGACCGGGTGCCCTCCTGCCTGACGAACCAGCATCTGATAGCCCCGCTCATCGCGGGTCAGCTCGTCCGTTCTGTTGGCAAAACGGTCTCCGGTGACCAGCCAGCACTCCCGCACACCGGGCGTGTCCTGACGGTACTCCGAGCGCACCTCGAGCATGGACGGCGCATCTCCCGGCCACGGCGCCGTGCCCTCGAACCGGAGCAGGACGTTGATGACCACCATCGCCGCCGCGCCTTCCGCCAACGCGAGCCGGCGATCGGCCACGTCCAGCTGAACGTCGGCGTCCTGCCACCGCAGCGACACGGCCTGGCCGACCTCCGCCTCCAGCGTGTCAAGATACGCGTCGGACTCCTCGGGGCTCACGAAGCTGTCACGATCCGGATCGAGCCGGTCCAGCTCGGCGAACGAGGGCACCTCCGCCAGGTCCACCAGGTAGAACAGCTCGACGGCCTCGCCCCGCAGATCGAGCACGAAGTAGTGGTTCACGGAGTAGTTACCGAGGGGGTGCGCGCTCACCGACGTTGCGATACCGACCGCCAGCAGCAGCGGGAGCAGAAGCCGTGAGGCCCTCACTGCACCCACGTGATCCACACCGGCGACGACCACGCGACCTCGTTGTCGATCTGCTCGACGCGCACGTACACGTAGCTCTCTCCTTCTGGTCGCACAGCGTCGCTGATATCCAACGCAAACTCTCGGTCAAGCGCCAGCTCACCGCCGACCCGCTCTATCAACACTGCCGTCCGCTCCGAGATCGCACGTTCTACCACGCCAGCTGTCAGCTCCGATGCCGGTACTGCGACCCGCGCAACCAGCTCGGTGTTGGCGTACGACCCTTCACCCCACAGCGGCATCGCCTCATCCTGATGCCACAGCTCCAGGTCGGCGTACGGCCGAGTGTACAGCTCCACGGTCACGGTCAGCTCATCGGGCCACTCCTCCAGCTCGAGCAGAAAGCCGTCCTCGTCGCCGCGCACGGTGCAGGAGAAGTCGATCCTGCGGCCGTGCACCTGACGGTAGGTATCGCTGTAGCCGTCGAGGCCGAGCGGCGAGACCGCCACCAACCGGCCGTCGGAGAGAAGCACGCGTCCCCACCAGCGCTCGGCGACGAGCGGGGGCAAGACGCCCTCGTCCGGCGGCTCGCTGGAGTTGCCCAGCATGACGCGGAGCGCAGCAGGTCCATCACTGTCAGCCGTTGCGGCCAGGTAGTCCTCTACCGCCACCTCTCGCCCGTCGCTCACCGCAACCACACGGGCGATCGGCGCCGTACCAGACACCCGTCCCCGAGCGACCACCTGCGTGCCCTTCCGAGCCGCCACCTCGCTGCCCATCTCGGCGCCTGCCACCTCCAGATCCAGGAGGATTCTTGCAAGGCTCGTACCGTACACTCTTCGGTCGACCATCGCGTCAAACAGCGCGCCACGGGTCTTCTCCGGCGCCCACACCGCCGTCAGACCGCCACGAGTCGCGATCCGCACGGGGCTGTTGCCCGGATGCCCGAGATGGTCGTCAGAGGCGGCCATCAAGCCGACCCGGAAGCCGCGCTCCAGGTACCGCTGTCCGAACCACTCGAAGCTACCGTGGGCTGAGTAGATCTCCACCAGCCGCTCGAGCTGGGCGTCGTTGAACCGCCAATCACCGGGCTCGTGGCAGTGGGGGATGATGAGCACCGCGTCGGGGTCGTTGACCTCCCGCTGCAGTCGGTAGAGGTCGGTGATCGTCGGCGCCTCGTCGAGGGGGATGATCCGCTGCTCGTCATCCCGGTAGAAGACGTTGTGGTGGCCACCGTCTTCAGTCTGCTGGGTCCACTCGTAGCTCTTGAAGGTCACGAACCGGCCGGGCTCGTTGTACTTCCGTGTGGCGCGCTGCACATCCCGCTGGAACACCTCCGACATCATCAGATCGTGCCCAGTCAGCGCGGCGAAGTCGAGCACCGCCACGTCGCGGGCGTAGCGCAGGAACCACTCCGCCGAGCCGGAGCCGTCGGTGTACCCCTCATGACCGTGCAGCTCGCCCCAGTAGATCTGGTCAGCGCCAGCTTGACGACGCCACACAGGGTTCGACCTCCCGTGCAGCCGGCCAGCCCGGTCGCGGACCTCGAACCGCGCCGTGTCGGTCTCGTCGTCAGGCCAGCCCACCGGCGGAAACTCGAACACCGATGGATCTCGGTCCCGAGACTCGGCGGTGGCCAGGCGCTGCCCGTTCCACCACAGCTCCAGCTGCCCTGGACCTCCCACCGCCCGGTTGAAGTACCGGTCCTCGACCACGGCCCGGACCACCACCGGCTCCCCTTCACGAACGGTACCTGGAGCTACTGCACGGACATGGTGCGGACCCTGGCCGTGCACCAGGAACCGTGGCATGCCCACCGGAACGAACAGCCCGTCGCCGTGAACGTCCACCTCGAACCGCAACGTCATCGCGTCCGAGGTGTAGCTCTGGATGAGCAGACCCGGACCGCCGCCGGAACGATCGCCGAGCACGAAGTCGATGGTGTCGCCCTCCTCGAGGGCGCCCTCGAGCACCGTCACCAGTGGACGAGGCTTCGGGGACTGGAGGACGCTCCAGACGCTTTGCCACCCCGAGAAACCGGAACCGAGGCGGACGGTTGGGTCGCTCGGCGTCACACTCGTGTAGCCAGCATGCAACGGACGGCTCAGCTGAGCGATGGAGGCATCGGTGTACCAGTGCTGGCCGAAGCGGATCTGCGATCCGGGCCGCAGTCCCAGAGCACCAACGCGGTACCGAAGCCGCAGCGTCGTGAACTCTCGAGCGGTCAGCTCCCCGGACCGCGGCTCGATGATCTCGATCGACCCGAGCTCGCCCCGGTGCTCATGTACGAAGAGAAGCCCATGAACCAGGCCGTCGAGGGTCGCCGCCCATCTGGCAAACGTCGCATCGCCAAGGCTCTCGAACCCCTCGAGCGCATTGGTCAGCACCAGACCGATCCACGGCACCATCACGCCGTCGGCCTGCAGCGCGTTGTAGTAGCTGCGCACGAGGTCGGCCCGCGGACCCACGTTCGCTCGCGTGGTCGGCTCGGCATGCACCTCGCGGGCGAGCCGGCGCATCGCATCCTGCAGCTCGGGGTCATCGATGTCGGGGATGTCGATGATCTCCTTCGGAAGCTCCCGCATGGCCGGGCCTTCCGGCCACCAATCCCTGGGGTCCGGTGCGTGCGAGCCGCTCAGCCCGAGCACCACGCAGATCAGAACACCAGCCGCGACGATCGCTCCAACGTACCGCATGGCCTCGCCCCTTTCGACCGAACGTTCGGTATAATACCATACGCAGCGATGCAACGTCCCGCTACACTTGAGGCCGTGGAGCCAGCATGCCGCCGCTTGCGTTGATGTTCAAGACCGTGTCCTCCAGCTGCAACCTCGACTGCAGCTACTGCTACTACCGTGAGTCGCTGGAGGGAGAACGGGTCCACCGGGAGGTGGATCGGAGGATGCTCTCCCATCTGATCCCACAGTACCTCAGGTACGTCACGGACACGGGCTACGCCAGCATCGGCTGGCAGGGCGGCGAGCCGACCCTGGTGGGGCTCGGCTTCTTCAGTTGGCTGATGGAGCTGGAGGGCGCCCACGCCCCACCCGGGATGATCGTGTCGAACACCCTGCAGACCAACGGGGTGCTCATCGACGACGAGTGGGCGCGGTTCCTCAGCGAGTACCACTTCCTGGTGGGGGTCAGTCTGGATGGACCGGAGACGGTCCACGACGCGGTGCGCACCACGCGCACGGGACGCGGCACGTTCCAGCGGGTCATGCGCGGCATCGAGCACCTTCGTCGACACCAGGCGGCGGTCAACATCCTGTGCGTCCTCGGTCCGCACAACATCGATCGCCCCGAGGAGCTGCTCCACTTCTTCCGCCGGGAAGGGCTCACGCACCTCCAGCTCCTGCCGGCGATGGACTTCCAGGCCACCGATCCCGGTGCGCCGGCCCGCTACCTGATCTCCGCAGACCAGTACGGCGCGTTCCTGTGCAGAGCCTTCGACGAGTGGTGGAGCGGTGGCTACCCGACGATCTCGATCCTCTCCTTCGACGCCCTGCTACAGGCGCTCCTCGGCCTGCCGCAGGACCTGTGCATCCACGCACCTCAGTGCTCGTCGGCGCTGGTTGTGGAGTCCAACGGCGACACCTACCCGTGCGACTTCTTCATCCACGCCGATCACTTCCTCGGCAACGCTCTCCAGACGCCTCTCGAGGCGCTGGCTGCTCACGCCGCTCGCGCACGCTTCATCGCACACAAGAGCATCCTCCCGGACGAGTGCGCGCGATGTCGCTGGCGCCAGCTCTGCCACGGCGGCTGCCCCCGCAACCGAGTCGGCATGGAGCACACGCCAGAGGTGTTCTGCAGCTCGTACCGCGCGCTGCTCGATCACGCTGGCGAGCGCCTCGAGAGACTGGCCGACAGGGTCCGTTGTGTGCAGCGGTTCAGCGAGCACCGTGACCGCCATCCCGACGAGCGCCTCGAGCGCAACCAGCCGTGCCCGTGCGGCAGCGGCCGCAAGCTCAAGGCGTGCTGTAATGACCCTCGTCTCGAGGGCTCGTACGTGTTCGCTACCGCTTGACGAGGCCGTACAGGGTCTGATCCACGATCGCGTCGGCAACCTCTGCCGGCGACATGGCGCCACCCTCCCGGTACCAGCGAGCGAAGAACAGGACAGAGCCGAGCAGGTTGAACGTCGCAACGGAGAGGTCGGCGTCACCGAGGCGCCGTTCGTGCTGCATCCGCTGCAAGATCCCGCGCACGAACTCGAAGTACTGTCGCTTCAGGCCGAGGATCTCACTGCGATGCTCCGGCTCCAACGCCTCGACCTCCTCCGCCAGCGCCGTCAGCACGCCGTGCCCACGATGGATTCCGCGGATGTGGGCCCGAACCACCGCCCGCAGCTGCTCCTCAGGATCGTCGATCGCCTCCACCTCCGCCACGTTGCTCTGGATCGACGCCATCGCGAGACGCATGATCTGGTACAGGAGATCGCGCTTGCCCTGAATGTAGTGGTACAGGCCGCCCTTCGTCAGCCCCGTGGCCTCACAGATATCATTCACTGTGGTTGCGTCGTACCCCTTGCTGTGGATCAGCTCCGCAGCCCTGAGGAGCACCTGCGCCGTCCGATCATTCATGTCTTCGGGGAGCTCCACTCTGACCTCCTGGTCACACGATGCCACCGACCGACTGTTCGGAACCATCATGCTGTTTCATCTGAAGCTGTCAAGTCCAATGCCATGCGCTGGATCTCGACCATGGCTCGAGCGCGGCCAGCGCTACAATGGAGCCAGTGTCCACAACGCCACCGCCGACCGCGCCGGCCTCGAGCCTGACCGAGGCGATCCTAGACTCCGTGTCGGACGGCGTGTTCAGCGTGGACAGCGACTGGCGGATCCGCAGCTTCAACCGCGCCGCCGAGGCGATCATCGGGGTGCCGCGGGCAAAGGCAATCGGCCAGCCATGCCGGGATGTGTTGCGCGCGAACATCTGCGCCGAGGGGTGCGCGCTCCGCTACACGCTCGAGACCGGTTGCCCGATCGTCCACTACGAGATCGTGGCGACTCGCTCTGACGGGCGCAGCGTGCCGTTATCGATCTCCACGGCGCTGCTCCGCGACGCCGGTGGGAAGGTCATTGGAGCGGTGGAGACGTTCCGCGACCTGAGCACGGTGGTGGCGCTGCGCGAGCAGGTGCGCGAACGGTTTCGGCTGCACGACATGGTGTCGCAGAACCCGCGGATGCGACAGCTGTTCGACATCCTCCCGACCGTCGCCACCAGCGACAGCACGGTGCTGATCGAGGGCGAGAGCGGCACCGGCAAGGAGCTGCTGGCACGAGCGATCCACCACTTGAGCGAGCGCAAGCACAAGCCGTTCGTGACCCTCAACTGCGGCGCCGTCCCGGAGACGCTGCTCGAGTCCGAGCTGTTCGGGTTCCGCGCCGGCGCGTTCACCGGGGCCACCCGCGACCGCGCTGGTCGGCTCGCGGCCGCCGAGGGTGGCACGCTCCTGTTCGACGAGATCGGCGAGACCTCGCCGGCGATGCAGGTCAAGCTGCTGCGCGTCATTCAGGAGCGGGAGTATCAGCCGGTGGGTGACGACCGGACCCGGCGGGTGAACGCCCGCTTTCTCGCTGCCACCAACCACGACCTGGCCGACGACGTGCGCACCGGCCGGTTTCGAACGGATCTGTACTACCGGCTGAACGTGATCCGGCTCGAGCTGCCACCGCTCCGCGAGCGTCCAGACGACATCCTGCTGCTCGCCGACGAGCTCGTCGCCCGGTTCGCCGCCCGCCTCGGCAAGCCGATCACCGGCCTGTCGCCCCAGGTGGCCGCCGCACTGATGGCGCACAGCTATCCCGGCAACGTACGGGAGCTCGAGAACATCGTCGAGCACGCGTGTGTGCTCTGCTCCTCCGGCGTGATCCTCCTCGACCATCTACCGTCCGCCGTTCAGCCAGCAGCTGCACCGGACCAGGCAACCCTGGGCGAGCGCCTCCGCCGCCTCGAGGCCGAGATCATCCGCCAGGCGCTTGCCCGTCACCGCGGCAACCGCTCGCAGGCGGCAAAAGAGCTCGGCATCCACCGCGTGACCCTACAGAAGAAGCTCGTGGCCCATGGGATGACGCATTTGTAGCGTTGACGCTACAGACTCTGCATCCGCCCGTTGCCGATTGGCTACGAGACCTCCACTCGAGGCGCATCGAACATGGCACGGCCTGTGCTCACCCAACGAGCACGGAGGTGCACCATGAACGATGGTCGGTTGATCGGTCAGGAGGTCTTTCAGTTCCTGCGCTCGGATCAGGTGAACGCGATCAGCGAGCACGCCGAGGTGGTCGACTACGCGGCGGGCGACACCGTGTACTACAAGGGCGCGAAGGCGGAGTACTTCTTCGTGGTCCTGGACGGACAGGTGGCGCTCCGGCTGCCCGGAACCCAGGGGATCAGCGTGCTGATCGATGAGGTCGGCAAGGGCGCCATGTTCGGCTCGTGCGTCTGCTTCGACCTGCAGAACTACACGCTCACGGCCCAATGCTCGGAGCCGTCCAAGCTGCTGAAGATCGACGCGATCGTGCTCAAGGAGATGATGGACAACGACCTGCTCATGGGCTACGCGATCCAGAGCCGGATCTCGCAGATCTACTTCAAGCGCTACATCGAGACCATGAAGAAGCTCCAGGCGATCGTCATCAACATCCCGATCGACACGGCGTGAGGCGTTCCCAGCAACCTGACAACGCCATGCTTCAGGAGCTCGTCTCAATGACGAGATCGATGCCTCCGAGAGCCTCTTCGCGGACCTCGGACTCCAGCTGTCGGATCCGCTCATGAGCGAGGTCGCGAGCCACCCGTCCTCGGGCAGACTCGAAGTCCAACGGCTGCGGACCGCGGAGGTCCTGGAGGACGATGATCCAGAGCCCCGAGCTGGTTCTGAGCAAACCACTGCTCTCGCCGGGCGCCATGGAGCGGATCGCCCGCGCCGCCGTCGGACCGAACGCAGCGACCTGACCCCTCGCGATCCAACCGAGGTGGCCGCCGTTCGCGGCACTGGCGTGAAGGGAGTAGCGGCGCGCGGCTTCGTCGAAGTCGATCTCGCCGGCGTTCAGCCGGCTTTCGATGTCCACGGCCCGCCGTATGACCTCCCCGGACTCATGGTCAGGCGGGGCCGCAAGCTGCATCACGTCCAGGCTGTACGCTGCCGGCTCCCGATACTGCTGCGAGCGACGGCTGAAGTAGGCTCGAAGCTCATCTTCGCTGGGGTCGCCATATCTCGCTTCGACCCGCCGGGTCAGCTCCCGGCGTGCCAGGATCTCGAGACGCGACCAGCGCAGCTCCGCGGCGATCTCGACGTCTGTATCGAGCCCGAGCTCCACCGCGCGGTCAGCGCACAGCACCCCCAGCGCCCAGGAACGCAGCAGCTTCTCTTGCTCACGGTCATCGAGATCGGAGACATCACGCCTCGGGAAACGAATCGCTGCGATCTCGGAAAGCGCTTCAGCACTCAGTCGGTCGTCGCCAACCACCAGAACGGTCTCCTGATCACCGAGCCTCAGCTCAACGTCTGCGCCAGCCAGAAGACTGGTTGTGTAGTTTTTCCACACCTCACGTCCGCGCGCGCGCCGAAGCGACTGCTCGAGCTTCTGACGGACCTCTTCAGGAGTTGGGGACGTCGCCTCCCGCACCTCTTCGCACAGGAACAGGGTCATACCACCGGGATGCTCGATGACCTCGCTCAGCTGGCCTGGCTGGAGGTGCCGGACACCGTCTGCAATCTCCGGACCCAGCTCCTCCGCGCTGAGCAACCCCAAATGACCGCCACGGAACCGTGTCTGTGACTCCGACTCTCGTCGGGCCATCTCCTCAAAGTCGGCGCCCTCGAGCAGCCGACCACGGATCGACTGCAGGCGACGTCGCACCTCGGCGGTCCGAGAGTCGTCCTCGACCTTCACGTAGATGTTGCGGAGGCGCATCTTCCGCGGTCGATGGAACGCCTCCGAATGCTCGCTCTGCAGCCTCTCGAGCTCTGCCGGGCTCACCGACAGCTCCGCCATGACATGACGCTGCAGCGCTGCCACCAGTACCCGCTGGCGCGCGGCCTCCAGCTCCCACCGCGTGCCGAGCTCATCGTCTGCTCCACTCTCGCTGCCGCTGTCCGCCAGCACGAGGGTCAGCACCATCGCCCGCAGCGCGGCATCAGATGCGGGCTGCTCGTGGTGCAGCAACCAGCTTTCGTAGTCGCCGCGAGTGATGCTGCCACTGTTCCAGCGCGCCACGACATCTGGGTCGCCGCCGCCGCCAGCGCACGAAACCAGCATCAGCAGCACCACGGCAGCTTGGATCATGGACGCACAGGGATACAGAGCATCTCGGACCGGCATCATCATACGTCCTCTGCGGCGGGCACCGCGCCATCTCCGTAGGTGAGCGTATGGTAGCGTCCAACGGTCATCCCAGCCCACTCCTCGTGTCGCCCATCGGGCCATACGACTCGGACCCTCTCGATCGTCGAAACCTCACCGAGACCGAAAAGCACCCGCGGATCGCTGGACGACAGGTAGCTGCCGTCGGTCGCGACACGACGCCAGAGCATCGAGCCGTCGCCTCGCACGACGGCCACGCGCGCGCCGAGCGCATCTCTCCCCTGCGAACCGACCACTCGGAAGCCGATCCAGGGGGAACCGCTCTCCGACCTGTTGTGCAGCAGCCGCGTCGGTCCGTTGTTGTTGACGAGGAGCACGTCGCTCAGACCGTCGTTGTCGACATCGCCAACCGCCACTCCCCGGCTCACCTCGAGACGTTCAAACTCACGACCGGCCACACGGCTGATGTCCTCGAAGACGGCGCCGCCGAGGTTGCGGAACAGCTGGTTGGCCTGCTTGAGCGGGTATGGATCCCCGGCCTTGGCCAGCGCCTCGATCACTCGGATCTCACCCGTCGCGGTGATGATATCCAGCCACCCGTCGTTGTCGATGTCCAGCGCCGCAGTGCCGAAGGTCGTGTTCGCCAGGCTCGCCATCCCGAGCTGACTGACCGCGCTCCGGTCGTCGAAGAAGCCGTTCCCGAAATTGGCGAAGAACGTGTTGGTGTCGGAGCTGAGGTGGGTCATGAAGAGGTCGTCGTCGCCGTCGTTGTCCAGATCCTGTGCCACCAGCCCCATCGATGCCTGCGCTCGTCCCTGGCTCGACACTGCGGCGCCGCACTCCAGTGCGATGTTCTCGAAACGCGGCAGTCCGTCCTCGACGCCGAGATTGCGCCACAGGAAGTTCCGCTGGAGATCGTTGGCAACGTAGACGTCGATCCGCCCATCCAGGTCGAAGTCGGCGGCCACCACTCCCAGTCCACTCGACGGTGCTGCGAGCATGCCCGCGGCGCCAGTGATGTCGGCGAAGGTCCCGTCTCCCAGGTTGCGCAGCACCTTGTCCGGCTCGCCCGGGAAGCTCTGCGGTCCACAGTAGTCCTGCCGTCCGGACGGTGACCGGCAGGGACGGTCGCTGGTGACGCTGTACGCCACGTAGTTCGCCACGTAGAGGTCGAGCCACCCGTCTGCATCGAGATCGACCCACGCTGCACTGGTGGACCAGCGCGGATCGTCGGTGTTGCTTTCGGCCGTCACGTTCTCGAATCGTATGGCGCCGTTCTCGCTCACGTTCCGCCATAGCTGGTTGGAACCGAAGCTCGTCAGGTACAGGTCCACCCGGCCGTCGTTATCGTAGTCGCCTGCACTGACCCCCATGCCGTAGCCATGCGCGTCGATCCCGCTTTCCTCGGTGATGTCCGTGAAGCGGAGGCGTCGTCGGCCATCGGCGTCAACAGTAAGATCGTTGCGGAAAAGCCTCCCCCCGTCCACCTCGGGATCGTCTGCTGCATCGTCAGGATCCTCGACCGGTTCGAGACGTCTCCCCTGGACCAGGTAGACATCCAGGTCTCCATCGTTGTCGAGATCGACCAGCGCGCCTCCAGACCCGACCGGCTCTGCGAAGTACCGCTGGCCTGTCATCCCGTTCCAGTGGACGAACTCGAGACCGGTCTCCGGCGCGATATCGACGAGAAGGTCGCTGGACGACACGTCCTCAGGTACGGCTTCGACTCCACCCCTGGCGGTGTCTGCGCCGTTACCGCCACCCCCGCACCCGAGTGCCACCAGGATGCCCAGGACACCTACCCACACGCACACCGTCTCTTTCACGTCTCCATGTCCCTGCATCGCTTTCCTTTCACCTGCTGGACTCGACAGCATGACGGCACCACCTCAAGGCGGGGTCACGGGAGCCACGATCTGCGCCTCCCGCTCCTCCCAGGGGTTCCGACACGCCTCGCCACGCCGGTACAGCTCGAGCCTCCGACGCGCGATGTGAGCAGCTCGACGCGGCTGCAGCTCCTCCAGAGCGGCGAGCGCAGCGCTCTCCCAAGCCACCGCCTCGTCGAAGCGCCCATCTGCCGCGGCAACCATGGCAGCCGTCTCGGCATACAGCACATCGGGCGTAGCAGCACTCTCCGCCAGCAGTCGGCGAGCCCGCTGCAGATCGCGCAGCTCTCCCGCCGGAGCGGAGCTCAGCACCCGAGCCAACAGCAGCTTCAAAGTGCGATCTGAGTCCAGCTCGGCGAGATCGTCTTCGAGCGACGTCAGCGCCTCGTCGTGACGGCCGAGCGCCATCAGCAAGGCCCCGTGCCAGAACCGGGTGCCAGGAAGGGCTTGGTCGATGGAACGAACCGCCGCGTACTGAGCCAGAGCCTCCTCGATCTCGCCACGGATCTGGTGAAGCCGTCCGAGCTCGAGGCGAGCGGGAAGAGACTCGGCATCGATTGCCAGCGCAGCCTCGAGATGCCGTCGAGCCTCCATGAATCGTCGCCGATGCATCAGCAGGCGAGCCATCTCCACGTGCGCCTTGCATCGAAGCTCTGAGCCTTCCTCTGACAGTCGCACCGCCTCGACGAGCTGCTCCTCCGCCGCACCCCAGCGCCCGACCTCACGCAGGGCGACCCCGTAGTTGATCCGCTTCTCGGGGCCTTCAGGATCGGCAGCGACCGCTCGGCCGAGGTACCGCGTCGCCGCCTCGTTCTCGCCCCTGCGGTACGCCCGCACTCCCCGCCGCGTCAGGGTCCGAGCGCCGCGATCCATCAGCTGCACCGCTCGATGCCATGGTGCGTCGAGGATCAACGGGATTTGCATCAAGTTGTCATCCGGAACCTGCGCAAGATGATCCGCAGCCTTGTGCTCATCACCGAGCTGGCGCCAGGCCCTCGCCAGCGCGTAGTGCACCTGGGCCGCCTCCGGCTGCATCCCGATCAGCTGCTCCAGGGGCTCGAGGGCTGCAGCGGCGTCGCCGTGCAGCAGCGCGAGCTGGCCGAGCCCGAAAAGCGCTCCAGGGCTCGTTGGATGGTCCGCCTGCACCGCGGTGTAGATCTCCTTGGCACGACCGAGGTCTTGGCGCCGCATCGCCAGATCGGCCAGCCGGATCCGCGCCTCCACACTTTCGGGGTCCAGCTCCACCGCCGCCGAGTAGTGGGCCCAGGCCGCCTCGAGGTCTCCGGTGTCTTCGCTGACCATACCCAGGTAGTACGGCCAGCGCGGATCGGCAGGGTCCAGACGCTGCGCGTTACCGTAGCACTCCGCCGCGCTCGAGCTGTACTTGTAGGTGTGAAACCACTGTCCAAGGCTCCCCCACGCCGAGGCACGCTCGGCAGAACCATGGGCGCCACTCTCCGCCTGCTGCAGATCGGCCCAGATCTCATCAAACTGCTCGCGGACCGCCACGTCCACCTGATCGAGATCGTGCGGAGGAGCCACCGAGTCGACAGAAGGCGCGGGCTTCACACCCAGACCGCACGCTGCAAGCACCGCCACAGCGACGACGATGGTGGACCATCCTGATAATCTCAAAGGCCACACGACATTCTTCCCCTTTGGCGGCTCAAAACTCCGTATCTTCGAAAATTCGAAGCATCCTCCGGGGACCGGATAGCCGGGATCCGGCTGTCGGGGCCGGGACCGGGGCCAGCACCGGAGCCGGGCTGTGGCGTCGTCGGTTCTGCGAGTGAGACTGAGTGGGCGGGGGAGCTCATACCTAACCGCAAACACCTTACAGCTACGCGGGCCCGGGACCGGCGCCATCGGAGCATTACTCTGGTTGCGGCCCGCGGCCGCGTTGGTGACATGTGACCAGCTCTCGCCACGCATGAACCCCCTCACACCCCGAGCACATCATAGGACGTCCCTCGGCCAGCGTCCCAACGCACCTTGACAATCCCTCGGGATTCTAGCAAGGTTGAGTAGCTGATCAAGGAATCTTCCATGACGGCACCGGTCCATAAGGGGGAACCGATGAGCACGAAGCAACTCGCTACGACGTCTGTGATTTTGGTCTCGCTGATTGCTGCCTGCCTTGCGATCGCAGCAGGAAGCGCCGACGCCCAGACGGCAGTCACCGCGATCGATCGCGGAGAGCAGATCGAGGCTCTGCGCGCCATGGAGCCGTCGCAACGACGCGCGGAGCTCAAGAAGATGGATCCCTCCGAGCGGCGTGGTCTCTGGATGGAGCTCAAGGGCGCCGAGCGCCAGGACAGCGTGGCGCGAGCGACGGGGCTCTACAGCAGCATGACACCGCAGACGGTAACCGCCCAGCCGTCCGCTTCGTGGGCAAGCAGAGCGGTGGGCACCATTGCTTACGACAACGGCTTTCCGTCAACGGGTTTTGCTGGAGGTGCGCTCGTCGGCAACCACTTCGACACCCACACCGGGATTCCGGTGATCAACCCAGGTACCATCTCTACCATTCAGGCGGTGGTGGTCCCCGGGCCGAGCCAGACCGGCTCCTCCGCGGGCTTCGTGATCCACGGACCGCAGACTACCGGCGGCGGCGCCATGGCGCTATTCAGCAGCTTCACCGCCGCCAGCGGCGTCATCGATACCGTCAGCTTCGCTGGCCTCGGGGTCACCTACACAGGCAGCAGCTTCTTCGTGCTCTTCGGTGACTTTGCTTCGAGCTATATTCCAGTCTTTGGCACCGAGACGGCCCTGGGCCAGGGCCACCACGGCGTGGTGGGCTACACAGGCGGCCAGGGCCCGAACATCACCGGGACGTTCAACTTCGGGGGAACCCTGAACGCGTTCGTCCGCGCCACCGGAAACATCGTCCCCGTGGAGCTCATGAGCTTCGATGCGAGCTGAGCACCACCGGAAGCAACTGAACCACCTTCGACAAGCTTGTCTCCTGACCATCATCGCCGTCTTCTGTGGCGCGATGGTCGGAGCGGCGTGCCGAGGCTCCGACGATGCGAACGTTGTCGAGGAGCAGGGCAGCGTGGTCGCACGGTTCGGCAACATCGAGATCACCGCCGCCGAGCTCGATGCGAGGGTTCTTTCGCTGCCGCCTGCCCAGCGGCCGAGCCCCGGAGAAGATCTCCAGGAGTGGCACCGAGAGCAGATCGAGGAGCTCGTCATCGAGGCGCTGCTGCGCCAAAACGCCCGCGACAGGGACGTCCACTCGAGCCCTCGGTTTCGTGCGGCACGGAGCGGGGCAGAGAAGCAGCTCGTGGTCCAGCAGAGCCTGATCACAGCTCGTCCGGAGATTGGCGACGTCAACGAACAGGATATCGCCAGCTTCTACGCCGAGCACGCGGACTCGTTCCGCGCCCCCGAGCGACGGGCGACGTATCATATCTTCCTGCGCTCAGGGCCGGAGCAGCCGGCGTCTGCGGCGCGGGCCCAGATCGAGGCGTTGCGCGACCGAGTGCTACGCGGCGAGAGCTTCCTGCTGTTGGCCAAGGAGCACTCGGACTCCGAGAGCCGCCACCAACAAGGCTACCTCGGCTGGCTGCGGCCGGGCGAGCTGCCGCCGGAGCCCGACGAGACGGTGTTTCGCCTCGACGAAGGGCTACCCAGCGAGCCCGTCGTCACTGCCGAAGGGGTGCACATCTTCTACGTCGACCAGATCCTTCCGGAGCGGCAGGTCGGCCTCGACGAGGCTCGTCCAATCGTCGCTCAGCAGGTGGTCAACCAGCGGCGGCGGGCGGCGCTGGTGGAGATCGCCGCTGCGATCGATCCGCCACCCGGCTCCGTGGTGCTGGACCGCAGCAGCTTCGAGGAGATGATTGCGAGCGAAGACGCTGGGGCGGTGGTCCTGCAGATCGGCGACAGCGTGCTCACCCTCGGTGATCTGCGTCAGCTCGTGCAGCAGACCGTCGCACAGCAACGCCAACCTCGCCCGGCGCCATATGTGGACCTGGCCTGGGAGCTGCTGGAAAGCAGACGCCGCACCGAGCTGATCTATCAGCACCACCGTCACGATGGCGCAATCGACGGAGAGGATCTCACCGCTCGCCTGGAGGCATGGGAAGACCAGGCCCTGGTGCAGCTCGAGCGGGAGCACCACCTGAGCGAGATCGCTCAGCGTGACAACGGGATCCTGCGTGAGTTCTACTCGAGCAACATCGGCCAGTTCAGCACGCCCCCACGTTGGCGCATCCGACGCCTGCGCATCCCGCTAGACGACAGCGCGCGGGAGGTCATGGTCCGGCTCGAGGAGGCCGCGAGCTCCAACGACCGCGGCCTGGAGGAGCTTCGCACCGAGCTCGGTGGAACGATCGAGGCTCTGGAGCTGACAAGCCAGGCCGAGCTGCAACGGGTCGAGCCGAAGCTGCCTCCGTTGATCGCTCCGTTGCCCGAAGGCGCGCTCAGCCCGCCGTACCGCACCCTCAGCACCATCGAGATCGCCGAGGTCGTGGAACGCAACGACGCGAGGCCGGTGCCGTTCGAGGAGGCCCGCAACCGCGTGATCGCGCTGTACGTGAAGGAGCACAACGGCCAGCTGTATGCGCAGCTGCGGAGCGAGCTGCTGGCCACCGCAGAGCTCGAGATCGTCCCGGAAGGCCTTCGGGAGCTGCAGACACTGAGCGCAGTTCCGTCTGAGATCAGCGTCGAGCAGCTGGAGGCGCTGTTCGAGGAGCTCTGATGCGGTGCTCAGCCAACCACACCGTGCATGCGATCGGGTGCGTGATCGCGCTGACGGCTCTCGGCGCTGCCTGCCGAGGCGAGCAGCCATTGAACCTCCTGCTGATCACCCTCGACACCACCCGCGCGGATCGGATCGGCTGTTACGGCAACTCCGCGATCGAGACGCCGCACCTCGACCGGCTGGCAACCGACGGAGTTCGATTTGCCAACGCCATGAGCCCGGTCCCGATCACAACGCCGTCGCACGCCACGATCCTCACTGGACGGTATCCGCTCGCCCACGGGGTTCGCGACAACGGGCTGTTCGTGCTCGGCGACGAGCAGACGACATTGGCAGAGCTCCTGCACGACGCTGGCTACGCCACAGGTGCCGCGATCGGAGCGTTCCCGCTGACCGCGCAGTTCGGCCTCGATCAGGGCTTCGAGCTGTACGACGACCACCTCGCCGCCGCCTTCCAGAGCTACCTGGGCGGTCGCGGTTCTCTGAAGAAGGATCTGTTCTTCGATGAACGCCCGGCAGCCCGGGTCAACGAGGCCATCCTTCCATGGCTCGACGACCAGAAGGACCGGCCGTTCTTCGCATGGGTGCACTACTTCGACCCCCACCAACCGTTCGAGCCCCAGCCGCCGTTCGATCAGCTGTACGCACATGACCTCTACGACGGCGAGATTGCGTACACGGACCGCTGCATCGGCTACCTTCTCCAGCGACTTGAGGGTTCCGGAGCGCTCGATCGAACCCTGGTCGTGGTGGTGGGCGACCACGGCGAAGGGCTCGGCGAGCACAACGAGGTGACCCACGCCATTCTCGCCTACAACTCGACCCTCCACGTGCCGCTGATCGTGCGTCCTCCCGGAGGCGCCGGGCCGGCCGGCCGGGTCGTGGAGCAACGCGTCTCCACGGTCGACGTGCTGCCGACGATCCTTGATCTTTTGAACGTCACCCGACCCGACGGGCTCCAGGGAAGATCGCTGGCTCCGCTATGGAACGACTCAGCGCCCGGCGCCGCCCCACCCGCGCACTACGCCGAGAACCTCTCCCCTCGTCTGACCCACGGTTGGGGAGAGCTCAGAGTGCTGTTCGACGGCGCCCTGAAGTACATCCACGGACCCCGGCCCGAGCTCTTCGACCTCGCCGCGGACCCGGCCGAGACCAACGATCTCTCCGCCGAGCGGCCAGACGACGTCCTCCGGATGAGGGCGACCCTCGAGGAGCTCATCTCCGAGCTCACAGTCGCGGGTATCAGCACTGCAATGCCGTTGGATGAGGGAGTCCGCCATCAGCTCGAGGCTCTAGGCTACCTGCACAGTGCAGGCGAGGTCGACACGGAGATCACAGAGCAGCTCCTCGAGGGCGGCATCGCACCTCAAGATCGGGTCGGCGACATCAACGATCTCAGCGCCGCAAAGCACCTGCTCTACGACCGGCGAGCCGCCGATGCCCTGGTGTACACCGCGAAGCTCGCCCGAGCCAACCCCACGAGCCCGATGTACCTGGAGCTCCACGCCTCTGCCCTGAGCGAGCTTGGCCGAATCGAAGAGGCGTGGGACGTCGTCCAGCGCCTGTCGACCTTCCGCGAGGCATCGGAGACCTTGATTCTCCGGCTCACAGCGCAGCGGTTCGAGCAGGGGCAGCGCGACTCCACGGTCGCGTTCTTGAAGGAGCGCATCGCGAGCCAGCCGAGCGCCAACAGCCTCTGGCTCCTCGCATCGCTGTATCAACAGCTGGGAGAGCTCTCTGAAGCCCGGTCACTGCTCGATCGTGCGCTCGCCGAGGATCCGCTGTTCGTTCCGGCCCGAATCGACCGCGCGGTGCTGCTCGATCAGAGCGGCCAGCGGAACGAGGCCGAGCGCGAGTTCGTACGCAGCATCGAGGACTCTCCCTACTTCGCGAAGGCGCACTACAACTTCGGCACCTTCCTGCTGCGTTCGAGCCGCTACGCGGAGGCCCAGGACCACTTTCACCGCGCGGTGGCTCTCGCTCCACGCTACCTCAAGGCCCACCTGGCACTGGTAGCGGCCCATCTGGCAGCGATGGAGCTGGATCCAGCGAACGCAGCCTACGCCAGGTTGCGCCAGCTGGCGCCAGACAGCGAAGCGACACGCACCGCTGCCGAGCTGCTTGCTGAGGCCCACGCCACAGGCTGATCGTCAGTAAGGCCCGGTCGGTCCGACCAGCAGGGGCGCGTCACCCGTGCAACGGCCCCGTGACCTCTCGCGACTGTACTCATGTTGATTGACAAGGTGACGTACTGGTCCCTAGCTTGAAAGGAGCGGATCCAAGATGAAAGGGGGATCAATGGATGATGGAACAGCAGATGGTCTTGCGTATGAGATCAACAGTCGTGGCATCCTTGGTTTGTCTTCTCTTGGCTGGCCTCAGCGTTGCAGGAGAACAACGGTCCGATCAACACGATGTGCTGCAGCTGCCGACCCTCGAAGGGAAGGCGACGCTGGCCGCGTCGCGGTCTACATTCCAATCGTTTGGCGAACCCTATGCGCATGACGCCCGTGGGCAGTCTCTGACCACAAGGGTCGCTTCAGGTTGAGGCGTTTCGGGGCCCTCAGCGATCGGCGCCGAAACGGGTCGTCGTGCCCCTCGACGGCGAGACGCCCGTTGTCGAGCCAAAGCTCCGAGAGATGCTGAGCGTCAGCGGAAAGGTGGAAACACCCGAGCGGACGCCCGCTGCAGGCGCGGAGGTCATGGCCGTTGGAACAGACACGCGCCGGACCATGAGCAAGCAGGCCGATTCGAACGGCCGATTTCTGATGGACGGCTTTGACGACGAAGCTCGCCACGGGAGAATGGCGCTTCATGGCAGCGTTCGAGGGAAGCCAAGCTGAACCCATCAAGAACGACATCGTTTGAACTACGACCACCAGACCCCCCATTCGCCTCCCAATCGGCAACTACACCATCACGACAGATGGAGGAACCGCCGAGACCCTGGTCGTCACCGAGGCCGGAGTGAACTGGAGCCTCGGTGACTAGGGCAACGAAACTCAACCCTCCGGCGCCTCCTCCTCCTCCTCGGTCGACCGCCAACGCCCCCCCAACCTTGCGAAGAGACGGAGACCAACATAAAATATCCACATGAGAGCTATACAGATCACTGTGGACGAGAGGCTCCTGGCGGCGCTGGACGCCGATGAGGAGGTTCAGCGGCTCGGACGATCGGCGGTGCTGCGTCGAGCTGCCACCGAGTACCTGCGACGTCGCGCCGCGGAGCGCGTCGCCGAGTCCTACCAGCGGGCCTACGGTGAGACTCCAGGGCTCGGAGCAGAGTTCGAGGGGTGGGAAGGTGAAGGCCGATGGCCGGACGAGTGAGGCGCGGCGAGATCTGGATGTACGCCTTCCGCCGACCGGACAAGCAGCGGCCGGTCCTGGTGCTCACTCGTCAGCAGGTGATCGGCCTGCTGCGGACGGTCATGGTCGCACCCGTCACGTCGACGGTGCATGGTGCTCCCAGCGAGGTTGTCGTCGGCGTCGAGGAGGGGCTCAAGCACACCTCGGCGGTCAACCTGGATCATGTCCAGACCGTCGCGCAGAAAGACCTCCACCAGTTCGTCGGCCGAGTGAGTCCCCAGAGGATGTACGAGGTGTGCGCCGCTCTGGCCATCGCCGTCGGTTGCCAGGACTGACGGATCTGCGCGCTTCCGACACGTCTCACGTCATCAGGGACGCCGCACGACAGACAGATGAGCTACCGGTCAGCCAGGCGGCAAGGGCTCGCGCTACCGACCCGCGACCCCTTCGAGAAACGAACGACACCGCTCGCGCTGGGGAGCATCCGGAGTGTTTTCGAACCGCTCGCATTGGGCGAGCACGTCACTGCGAAGTGCGCTGACGACCGTTGCGCCGGGCTCGTTCGCAGCCCAGGAGACGAGCGCCCGTTCGAGGGCCTGCAGATAGGTGGAGTTGCGTCCGGCGAAGGCGTCTTCGGAGGCCATCACCTGTTCGAGGAGCTGTCGTGTAGCCGCCTCGACCGCAGGCGCATCGTCCGGTGTCAGCTCGATGAGCTTCTCGACGTAGCCCGCGCCCCACTTCACGGCGCTGGACCCACCGCCCGATCGCTCCCAGGCCATCCGGTGCCACTCCAGCGCAACGTCCGGGCGATCTGCTGACAGGTCGCCGAGCAGCGACAGGAAGTAGTGCGGCGCGACCGCCGCGTCCAGGTGCTCGTCGAGCAGTGCCTCCGCCGCCTCCGGCTGGCCGGCCATGATCGTCAGCCAGACGGCCATGTTGAGCACGGTCTGCAGCTCTCCAGGCTCATTGGCACCCGCAAGTGCTTCCTCGACGCGCGTCTCCACCTTTTGCACAAGGCTTGCGGGAACCGTGGGATCATCAGACGTCGCCTCGAGCGCCAGGAGGTCGAACTCCGGCATGAACGCGTACAGCTGCTCCGAAGCGGTAAAATCGGGGTGATCCTGCAGCTCGCGAGCCACCGTCCGCCACCTCGCCACCAGCTCGTCCCTTCCCGGCGAAGGCTCCGGCTCCAGCACGCTGACGACGTGTCTGGCTCGCAGCGTCAGGAAGACCTTGTTCTCCGGCCAACGATCGGGCTGGTTGAGCAGCTCCAGCACGCCGGCACGCAGCTCCGAGCGCTGCACAGCGGACAGCTCGGCGCGCGGACGACCCCGTCGGGTCGGCTCTGCACCCGAAAGTAACGGGGTCGCGCTGTCTAGCACCAGGGTCATGAAACGCAGCCTCGCCCGCTCGAGCTCGGGCGGCGTCTCGACGTAGAGCGTCCAGAAGGTGTCCCGGGCCTCCTCTGGCGACCAGTCCGCGTGCGGATCCTGGCTCCACGAGTGGAAAGCGATCAGCTCCACGTCCTCCTGATCAGCGTCGGCCGGACCCCGCTGCATGACGTTCGCCAGGACCTCCTGGACCGGTCGGAACTCGGACACCGCGGCGATCAGCAGCTCACCGTACTGCTGCGGCGGGACATCGGTCGGCATCCTGTACAGCTCGACGCCGGCGGACGAGAACAGGATCACCGTCGGGTAGCTGGTGATCCCGAACCGCTCTCCCAGCAGCTGTGCCCGCTCGGTATCGCCATCGAGGTACACCGGCACGAACTGCCGGATCCCTTCGAGAAACGCGGGCTGCGTGAACACGTTGTTTCTCAGGTTGTGGCACGGAGGACACCAGTCCGCCCCCCAGTAGAGGAACAGCGGCATGCCGTCCTGTGCGGCCTGAGCAAACGCCTCCTCCACCCCGCCTTCGAACCAGGCAATCTGCTCGTGCTGCACTACCTGCTGAGCCGGCTGCGGCGCACCGCACGCGGCCAGCACGACGAGCAAGGCCGCCAACGCGACCGTGATGATCCGTTGCATCCGTCATGTCCCTTCGTTGCACCGTAGCGCTGCCCGCGACGCCGCTGTGAGAGTGACCCACGGAGCGGCGAAGCTGGAGTCAGGCGTTACGGGGTGCCGTTGAGGCTCAGTAGCGGTACTTCACCTTCAGCCCGATGGTCCGCGGTCGCACGCTCGACACCCGCACCGCCTGCTCGGCATCCGGCGACCCGGACCCTCGCGAGGCGCCTGGAAAGACCTGGAGGTACGGGACCTCATCGGTCACGTTCTCGAGCACGAGCTTGAGCTCCCACGGTCCGAAGACCACACCGGCAGAGGCGTTGACCACGTCCTGGGCTGGGATCGGCACCGCACCGTCGCCGCGGTTGAACCCTTCGGTCGTCGTCGCGTCCTTGTGCCAGTAGTTGGCCCGAGCGAAGCCGACCAGCGTGTTGGAGATCGCGAAGTCGTAGCCCACGTCGAGCGCCCAGGTGTTCTCCGGGGTGCGGCGAAGGGTGTCACCCTTCTCCACCAACGCACCGACACCGGGGAAGATCACTGCATCCTCGGTGAACTCGTTGTCGTTGTAAGTGAAGCTCCCTGCCAGGTACACGCCGCGTGCGATCAGGTCCTGCGTCGCGAGCTCGATCTCGAACCCTTCTGCATCGAGATCGGAGGCGTTGGCGGTGAAGGCGAACTGTCCGATCGAGTCGAACACGACCGTCTGCACATCCTGCCACTCCATAGTGTAGATGGCCGAGTTGAGCTGCGCTCGACCGTCAAACAAGGTCGACTTGAAGCCGATCTCGTAGTTGACGAGCCGGTCCGGTTCAAACTTCAGGAACTCCAGCGAGCTGTTCCAGTCCGGGCCCACGAACGGGTTGAAGCCGCCGATCCGAAAGCCCTCGGAGCGGGTGGCGTACAGCAGCGCGTCGCCGCCGAGGCGTCGGGTCAGCTGGATCTTGTAGAAGCTGTCCTCGTCGCCGACGGTCCCCGTCTCCTGCCCGAAGCTGGTGCCGAGGAAGACCGTGTCCTGGTCGTTGTCGACCTCCCAATCGAAGAACCTGGCGCCGACGAGAAGCTGCCACCGATCGGTGAAGTCGTAGCTGACCTCGCCGAACAGCGCTCGTTCCGAAAAGCTCTCGGGCCCGCCCTGATAGTACACGAGCGCCCCATCTCCGATCGCTGTCGGTGTGTCCGGCGACGTCGGGTCCTGCCGCTCATACGTCTCGATGAGGTCGATCTCGTCCAGGTCATCCGCGTACACCCCGACGATCCAGCTCCACGGGCCGTCACCCACCGACGACAGGCGCAGCTCGTGGGTCCACGACTGCTGCTCGAGGATCGTGTCGGTCTTGGCGACCGGGATGAAGCCGAAGAAGCTCCGCTCCGCATCGGAGTAGACGTTGGTCAGATCGAAGTACGATCCCCAGTAGCCAATCTCTCCCCAGCCCAGATCCGCATCGACGATGAGGTTGACCAGATCGTACTCCTGGTCGGCCGGCAGCTCGGTGAACGGCGAGTCGGATTTGTACTCGCCGAGATCGGGCATGAAGTAGTTCGGAGCGTCGGCGTGCAGGTCGTTGCCGTGATAGATCGTCGTCACCGTGACGGCGTCGGACAGCTGATAGAGCAACGACAGGCGCCACGCCGTCTCCTCAACGTCGTTGACATCGTCGACACCCGTGGCGATGTTGTCGACGTACCCTTTGTCCTGGACATGCTGCGCCGCGACGCGGAGACCGAGGACATCCTGGATGAGGGGAACGTTGACGTACCCGCTCAGCCGGCTGCTGAGACCGCTGGTGCTCTCACTGGAGTACATGTCGGCCTCGACGCTCGCATCGAACCGCGACGGATCCGGCCGGTTCGACCGGTAGTAGATCAGCCCGCCGATCGCCTGCGATCCCCACAGCGTCCCCTGCGGCCCACGCAGCACCGAGATCTCCCCGATGTCGAACAGCTTGTAGTTACTTCCGAACCTCGGCGCCCCGTCCAGGTACTGCGCCACCACCCCGACCGTGTTGTCGGCCACCGGCGACAGACCACGGATGGACGCCACCTCTTGTCCGCGGCCCGGGCCGCCGTTGTCGATAAAGTTGGTGCTCGGCACCTGCACGATGAACTCGTCGAAGTCCACCACGTCGAGCCGCTCGAGCTTCGCCCCGTCGAACGCCGTGATGCTCAGTGCAAGGTCCTGGGCATCC
>CAZEJK010000004.1:50397-56110 GCA_964512045.1 uncultured Thermoanaerobaculia bacterium
CGCCTCGTGCTCGTCGTCGCATCGAAGAAGAAGAGATCGCGGCCAGCGGCCGTCACCAGAATCTCGCCCATGACGACCGGCATCTCGTCAGTGGACCGTGCGGCCGGCTCCTCTTCGTCCTCCCGGTCTGCGCTCTCCTCGCTTTCAGTCTGAGAGTCCTCCTGGCCGGACGCGCCAGCAGGTGACGTGCTGGCACTCTGGATGCCGTCGCGAACAGCATCCTGATCCTGGCTCGTCGCCTGCTCGCCACCGTTTGACTGCTCACACGGCTCCACGGCGCCGGCACATGGCGCCATCAGCGCCAACACGGCAAGCAGGACCGCACCCACGACGGAAAAGATAGATCGGAACATCGCCCCCTCCTTCGTTCCACGCAAACTCGGAAGACCCCACACTCGCTGTCCTCGAACAACCTGCAGACTACCTACAGACACGTTGCGCCTTGGTGCTGTCTGCAGGCAAGTGGAAATCGCTGAGCCGCGGAAACTGACGCCAGAGCGGACTGGCTGGCGACGAACAGTCCCGCTCAGCGTTCCGAGCCGGGGGACGACCTCCTGCTCATCGCCATACGAAACTGGTCGCGGTACGTGCGGCTGACACGCAACACCGTTCCGTTACGGAGATGCACCTCACAGTCGCCGTGATGGAGCGACTGCAGCCTGTCCACGCTGTCGAGCCGGACGATCGCGCGCCGGTGGATCCGGGCGAAGAGGTGCGGATCGAGCACCTTCTCGAGCTGCGCCATGCTCTCCCGGAGGAGAACGTACTTTCCACCGATATGCAGCCGAACGTAGTCCCCGGATGCCTCGATCCAGTCCACCGACCGGACGTTGACGGGCACCTCGCCGTCCTGGGTCGGCACCAGGAATCGAACCAGATAGCCCTCTTGCTGAGGCGACTGCCCACTGTCTGCGAAGGTCGACCGGCGCTGGTCGAGATCCGTCATCAGCTCCTTCAGCTGACGGCTCAGCCGGACGGCGTGCAGTCTCTCGAGACGGGCCCGCGCCCGATCGACAGCGAGCAGGAACCTGGCCTGCTCGATCGGCTTGAGGATGTAGTCGACGACGTTGACCTCGAACGCGTCGATGGCGTGTGCCTCATATGCAGTCACGAGCACAACGGCGGGAACCGCTTCCGGTCCGATCCTGCGCAGCATCTGGATGCCGTCAACACCCGGCATCTGCACGTCGAGGAAGAGAAGATCTGGAGGATCCGACTCGATGGCGCTCATCGCGTCGGCGGCATTGCCGTACTCTCCGATGATCTCGATGTCGCCCATGGGCTCCAGTCGCAGGCGGATCCCCTCCCGTGCCGGCGGCTCGTCGTCCACGATCATCGTCCGAACAGCCACCCTGTCACCTCTCTCGCTCGGCGCCGTCGGTCGTCTGATAGGGGATCTCCAGCTGGAGGCGCACTCGCCCCGACCCGAGCTCCTGGAGACTCATTTCGTACCGGTCGCCGAACAGCAGGGACAGCCGCTGTCGCGTGTTCTCCAGACCGACCCTGTGGGTCGCCTTCTCCTGCCAGCCCGGCGTCAGGCCGGCACCGTCGTTCTCCACGCACAGCACCAGCTCACTCCCACTCCGGCGCGCACAGATGACAACCTCGCCTCCGGACTCCGAGGCCCCGACGCCGTGCCGAACCGCGTTCTCCACCAGCGGCTGGAGCAGCAGGGTCGGGACCAGCGCCTGCTCGGCCTGCGGTTCGATGTCCGTGCGCACGGAGAGTCGATCGCCCCACCGCACGCTCTCCACCCGGAGGTAGGTAGAGATGAGGTCGAGCTCCTCCGTCAACGGCGCAAACAGCGCCTCCCCCCGACCGAGCGATGCCCGCAGGAAGCTGGCCAGCGACTCGAGCATCGCCTGCGCCGTTTTCGTGTCACGTCGCAGGATGAGCGTCGAAAGACTGTTCAAAGCGTTGAACAGAAAGTGCGGTTGTACCTGGTTGGCGAGAAGCTGCATGCGGGCCTGCGCCGCCAGCCCGTCCAGGCGGGCCGCCGTGACCTCCTGCTCGCGCAGCCGGCGCTCGTGGTCAAAGAAGTGCACCGCCGCCACGATCAACCAGTAGCACCAGACGTACAGATGGAGCGTGGTGGACAGCAGTAGCGCCGTCATCCATGCTGAGAAGGCCCGGTCACGGGAGTCGAACGGCGGAGTGATGCTGAACCACAACGAGGTCACACCGACGATCACCAGAGCGGTGACCACGGCCGCCGACATGTGCATCACCGCGGCGCCAACCCATCGCGAGCGCCGGATCGGGAACCGGCGAGCCAGCTGGACCACCATCGGGGTGACCACCACCCAGAGCCACCACACCGGCAAGGCGTGCACCATGGCATCGAGGAACGAGGTGTTGAATCGGTCCTCGCGAAGACCGATCTCGTAGATCTGCACGGCGTAGAGAAGACCAGGCACGGTCCACAGCGCAAACAGGAACCCCAACAGCGCAGCGCGCGACTGCCGCATCCCGGCCCCATCGCCCGGTTCCGGCTGACCATCACTGAGAAGCACAGACGACGGCTCGAGCTCCACCATCCTCCGTAGAGCTTACCTCAGCACTCCCACCGTCGCGGCGCCAGCTGCGGGCGGCCCTCCTGGCGGGACTGCCGTTGGCGGCTCACGGAGCCGTATCTTCGAAAATTCGAAGCATGATCGCCCCGGGGGCCGGACGACCGGGATCCGGCTGTCGGGGCCAGGACCGGCGCCATCGGAGCATCACTTTGGTTGCGGCCCGCGGCCGCGTTGGCGTGAAGGCGACCAGAGACGGGCCAGCCTCTCCCGGTCGACCGTGGACCGGCCGCAAACGTCCGCACCGTGCCGCAAAGCACTCCTCTCACGCGACCCCAGGGCGCTCCCGGCGGGACCCTACAGATCCCGATGCTGCTCACGCATGAGCTTCTTGTCGAGCTTGCCCACGCTGGTCTTGGGAAGCTGCTCGACGAACGCGTACCGGTCGGGCACGCCGTACCTCGGGAGCTTCCCTGCTTCCGCTGCCGCGTGCATGTGTGCCGTGAGCTCCTCCGCTCCGACCGCGCCACGAGCCTCCGGCTTGAGCACCACGAGCATCAGCGGACGCTCACCCCACTTCTCGTCAGGCACACCAATGGCCGCGCTTTCGGCCACGGCCTCATGTTGGCTCATGAGGCTCTCGAGATCCAACGACGACACCCACTCGCCACCGGTCTTGATCACGTCGCGCATCCGGTCGGTGAGCTGGAGATACCCGTCCGGATCGATGAAGCCGACATCGCCGCTGTGCAGCCAGCCGTCGCGCCACAGCGCCGCCGTCGCCTCGGAGTCCTTGACGTAGCTGCGTGTGAGCCACGGCGCCCGGAACACGACCTCGCCGCAGCTCGTGCCATCATGGGGAAGCGGGTTGCCATCGGCGTCCATGACCTCCAGCTCCACCAGGGGAATCGGCAGCCCGGTCTTGACGACGATGTCGAGAAGGCGGTCCTCATCAACCTCGGACTTTGGCGCCGAGAGAGTCATCACGGGGCAGGTCTCGGACATGCCGTAGCCGGTGTACACGGTGATGCCCAGACCCTGTGCCGCCTTGGCAAGGCCCTTCGGCATCGCGGATCCGCCGATGATGACCTTCCAGTTGGAAAGGTCGAGCCCCCGGGCCGCTGGACTGGCCACGAGCATCTGCAGGATCGTCGGCACGCAGTGAGAGAAAGTAACCCCCTCGGTGCGGATCAGCCGGAGCAGCATCTCCGGCTCGTACCTGCCCGGGAACACCTGCTTGGTACCCAGCAGCGTGGCCACGTAGGGAATGCCCCAGCCATGGACGTGGAACATGGGCGTGATCGGCATGTACACATCGCCGGAACGGAAGCGCCCGATGGTGTCGTAGCTGCTCAGGGCCATGGCCACGCCGAGGGTATGGAGCACGAGCTGGCGATGGGTGAACTGCACGCCCTTCGGGCTCCCGGTTGTGCCGGTGGTGTAGAACGTGGTGGCCTTCGTGCTCTCGTCGAGGTCGGGGAAGTCGTACTCCGACGGTGCTGCCGAAAGCATCTCTTCGTAGCGCGACCGCACCGGAACCGAGGTCGGAACAGCTGCTTTATCCTCGTCCATCACCACCACCGACCGGACGTGCCCGAGCGTTCCCCAGATCTTCTCCAGGATCGGCAGGAAGTCGCTGTTGACAAGAAGGGCCGAGGCCTCGGCGTGCTCCAGGGTGTAGTGGATCTGGTCTTCCGACAGGCGCCAGTTGACCATCTGCAGCACCGAACCCATCATCGGGATGGCGAACATGCACTCGAGAAACCGGTGGCTGTCGTAGTCGAAGACTGCCACGGTGTCTCCCGGTTCGACACCCAGGCGGCTCAGGCCGTTCGCAAGACGGTGAATCCGTCGCTCGAGATCGCGGTAGGTGTACCGGAATCTGTCCCGATACACGATCTCCTGATCGGGCGCATGGATCCGCGGAGTGTTGAGCAGCTTCTTGATGATCAGCGGATAGTCGTACGGAACACCGTGTTGATACTCGTTGCTCGTCACAGCTGTCTCCCTTGCTGATGGGTTGGGGTTCGCGAGCGCAAACTGGATCGTGGTTCACCGTGCGAGCCGCGATCGGAGATTACGGAGATCGACGGACGAAGCGGGAATCGCCCCCTCGACTCACGCAGCCTCACAAGAAGCTTGCCCTCAGCTCGAAGCAGCGTGCCTGCCTCGAGCACGTGTTCACGGCAGTCGATCCGTACGGCGGTCCGCAGTGACCACCATGAAGACCATGATGGCCATGACCACCGGACGCGGTCCGGAGCACTGATTGAACCGCCCCATCGCCGATCAGAAGCCATAGGTGATCTCAATGCCGACCTGACGTGGGACGGGCCGGGTGAGGATCGGATCGCCCTCTGAGGCCACCACCGAGATCGCACCAGTTTCATTCAAGAGGTTTTTGGCGAACAGGTTGATCTCGAAGCTCCGGTGACTCAGCCCGAGGCGGGCCCGGATCAGGTCGCGGCTGTCACCCAGGGCCGGCGACCCGAACTCGCCTAGCTGGGGCTCCAGATGGCTGTAGCCGACCGAGGCCGTCGCTCGCCAGCCCGGTGCGACGGGTCGCTCGTAGCTCGCGATCACGGACGCGGTCCACTCGGGCGCAACGGGCAACCGATCTCCGTCCTCGACCCCTGTTGCCTCCGAGAGCGCCGAATCCAGTGAGGTGAAGCGGGCATCGTTCCAGTTGGCGTTGGCGTGCACGGTCAGACCGCTCACCCACGGAGGGTTGTAGCTCAAGCCGATGTCGAACCCCGGGACGACGGCATCACCGACCTGGTAGGCGGCAGAGACCCCGGAGTACTGGACCGATTGGCGGTTGCCTCGCCAGTCCTGGTAGTAGAGGGCACCGTCAACGTACAGCCGACCCGCCAGCAGGACCCGTTTGAGCCCGATCTCGTAGCTCCAGAGTTCGTCGGAGGGCACCGTCAGCTCACACGGAAGCCCGCCGACCTGGCCGTGGAGGACGTCGCACACGCCGGGGGTGTTGAAGCTCCCGCTGCGAAACCCCTTGGCGATGTTGAGGTAGTAGGTCGAGACCGGTGTCGGCAGATAGGAGAGGTTGAACCGCGGAGCCGTGTCGGAGAAGGTGTAGGGCCCGAGCCCGACCTCCAGACCGGTGGAGGTGGCGGCCCGTTCATCCTCGAAGAAGCGCAGCCCCACCAGCGGAATGAGCTTCCCGCCGAGAAGCTCCCAGGACACCT
>CAZEJK010000004.1:56120-84865 GCA_964512045.1 uncultured Thermoanaerobaculia bacterium
CGAACAGCGAGATCGACTCGGCGGTCACCAGCGACTCGCTCGATGGGAGCACCATGGGCGCATTGCTCGCAGTGAACCGTCTGATCTCGGAGTCCGAGTAGAAGACACCGACCAGCCACTGCCATGGTGCTCCGTCCCGCGAGACCAGTCGGGTTTCGTTGTTGATGGTGGTGGTGTGGGTCTCGTAGTCGAACTCGAGGAGACCATTTGGCGCCAGCGGAGAGTCGAAATGACGCATGAGGTCCCACGTACCATCGATGCATGAGGTCGTGCTGGTGAGCGTGGCGAAGTCGAAGACGTACTCCAGCGTTCCGGAGAACAGATCGTACGTCCAGTCGGCGTAGTCACCGGGCGCCTGGATCGAGATTGGCGGGTCCCGGCTCGAGAGCAGCAACGAGCCGTCCTGCGCTGTGCTCGAGTGGGCGTACTGGAGCCTCAGGTCCATCCTGTCGGTCGCCAGCCACAGCAGGTTCGTGCGAACGTGGCTGAGATCCGCCGGATTCGTGTTCTCCAAACCCGCGCTCGGGATCTCGGCGAAGCCGCCCACGTGCTCGGTGCTCGCCACCAGCCGTAGGCCGAGAGAGCCGGATATGATCGGCACGTTCACCGCGGCGTCGATGGAGTGGCCAGAGCTACCGCCACGTGTCGCTACCGCGGCGGCCCGAAGGCTCCCTTCGAGCCTGTCGAGGCTCGGCATTCGAGTGATATAGCGGATCGTACCGCCCATCGAACCGTTGCCGTACAGGGTCCCTTGCGGTCCTCGCAGCACCTCGATCCGCTCGATGTCGAAGGTCCGCCCGATCGGGGCGAGTCCCTGACCGACGCCGAAGAAGGCGGTGTCGTCGAGGTAGTAACCTATCGTCGGGTCGCCGGCCCCGGTTGCGATGCCCCGAAGCTGGAACATACGCTGCCCGGCACCGTAGGAGATCTCCTCGGAGGCGCCGGGGACGAAGGCAATCAGCTCGCTGAGGTCACGGATATTGGCGGTCTCGAGCGTCGTGGCCGCGAAGGCCTGGATGGAGAACGGAACCTGCGGGAGCTGCTGCTCGCGCTTCTGCGCGGTCACCACCAGCTCGCCGACGAACACCCGTCTACCGGTCGCCTCGATTCCGGCTTCGGCCTCCTCCCAGCCACCCAGCCCGTTTGCGGAGGATGCGGTCGGGTCTGCAGGCGGTGCCCGCACCTCATGGTCGGCGCCACCCACCCCGGAGGAACCTGCCGAGCTCGATTTCCCAGGGGTACCGGTGCTTCTCCTCCGGGCGATGACCACCGACTCGTCGTCCGCGAATCGGTGCTCGAGCATCGTTTCCGCCAGCAGCTCGGTGAACGCCTGATCCGCGGTGTATCGACCGCTCAGCGCTGGCGCCTGGATGCCTTCGACGTCCTCGGGAAGAAACAGAATCTGGAGGTCGAACAGCTGGGCAACTCCCCGGAGCGAGTCGGCGAGCGGCTGGCGGTTGATCTCCACGGCCACCGTCTTGCCAGTGGCCTGGACCGGTCCGGAAAGGAACAGAATCAGCATGACGATCACCGCCACACGCTTTCCGGAGGCGATCCGTACCATGCAGCTTACCTCCGGCGGCCAGCCCCTGGCTCACGACACCGTCGGAGGTCGGGGGTGCCATCGGTCGGCTGATTGCGGTTCTCGAGGTCCATCAGCGTGGTCCAACGCCGGGGTTGCCGTCCTCGGCAGGGCGAGGTCGTCCGGCCCCGGGGCGGATCTCCCAGCTCCCCTCTGCGGTGCGGCTGACGCTGACGCCATCCAGATCAGAGAGCATCCCGAGAAACGCCTCGGGGTTGTCAATGTTGAACACGCCGCTGATACGCCGGTTGCTGAGCTCGGCGTCCCGGATCACCAGTGGTGTCGTCGTGTAGCGGTTGAACTCGGCAACCACTGTGTCGAGCGTGTCCGAGTCGAAGATCATCCGCCCTCGGGTCCACGACGTCACCGATTCGAGGTCGGCGGCCACCGGATCGGTGACGATGCCGTCCATGGTGACCGTGATCGTGCGGCCGGCGTCCAGCTCCACGGATCTCGTCGCCTGCACCAGCTCGATCGCAACGGTCGACTCACTGCCGTCGCCTCGCTCCCTGTGGTCTCCCTCTGAAGGTGGAGGCACGCTTTCGGTCGCGCTGATCGGTTGCACCCGTACTCGTCCTTCGACGACGGTCACAACCGTTCGCTCATTCAGGCGGCGGACGATGAAGCGTGTACCGATGGCCTCGACCATCGCACGGCCGCTCAGGACCCGGAACGGACGTGCCGGGTCCTTCTCGACCTCGAAGATGACCTCCCCTCGAACCAGATCGACCTGGCGCAGCTCGGAAGCCATACGGATGCGAAGCTCAGTGTCGGTGTTGAGAACGACGCTGGAGCCGTCCGCGAGCACAATCTGCCGCTGCTCGCCGACGGTCGTCGCGACCCGCTCTCCGCGACCGGCCAGGTCCGTCACGGTCATCACGACTCCGAGCCCGACCGCTGCAATCAGCACGGCTGCGGCCGCCAGAAGCTGCCGGGGGCGAGCCAAGCGACTGCGCTCCGGGTTCCTGGCGACCGGCTCAGGTTCCACCAATCGGACCACGTTTTCGTCCGACGAACGCGCCTCGGCGATCACCCCCGCAACCCATTCGGGTCTGGCCTGCAGCTCTTTTGAGAGTGCGTGATGCAGCGCAGCGACACGTAGGAACTCCTCGATGTGGACTGGCGAGCGCCTCAGCCATTGCACGAAGGCAGTCCGAGTCGCCTCGGAAGGTGACTCGGTCTCGAGCTTGGCGAACCACTCGGCTGCGTCCTCCAAGATCTCCTGCGGGATGTGTGTCCTGCTGCTCATCGTTCTCTCTCCGCTCGATCGCCCAGTCGCTCTGTCATCTCCGTTCGCATCTCGGCGTACCCCTTGGCGACGTACCGCTTGACCATGCGCCGGCTGATCCCGAGCGTGTCCGCGATCTGCTGGTAGGTCATGTTGTCCCAGCAGTGCAGCACCAGCACCTGGCGCAGGGTCGCCGGCAGCTCCTCCAGCGCCCGTCGTACCGCCTCTCCGGTCTGCTGCTCCTCGAGACTGCGTTCCAGGTCCTCCACCGACACCAGCTCATCCAGCTCTTTCGACGAGTGCGGCTTGCGCTGGCGAGCACGCAGCCGCCACTCTCCGACGACGTTGACTGCAACCCGGTAGAGGTAGGCTCGAGGGTTCTCCACCAGATCGAGTGTCTCCACGCGCAGCAGCCGGAGGTAGATCTCCTGGGCGAGGTCCTGCGCCTCCACCCGGTCGGCAAGCCGGCTGGACAGCAGTCCCACCAGCAGGGAGTGCCAACGGTCGTACCACTCCGCGACACGATCAGCGTTCTGTCCCTGGTCCACCATGCCTCCCCACGGTACCACCCACTGCGAATCGTCCGACTGCGAGTCACGCCATCAACTGTAAAGAGCGGACTTGTGGCATGAGTGGCCCCCCTGGATCGTGATGTGTCAGCAGCCAACGCGGCGGTGGGAACGGCGCTACCGAAGAACCGCTTCGGTTGCGGCCCACGGCCGGGTTGGGGGGCCACTCTCCCGAGTCGTCCCCTCTATGCCACCGAGGAACAACATCGAACGAACGACCGGACAGGAATCGAAGGGGGAGAACATGGCGGTTCATGGCTTTCGGACGTTGACAGTGCTGATGGTGACCCTGCTGATGGTGAGCATAGGTGGCGCCGAGCCGGCCCCAGTAGCGGAGGCCCCGACACCCGCTGTCGAGGCAACCTCCTCCGACCAGGACGCTCCGGCGGAGGAGAAGGGTGAGAGCGAGAAAACCGAGCTCTCCGACGAGGAGGCGCAGCAGGCCGCCGTAGAGGCAGCGCTCAAGGAGACCCGCTTCATAGGCGAGATCGTGGTCACGGCCCAGAAGCGCGAGCAGTTGGCACAGGAGATCCCGATCTCGCTTGTTGCCATCACTGGTGAGCGCCTCGAGACACAGGGCATCCAGGACGTGGAGGAGCTGCGCGACAGCATCGCCGGCCTCGAGATCGTGAACGTCCAGCCGGGAAGCAACCGATTCGCCTCCCGTGGCGTCACCGTTGTTGGCGGATCGATCGAGACGAACTCGGTGGTGGGGTACTACGTCGACGAGGTCCCGGTCTCAGCCTCCGGGCAGGGACCCGAGTTCGCTCTGTGGGACGTCGAGCGTGTCGAGATGCTGCGAGGGCCACAGGGCACCCTGTTCGGCGAAGGATCGATGGCCGGGACGCTCCGGGTCATTACCAAGAAGCCGGACTTCACTCAGTTCTCCGCGCGGCTCGGCGGTAATCTGTCATCGACGACCGACGGCGGGGCCAACGGTTCGCTGCGCGTCATGGTGAACGTTCCGGTGTCGGACACGTTCGCCGTGCGGATCCTCGGAGGCTACATCAACAACGATGGTTGGATCGATATCCCGGGTCTCGACGAGGAGGATGCGAACACACGAGAGCAGGTCGACTTCCGCCTGGCTGCTCGCTGGGCACCGACCGAAAAGCTGATCGTCGACGCCAGCTTCATGGGACAGGAGCTCGACCTCGGTGCCGAGTACACATCGACGTCGTACGGGTTGCTGGATCCCATCGAGCAGCTTCCCGCGGCCCTCCCTCCGGGGTATCTGACGCCGACCGACACCACCAACCAAATCGCCAACCTGACCCTCACCTACGATCTCGGCTGGGCATCTCTGGTCGCCGCCACGTCGTACTTCGACTACGAGTCGGACTGGGTGATCGACATCACCCCGTTCCTGCCGCTGTTCTTCGGACCGGGAACTGGGGGCACGACACGAAACACCCCGCACGCCGAAAGCACGCTGTGGACGCAGGAGGTGCGCCTCGCGTCCTACGGTGACAGCCGGCTCGACTGGACGGTGGGCGCGTTCTACAAGGACAGCGAGCGCCTCGACCAGCGCAACTTCCAGTTCTTCCTCGAAGACGCCTTCGGTATCCCAGGCTTCGATCTGACGGACTTTTACTCAACGGTCGAGAACTCCGAGAGCACGTCCTACTCGGTGTTCGGGGAGGTGGACTACGCCTTGAGCGACACGATGTCGGTCCAAGTGGGGCTTCGTTACTACTCGGACGAGCGGGACTACTCCATCCTCTACCCTCTGGACTCGATGATCTTCGGCTCGGTCGCTGGCACACGGATCGAGGCGGCGGGCGATGACACCGACTTTGCTCCCAAGCTCTCGTTCAGCTGGATGCCCAACGGGGATGTCATGCTGTTTGCCAAGGCATCGAAGGGCTTCAAGAGCGGAGGCACGAACTACAACAGCGGTGTCAGCGACCTGGTACCCAACGACTTCGACGCCGAGGAGCTGTGGGCGTACGAGATCGGCGCCAAGACCAACGTGAGCTCGGCAGTAACGGCGAACGTGAGTCTCTACTACAACGATTGGACTGATCTTCAGCTGAGCTTCGTCACGCCGGACGGGTTGTTCCCGTTCGCCGCGAATGCGGGTTCGGCGCGGGCCCAGGGCGGCGAGCTGGAGCTATTCGCGGTCGTTCCGGACAGTGGGCTGAGTGCTTCGCTGTCCGTCGCCTACACTGATGCCGAGATCACCGAGGAGGTGCGAAACGCCGTTGGCGGTGTCGTTGCAGAGAAGGGCAACACGATCCCGCTGTCACCAGAGTGGTCCAGCAACATCGCACTCGACTATCGGACGCCGATCACCAGCAGGTTGGACGGTGTTGCGAGAGCGTCATGGGCATACCGCACAGAGACATACTCGGCGCCTGACAACGTGCCCTATCAGATCAATGACGACTACAGCCAGGTCGGTCTGAGCCTCGGCGTGTCCACCGACCGCTGGAGCGTTGACCTGTACGCCGACAACCTGCTGGACGAGGACAGCACGATCTTCAAGTACAACCGGGTCGTCGCCGTACCCCTGACCTGGAGCACCTACGTCCGCCCGCGCACGATCGGAATCAGGTACACCGTGAGCTTCTGAGTGGGGAGATCGGAAGGAGCAGCTCCATGCGGTGTGCAGTTGATCCGATGACAGGGATCATCAGGCCGAGCGGCCCGTGAGGAAGGGGATCGTCATGCGCGGTTTCGCCTCGAGTGCGCGGTGGCTCGCTGTCGGACTGCTCGTCCTCGGAACCGCCTGCTCGCCTCGAGGCGGAGGCGAGCAGGGGCGGGCGGCTGAGATCCTCTGGGACTCCTGGGGTGTCCCCCACATCTATGCCGACCACACGGTTGAGCTCTTCCGGGCGTTTGGCTGGGCTCAGATGGAGAGCCATGGCGACCTCGTCCTCGAGCTCTACGGACAGGCTCGGGGACGTGCGGCGGAGTACGGCGGAGAGGCGGGCGTCGAGTCCGACAGCTGGGTTCGGACGATGGACATTCCGGAGCGCGCTCGGCGCTGGTACGAGACGCAATCACCGGGGTTTCGCCGGAACCTGGACGCGTTCGCCGCGGGGATCAACGAGTACGCAGCGGATCACGCCGAGGAGCTCAGCGAGAGCTCGAAGCGAGTCCTCCCGGTGGATGCCGTCGACGTTCTCGCCCACGCCCAGCGGGTCATCCACTTCTCGTTCGTCGGGCGGCCGCATGCGGTCGACCAGGCTCGCCAGCTGGTCGCGGACGAAGGCTCCAACGCGTGGGCCATCGGCCCGACCCGGAGCGCGAGCGGACACGCCATGCTGCTCATCAACCCCCACCTCCGGTGGTCGGAATACCACCTGTTCTACGAGGCGCATCTGAACGGGCCTGGCATCGAATGCTACGGCGCGGCTCTGGTGGGCTTCCCAGTGATTGTGCTCGGCTTCAACCATCACCTCGGGTGGAGCCACACCGTCAACACCTTCGACGGAGCCGACTCGTATGAGCTCTCCCTGGCCGATGGCGGCTACCGTTTCGACGGAGAGGTCCGTCCGTTCGAGATCGAGGAGCAGACCGTGCGGGTCCGGCAGGCGGACGGATCGTTCCGGGAGGAGCCGCTCACAATCCGCCGCTCAGTCCACGGGCCGGTCATTGCCACGGGGAGCACGAAGGCGGTCGCGCTCCGGGTGGTGGGCCTCGACGCGCCGGGGATGCTGGAGCAATGGTGGGACATGGCTCGGGCGAGGAACCTCCGGGAGTTCGAAACCGCCCTCCAGAGGCTCCAGGTCCCCATGTTCAATGTCGTCTACGCGGATCGCGACGGGCACATCCTGTACGTCTTCAACGGTCGCGTGCCGAGGCGCCCAGGCGGCACCTACCAGGAGTGGCTGGGCACGGTCCCCGGTGACTCCTCCGAGAACCTGTGGAACGACGTTCTGCCCTACCAGGAGCTGCCCCGGCTCCTGGATCCAACCAGTGGATGGGTCCAGAACGCGAACGATCCCCCCTGGACCTCGACCTTTCCCGCAGCCCTCGACCCGAGGCGGTTCCCGTCGTACCTCGCTCCTCAGTTCATGCACTTCCGCGCTCAGCAGTCGGCCTCTCTGCTCGCCGCCGACGAGACGATCTCGTTTGAGGAGCTGCTCGAGTACAAGCACTCGACGAGCATGCTGCTGGCCGAGAGGCTCGTCGACGACCTGGTCGCTGTGGCCCGCGAAGACGGCGACGAGATGGCACAACGAGCTGCGGAGGTCCTCGCCCGGTGGGATCGGAGTGCTGACGCCAGCTCGGAGGGCGCCGTCCTGTTCGAACGGTGGGCGGAGCGGATGGACATCATACGAACCGCGTTTCCGCTCGACGACGAGGCGCAGCGACTGATGCGCGAGACGTGGGTAACACCGTGGGAGCCGAGCGCACCGTTCACCACCCCTGCCGGTCTGAAGGCCACGCGACGGGCGACCGCGGTACTGGGAATGGTCGCACAGGAGCTCCTCGACGAGCACGACAGTCTCTCTGTCGCCTGGGGCGACGTCAACCGGATCACCTACGGGGGCACGGACCTCCCCGCCAGCGGTGGCCCCGGGGACCCGGCGGGGGTGTTCCGCACGCTGTGGCTGGATCCGGCGGAGGATGGCACGAGCTTCGTCGTTGGAGGGGACGCATTCTATGCGGCAGTGGAGTTCTCCGAACCACTGCGCGCGCGGGTGCTGTTGGCCTACGGCAATGCCACTCAACCCGGTTCGCCCCACCTCGGTGACCAGATCGAGATGTTCACCCGCCAGGAGATGAGAACCCCGTGGCTGCTACGGGACGAGGTCGAGGCCAACCTGGAGTCGATCGAGAGGTTGAGAGAACGATGAGGAGGCGCGGTGTCCCGAATGGCGACGCCACTGCAGTGGTCCATGGAGAAAGGGAGGAGTCGGTGATGCCGTTTTCGACAAGGGCTCGGTGTTTTGCAATCTCACTGGTGTGTCTGATCTCGATGGGAGCATTGGCCGCGGTGCTGCTGGGGTGCGGAGGTGCGCGACAGACATCAGACGAGGGTCTCCAGGAGCAGCACGCCACTCGGCGGCCAAACGTTCTCTTCATCATGGTGGACGACCTCCGGCCCGAGCTGGGGAGCTACGGCGTGGCGGACGTCAGAACGCCACACCTGGACACCCTGTCGGAGCAAGGAGTGATCTTCCGCCGGGCCTTTGCTCAGGCGGCGGCCTGCGCGCCCTCCCGAGCCAGCCTGATGACCGGGATGCGCCCGGACTCGACCCGCGTCTGGAGCCTGGGCGAGGAGTTCCGGAAGACGATCCCGGACGTGGTCACGATGCCCCAGCACTTCGATGCCTTCGGATACTACACGGTCTCGATGGGCAAGATCTTCCACAACCACATGCCCGACGTCGTCTCGTGGGACGAGGCGGACCTCCGTCCGGCGTTGTTCAGCACGCCCGAGTGGATCGACCGCGAGCCCGAGTCGATCTACCACGACGAGAAGCTGAAGCAGGAGCTGGCCGAGGTCCGTGCCAGGCGGATCGCGAAGAACCCCAACGCGTACGCCGGCGGTTGGGCGTACGGCAAGTCGTACGAGATCGTCGACAAGCCCGACGATCAGCTCTACGACGGCGCCCAGACCACCCTCGCCATCGAGACCCTCGAGCGGCTCAAAGACATGGATCAACCGTTCTTTCTGGCGGTCGGATACTACCGACCGCATCTTCCGTTCGTCGCGCCCAAGACGTACTGGGATCTGTACGATCGGGAGACGCTTCCACCGGCACCCAACCCGTTCCTCCCCCGAGACGCTCCGCCGTTCGCCATGAACTCGCAGTACGAGCTGCGGAGCTGCTACGACCTGGAGTGGGTCAAGCATCCGGTTGTCGAGCCGCTACCGGAGGCGACGGCGCGCCTTCTCAAGCACGGGTACTACGCCTCGGTGAGCTTCGTCGACGCCTGCATCGGCCGGCTCCTGACCGCACTCGAGGAGCTCGGGCTGGCGGACGACACGATCGTGGTGGTGTTCGGCGACCACGGCTGGAAGCTCGGCGAGCACGGGAGCTTCTGCAAGCAGACCAACTACAACATCGACACCCGCGTTCCCCTGATCGTGCGGGCCCCCGGTGTGGAACCGGGACAGACCGTCGATCGGCTCGTCGAGCTCGTGGACCTCTACCCGACCATCAGCGAGCTCGCCGGGATCGAGATCCCGGACAACATGGAGGGCACCAGCTTCAAACCCCTGCTCGATGACCCGACGGCACCGTGGAAGAGCGCAGTCTTCAGCCACTACCGCCAGCGCCCCAAGGTCACGTCGGACGGCAACGAGTACATGGGGTACTCGATGGTGACGGAGCGCCACCACCTGGTGGAGTGGCATACATGGGACAACACGACCAAGACCGCCGGCGAGCTCGTCGCCCGGGAGCTCTACGACAACCGAACCGATCCCCTGGAGAACACCAATCTGGCCGATCTGCCCGAGAACGCAGAGCTCGTCGCCGAGCTGTCCAAGCAGCTAGAAGCGGGCTGGCGCGCCGCCAGGGAGCCGGCGCCCACAGCGCCGTCCGCACCGTGATCCGAGACCTGACGGTCCGGCTGTCTGGCTCGCTGCAGCCAGACGTGGGGACCCACCACACACCGGGAGGTGGTATGCGTCGTTTCGTGTCTGTCGTCGTCGCGCTCGGGATGATGAGCGGTGCTGCCGTCGGTGTCTCCGCGCAACCTCCTGAGGACCTCGGTGCCCTCGACACCGGGCCATACGCCGTCGGATTCCGGGTGTTCAACGAGTACGACCACGGTCGGACCTATCGCTCCCGGCTCGACGCCTCAGGGCAGCCGCTGCGGGACGCCAACGCCCGCCCGATCCAGGTCTCGGTGTGGTATCCAGCCGCTGCCGACGCCGCTGGCCCGAGCATGACGCTCCGCGACTACCTCGTCCTTGCGACGCGGGAGGTGGACTTCGACGCCAACCCAGAAGGCGACGTGGACGTGTTCCTGCGCCGAGTGCGTGTCGACCTCGCGGACGAGGTCCTGGACGAGCCTTCGCTCGCCCGCCGCGATGCCCCGGTTGACACCGGCCGTTTTCCGCTCGTGCTCTACGCACCTAGCCTCGGCGCGTCGTCATTCGAGAACATCGTGCTCTGCGAGCACCTCGCGAGCCACGGTTACGTCGTCGCCGCGAGCCCGGCGGTGGGCCTCTATGACCGCCAGATGGCCGGCAGCATCACGGACCTCTACGCCCAGGTTCACGACCTCGCCTTTCTGATCGCGTTCATGCGGGATGTCCCGGGAACGGACATGGACCACGTGGGCGTCGTCGGCTTCAGCTGGGGCGGGCTGAGCAACGTGGTGTTCGCCATGCTGAACACCAACGTTCATGCCGTGGTCAGCCTCGACGGGTCGATCTCCTTCAAGGACCACATACAGCTCGCCCGCGACAGCTTCCTGTACGACCCGGACATGCTCCGGGTCCCACTCATGCTGGTGTCGCAGTCGCCGTGGCGCTACGCGCAGATCCGTGACTACTCGTTCTTCACGGAGCTCCAGTACTCTGACGTTGCTCTCGTCTACGCCCACGATCTGGTGCACATGCACTTCGCCAGCACCTTCATGAAGCTGTTCGGCTTCATCCCCTGGGAGGGCAACGCACCGACCACCGACGAGGAGAGGATCCTCGCCGGCTACCACGTCGTGTGCCGCTACACGCTGCAGTTCCTCGACGCCCATCTCAAGGGCTCCGAGGAGGCGGCCACATTCATCGGTCGTGCACCCGAGGAGAACGGTATCCCGAAAGGCGCCCTCTCGGTGACGCGGCGGAAGGCGCTTCCGGCGCCCCCGATGCCGGACCAGTTCGTCGAGCTCATCCGCTCGGATGGGGTGAGCACGGCGACGAGGATCTTCAGGGAGACGAGAGCCCTGAACCCGGACTACGTGATGTTCCAGCCGGGGCAGCTGATCCAGCTGAGCGCGACGTACGAGGCGCAGGGCGGCATCGAGACCGCGATCGGGATCCTCGAGCTCGCCACGATGGGTGCTCCCGAGCGGTACAACGCCTACGACCGCCTGGCCACGCTGTACGCGGCGAGCGGTAAGCTCGAGCGGGCGGTGCAGACCTACGAGCGGTTCATGGAGCTGAACCCCGACAGCGTCTACTCGACGATCGCCCCCGATGCCATCACGGCACTGACCGACCGTCCGTCCGAATGAGCACACGAGTGGTCGTGAGCGGCACCGTCGCCGCCATCGGGCCGGAGGGGACCTGCTGCCTCGCACGGTCACACCCGAGGAAGGATCGTCGGACGGTACTGGCATTCAGCAAGGAGCCAAAAAGGAGACGTACGATGTCGTTGCATCGAACAACCGCAGTGCTGCTGGTGACGTTGGGGTTCATGGTGCCGCCCGGGCTGGCCAGGGCTGCTGTCCCCAACCCCGCCGACGTCATCGGGTTCGAGCCCGGGACCGAGTACCGGCTGGTCACCTCCGAGCAGATCGTGCGCTACTTCCGGGCGCTGGACGAGGCGTCGGACCGGATCGTGGTGGAGGAGATCGGCAGGAGCACGCTGGGCAAGCCCATGATCATGGCGCTGATCTCCAGCCCCGAGAACCTCGCTCGAAGTGAGGAGATCAAGGCGATGAACCGCAAGCTCGCCCTCGCCAGGGGCCTCGGCGACGACGAGGCGGCGAAGCTGGCGGCCGGCGGTGTCGCCACCGTCTGGATCGATGGCGGGCTGCACGCCCAGGAGCTCGCCGGCTCGCAGCTCATGCCCGGACTCGCCCACTGGCTGGTCACGGACGAGTCCCGGGAAGCACAGCGGATCCGTGACAACGTGCTGCTGCTCCTGAACCCAAACATGAACCCCGACGGTCTCGACATCGTGTCGAGCTGGTACGCCGAGCACGTTGGCACGGCGTTCGAAACCTCGTCGATCCCCGTGGCCGCACACGCCTACGTGGGCAACGACATCAACCGCGACTGGTACATGTTCACCCAGGCGGAGAGCCGGGTTGCGGCCGACGTCTTCTACCACGAGTGGTTCCCGCAGATCGTCTTCAACCAGCACCAGGGAGGGCCGTTCCCGTCGCGGCAGTTCGTGGCGCCCGCCGCCGATCCCCTGAACCCCAACCTCGACCCGCTGATGGTGGCGGCCTTCCGCCACCTCGGCGAGCACCAGCTCGTGCGGTTCATGAAGGAGGGCAAGCCGGGGGTCGCGACCGGCATCTACTACCGCGTCGTCTGGACGGCGGCCTACATGTCGGCGGCGCCCCAGTTCCACAACATGCTGGGGCTGTTCACCGAGACGGCGATGTCCGACTACGCCACGCCCCACTGCGTGACCGAGGACGAGGTCTTCGATCCCACCCGCAACGAGCTCGGCATCTCGACCCGGTTGCCAAGCGTGCACTACCCCATCCCGTGGCAGGGGGGGTGCTGGCGCCTCCAGGACGCGATCGAGTACATGACCACCGGCTGCAAGGCGGTCCTCGACGCGGCGGCGAGGCTCAAAGAGTCCTACCTCGTCAACATCCACCACATGGGCAGACGCCAGATCGAGCGCGGCGAGGCGGCCGAGGGTGGGCCGTTCGCCCACGTGGTCGACCTGAAGCAGCAGCACGACCCGGGCAGTGCCGTGGAGCTTCTCCGGACCTTGCGGCAGGGCGGGGTGGAGATCCGCCGCGCCGAGGCAGCGTTCCGAGCCGGCGGAACCCAGTTCCCTGCCGGCGCCTACGTGATCCCTCCCCAAGCGTTCCGCCCCTTCGTGCTCGACGTGATGGAGCCCAAGGTCTATCCCAACCGCTTCGAGTACCCCGGCGGTCCTCCCGAGGCGCCGTACGACCTCACGGGCTACAACCTGCCCGACCAGATGGGTGTCGAGGTCCATCGCGTGGCCGAGGCGTTCGAGATGCCAGGGCCGGAGGTCGATGAGATCCCGCCGCCCAAGGGGCGGGTGCAGGGCGACGGCACCGCCGGCTACCTCCTGTCCCATGACTGGAACGCGGCCGCCTTGGCGTCGAACCGGCTCCTTGCCGACGGCGCGCGGTTGGCCTGGACCACGGAGCCCGTCGAGGCGGCGGGCCGTCAGTGGCCGGCCGGAACGATCGTCATCCGCGAGGCAGACGCCGCCTCGCTCCAGGGTCTCGCCGAAGAGCTCGGGCTCGAGCTCGTCGGTCTCGACGATGACATCGAGGCGGCTCAGATGGAGATCCGTGCTCCGAAGGTCGGCATCTACCAGAGCTACATGTCGGGCTACAACTGGACCGACGAGGAGGGCTGGACCCGTTGGGTGCTCGACCAGTACGAGTTCGACCTCGAGGCGCTGCACGACGCCGACATTCGCGGTGGCGACCTGAGCCGGTTCGACGTCATCATCCTGCCGGACCAGGACGCGAAGGAGATCCTGCAGGGGCACCCTCCCTTGACGATGCCCGAGGGGTACACGGGTGGCGTTGGCGCCGAGGGCGCGGCGGCCCTCAAGCGGTTCGTGGAGACGGGCGGTTGGGTGGTGGCGTTCCATCGCGCGGTCGAGTTTGCGGCCGAGATGTTTGGGCTGCCGGTTCGCAACGCCGTGGCCGATGTCGACCCGCGGGAGTACTTCATCCCGGGGTCGCTGATCCGCTTCGAGACCGAGCCCTCCGACCCGCTCGCCTTCGGGATGGCGCGGGAGGGTTCAGCGACCTTCTGGCGCAGCAATCTCGTGATGGATGTCGTCCCCCCGATGTCGCAGCCTCGGGCGGCGAACGGAGAGGCCGCAATCGAACGCGACCTGGTGGTCTACGCCCGTTTCCCCGACGAGAGGCTGTGGCTCGACGGCTGGGCCATCGGCGCGCAGGAGTACCTCGCGGGACGGCCCGCGGCGCTGCGGGCGTCCCTCGGTCGGGGTGAGGTCGTTCTCATCGGATTCACTCCTGACACTCGGGCCCAGTCCCGAAACGCCTTCAAGCTGCTCTTCAACCCGTTGTACGCAGCCACGGCAGAGGTGTCCGCAAACGCTCCGTACATGGGACACGAAAGGATCGACCAATGAAGACTCACGGAACCCTCCTCGCCATATGTGTGATGATGTGCTCTCTCGCGTCGACGGGATCGGCCGATGAAGGCATGTGGATGCCCCACCAGATCCAGGACCTCGACCTCGAGGCCAGGGGCCTGGAGATGGACCCCGAAGACATCTACCGCAAGGACGGCACCGGGCTCGTCAACGCCGTCGTGATCTTCGGAGGAGGGGGGACCGGGGAGTTCGTGAGCTCCGAGGGCCTCATCCTCACCAACCACCACATCGCTTTTGACGCCCTGCAGAGGGAGTCGACGGCGGACAGCGACCTGCTCACTGACGGATTCATGGCTCCGACGCGGGCGGCGGAGATGCCCGCGAAAGGGTACAGCGTCGACGTCTTCCTGGGGTATCGGGAGGTTACCGAGCAGATACAGGCGGCGCTGACGCCCAACATGTCCCCAGACCAGCGGCAGAACGCCATCGAGCAGGCGCAGAAACAGCTGGTCGGGGACGCCGAGAAGGAGGGACGGGACATCCGGGCGCAGGTCGCAAGCATGTTCAGCGGCAACGCCTACTATCTCTTCCGGTTCAAGCGCATCAGCGACATCCGCCTCGTCTACGCCCCGCCCCAGAGCCTTGGCCGGTTCGGGGGCGAGATCGACAACTGGATGTGGCCTCGGCACTCGACCGACTTCGCGTTCATGCGTGCCTACGTCTCCCCCGACAACGTCGGCGTCGAGTACAGCGAGGACAACGTTCCGTACCGGCCGCCGTCGGTCCTGAAGATCTCCCTCGACGGTTTCGAGGACGGGGACTTCGCTTTTATCGTGGGCTATCCCGGCTATACCTATCGGAACAACACCCTCGCCGAGCTCCGGTCCGACCTGACCACTCTCCAGCGACGGTCGGAGGGATACAGGGACGTGATCTCCTTCCTGGAGGCAGCCGGACGCGACGATCGGGAGATCGAGCTTCGATACGCCAACTGCGTGCGTGCCTTGAACAACCGGGTCAAGAACTACGGGGCGAAGCTCGAAGGGATCGAGAAGAGGGGCGTGATCGACCTGAAGGCGGCGCAAGAAGAGGAGCTCTCGGCCTGGGTGGCGGCGAACGACGAGCGACGCAGTCAATACGGCCAGGCGCTCGCTCGGATCGAGGACTTCATGACCGGCTACGAGCACCAGTCGCTGAAGATCGACCTGCTCGAGGAGCTGGTGCAACCGCCAGCCTGTCGGACGCTGCTCGGTCAGGCCTACACCATCTACCGCACGGTCGTCGAGAGCCAGAAGCCGGACATGGATCGCGACCCGGAGTACCAGGAGCGGAACCTTCCGTCGATCAGAACGAGAATCGAGGTCGCCAACCAGGAGCTGGACCTGGCCACGGACCTGGCGCTCCTCAAGCACCGTCTCGAGATGCTGTCCGGCTACCCGGCCGATCTCGTGCCCGCGACCCTTCGAGACCTGCTCGACGAAGGCTCGGCGGATACGATCGACCGGTTCGTGGACGCGCTCTACGAGAAGACCGGGCTGACCGACCCCGGCAGACGGCTCGAGCTCCTCAACCTGGATCCGCAGGCGCTCCTGGGCCGGGACGATCCTCTCATCGGGCTGGCGGCCGATCTCGAACGGGAGATGCAGGTGCTACGGGAGGCCCGTGAGGCCCTCGACCAGGAGCGGGAGGATCTCAGAAAGGTGTATCTCGCGGCGCTGCTCGAGAAGCGACAGGGCCAACTCGCACCGGATGCCAACGTGACCATCCGCTTCACCTCCGGCGCCTTCGAAGGGTACAGCCCACGGGACGCGGTGGTCTACCTCTCCCAGACGACCCTGACCGGGATGATCGAGAAGGATGAGGGCGAGTACCCGTTCCTCGTGCCACCCGCCCTCATCGAGCTTTACAGGCACAAGGACTTCGGGCGCTACCTCGACGAGGGGGTGGACGACGTTCCGGTCTGCCTGCTGACCTCCACCCTCATCACCGGTGGCAACTCCGGCTCGCCGACGTTCAACGCCAAGGGCGAGCTGGTCGGGGTCGTGTTCGACATGACGTATGACGGCGTCATCACGGACTACTACGACGTCCCGGAGCTGCGGCGCACGATCAGCGTCGACATCCGCAACGTCCTCTTCCTCACCGAGAAGCTCGGTGGCGGCAAGCACATCATCGAGGAGCTCGGGCTGTGAGGACGGTTACGGCCGGCGACGGGGCCACCGACCTCTTCATCACCAAACGCGGCGCGGCCGACCAGCTGCCGCGCAGAAACCGGACAGCCGAGTCGAGGCGGATCGGAGGGAACCATGCTGCCGACGACGGAACGAACGCCCCTGCCTGCGGTCCTGCTGCTCGGCGCAATGATCGTCCTGCTGGCAACGGCGGATCCTATGACTGCGGCGATGCGCTCCGAGACCCCGAAGGAGGATCCTCGCGAGGAGCTGTGGGCCGGCCTTGAGCTGCGGTCTCTCGGCCCCGCGGTGACCAGCGGCCGCGTGGTCGACCTCGCGGTCGACCCCGGTGATGACCGGCACTGGCTGGTCGCGGCGGCTTCCGGCGGTGTCTGGTCGACCGGCAACGCCGGCACCACCTGGACGCCGGTCTTCGACCGCGAGGCCAGTTCCTCGATCGGGTGCGTGACCTTTTCCCCGTCCGACCCGATGATCGCCTGGGTCGGCACTGGCGAGAACAACGCGCTGCGGTCAGTCGGATACGGCGACGGCGTCCACAAGTCGATCGACGGCGGCGCCACCTGGACCCGAGTGGGCCTCGAACGCTCGGGACACATCGGCAAGATCCTCGTCGACCCGCGCGACCCCGACGTCGTCTGGGTGGCGGCCCAGGGGCCCCTCTGGTCATCGGGAGGCGACCGCGGACTCTACAAGACCACCGACGGCGGCAGGAGCTGGGCGCAGGTGCTGGCGATCTCCGACGAAACCGGCGTCAGCGACATCGCCTTCGATCCGCGTGACCCTGACGTCGTCTACGCCGCCGCCTGGCAGCGCCGGCGTCACGTCTGGACCGTCATCTCGGGCGGCCCCGAGTCGGCGCTCTACAAGACCACCGACGGCGGCGCGACCTTCCGTCGGCTGACCCGCGGCCTGCCCTCGGTGGATCTCGGGCGGATCGGCCTCGCGGTGTCGCCGATCGACCCCGACGTGGTCTACGCAACCCTCGAGGCCGCCGACGACGAGGGCGGCTTCTTCCGCTCCAACAACCGTGGCGAGAGCTGGGAGAAGCGCTCGGACCACACCACTCCGAGCCTCTACTACGCCGAGATCTTCGCCGACCCCCACCGGTTCGACCGCGTCTACTCGATGGACGTCCGTCTTCAGGTCACCGACGACGGCGGCGCGAGCTTCCGCCCGCTCGGCGCGAGCAACAAGCACGTGGACGACCACGTCATCTGGATCGACCCGGCGCGGGTTGACCACTACCTCGTCGGCGGCGACGGGGGCCTGTACGAGAGCATGGACGGCGCGGCGACCTGGCGCTTCCTGGCCAACCTCCCGGTGACCCAGCTCTACAAGGTGACGGTGGACGACTCGCGACCCTTCTACCGCGTCTACGGCGGCACCCAGGACAACTTCACCCTCGGCGGACCGTCGCGCACAACGACCGTGGAGGGCGTTCTCAACTCCGACTGGGAGCTGCTCACGGACGGCGACGGCTTCCAGCCTCGTGTCGAGCCCGGCAACCCGGACATTGCCTACGCGATGGTGCAGTACGGCGTGCTGCTGCGGATCGACCGCCGGACCCACGAGGAGACCTGGGTTCAGCCGCTCGAAGACCCCGGGGAGCCGCCGCTGCGCTGGAACTGGGACTCGCCGTTCGTCATCTCGCCGCACTCGCCCACGAGGCTCTACTTCGCGGCGCAGCGCGTCTTCCGCTCCGACGACCGGGGCGACCACTGGCAGTCAATCTCGCCCGACCTGACGCGGCAGCTCGACCGCAACCTGCTGCCCGTCTTCGGCACCGTCCAGCACGCTGACGCGGTCGGGAAGCACGACTGGACGTCGCCCTACGGCACACTGGTGGCTCTGGCCGAGTCGCCGAGGGTCGAGGGGCTGCTGTATACCGGCAGCGACGACGGTCTGGTGCAGGTCTCCGAGGACGGTGGCGCGAGCTGGCGCTGTATCGGCACCTTCCCGGGCGTGCCCGAGCGTTCCCACGTGCGCAAGCTCGAGCCTTCGGCCCACGACCCCGACATGGTCTACGCCGCCTTCGACAACCACAAGTCGGGGGACTTCAAACCCTACCTGCTGGTCAGCCGCGACCGCGGCCGGAGCTGGAGCTCGATCGCCGCCAACCTCCCCGAGCGCGGCACCGTCTACGTCGTCGTCGAGGACCCGGTCGACCCCGACCTGCTCTTCGTCGGCACCGAGCTCGGCCTGTGGGCGAGCCAGGACCGGGGGGGGAGCTGGTTCCGTCTGCGAGGAGGGCTACCGACGGTGCAGGTCCGCGATCTGGCGATCCAGGCGCGTGAGAGCGACCTCGTCCTCGCCACCTTCGGGCGCGGCTTCTGGGTGCTCGACGACCTGTCACCGCTGCGCTTTGCCGCGCGCCGCAGCCTCGATGCCGAGTCGACAATCTTCCCGGTGCGGCCGGCGCTCGGCTACGTGCCGCGCAGGCGGCTCGGTTTCCCCGGCAAGGGGTTCCAGGGCGACAGCTTCTTCGTGGCCCCGAACCCGCCGTTTGGCGCGGTCTTCACCATGCATGTCAAGCAGGACCTGCTGAGCCTCGCGCAGGCACGCCGGCAGCGCGAGGAGGAGGCCGCAGCGTCGGGTACGACGGTTGGGTATCCGACCCATGCCGATCTCCGGGCGGAGGCCGCCGAGGAGCCGCCGACCCACGTCCTCGTGATCCACGACGCGGGCGGCGAGGTGGTGCGGCGGCTCGCAGCGCCGACCAGCGCCGGCATCCACCGCGTTGCCTGGGACCTGCGCTACCCGGCGCCCGATCCGGCGCAGCTGGAGAGCCCGCACGACGGCAGCACGGGCTGGCAGGCTCCGCACGGCCCGATGGCCGCACCGGGGAGCTACACGGTGTTGCTCGAGCGCCGCCGGCTCGGGGTCACGACGGTGGTCGCAGGTCCAGTCGCCTTCGAGGTCGAGCCACTCGCGGCGACGTCCCTGACCGCTCCCGACCGCCAGGTTCTGGTCGCCTTTCTGCGCCAGGCCTCAGCCCTCCAGCGAGCAGTGCTCGGAACCTCGGCACTGGTCGGCCAGACGCTCGAGCGCGTGGCGCTGGTCAAGAGGGCGATTGACGACTCGACGTCCTCCGACGCCAGTCTCGGTGACGAGGCGCGGCGCATTCAGCGCGAGCTCGAGCAGCTGCAGACCGAGCTCGACGGCGACCGGGCTGTCGCCCGGCGCAACCATCCGGTACCGCCATCACTGATCGACCGGGCCGGCTACATCGTCGAGGTGCAGTGGACCTCGACCTCGGCGCCGACGGGTACCAGCCGCCGCCAGTACGAGCTGGCGAGCCAGGGCCTGGCGGAGCTGCTGGCGCGGTTACGGCCGCTGATCGAGCACGACCTGCCGGCACTCGAGAGACATCTCGACGCGGTCGCGGCACCCTGGACCCCGTGGCGCATTCCGACGTGGCCGCCGCTCGGATCGTGACGCGGAGTCGGGTGGAGTCTGCGCATGATGGCCCGACACCTTCTTCAGTGCCCACGTACAATGCTGCCATGACGCCGTCATCCAATGCCCCCGCCAGTGCTGGTGCCGGCCTTCGCTGGCCGGGGATGCCTGCGACCGAGCGGGAGCGGGCACAGGCGACACGCTTCACCTTCGTGCTCCACCTGCGGCCGGTGCGGCTACCGGCCTCGACCCTGCGCTGGGGCCTGACGATGGGCTTGGGAGGCTCGGCAGGGACGCTTCTGGTCGTGCTCATCGCCACCGGCGTGCTCATGACCTTCTTCTACGTCCCCACGCCACAAGCGGCCCACGCATCGGTGTCGCACCTGGAGAGCGGCCTGCTTTTCGGCGCCCTCGTGCGCGGCATCCACTTCTGGAGCGCCAACCTGCTGGCAGTGGTGGTACTGCTGCACACCGCGCGCGTTATCTTCACTGGCGGGTTTCTCGGCATCCGCCGGTGGAACTGGATCGTCGGGCTCGGTCTGCTCGTCGGAATCGCCGGAGCGCTCTTCACCGGCTACCTGCTGCCGTGGGACCAGCTCGCCTACTGGGCGGTGACCATCTCCACCGGCATGATTGGCTACCTGCCGGTCGTCGGCGAGGGGCTCCGCGATCTTCTTCGCGGGGGATCGGAGCTCGGCGGTGGGGCTCTGCGTGCGTTTCACACCCTCCACACCACACTCGTGCCGGCGTGCATGGTGGCTCTCACCGCCTTCCACTTCTGGCGCGTGCGCCGCGTCAAAGGCGTCGTCCGGCCCCCTGGCGAGGACGACCGGACCGTGATGTTCTTCCCCCACCTGCTGGTGCGCGAAGTGGCCCAGGCCCTGGTGCTGATCGCGGTGGTCGTGGCGCTTGCCGTTGCCGTCGGCGCACCCCTGGGCGAGCCAGCCAACCCGGGCATGAGCCCGAACCCGGTGACCGCGCCGTGGTACTTCGTGGGCTTCCAGGAGCTGCTGATTCACCTGCACCCCGTGTTCGCGATTCTGGTGCTGCCGCTCGCCGGCGGCGTTGCCGGGCTTCTCCTGCCGTGGCTCGCCCGCGGCGACGCACCCGCCGGCAGGTGGTTTCGCTCACCCGCAGGCGGTCGCTCGTCTGCCATCGCGGCCGCCATCGCTCTGGTCGCCACGCCGGTGCTGGTGCTCGCGAGCGAGGTCCTGGACTCGGGGACCGGATGGGTTGTGGGGGGCCTCCTGCCCACCACCGGTCTCGCTGCAGGCATCGCGCTGCTCACCTGGATCCTGCGCTGGCGCTTCAACCTCGGCCACGACGAGACGCTCCAGGCAACCGTGGTTCTGGTGGCCGTCGGCTTCTCTGTTCTTACCGTCGTCGGGGCGCTCTTTCGTGGGCCCGGCATGGCCCTGGTGTGGCCGTGGTCATGACGACGTCCGATCGCCTCGGCACATCGCGGCGTCACGTGCTGACCTGGCTGTGGGGAGGGTTGGGTCTGGCCGCTGTGGCCGAGATCGGGTGGATCGTGCTGTCGTTTGCGAGCTCCTCTCGACGGAACGCCGGCACCGATGACGAGGACATCGTCGTCGCGGGGCCCATGGAGGCATTCGCGCCCGATTCCGTGACGGCCTTCCCGGCGGGCCGTTTCTACCTCGTGCGTCGCCCCGATGGTGGCTTTCTCGCCCTGCACCGCGAGTGCACCCACCTTGGCTGCAGCGTACCCTGGAACGCCGCCGAGCAGCGGTTCGACTGCCCGTGTCATGCCTCGGCCTTCGACCTTGAGGGACGGGTGCTGTCGCCGCCGGCGACGCGGCCTCTGGACCGGTTCCCGGTGCGCATCGAGCACGGGCTGGTGAAGGTGGTCGTGTCCGAACGTATACGCCGGCTCGAGGTCGGCGCGGGCGACCCGGTGTTCGGATGACCCCCGGTGTCGCCGACCGCACGCTCCGTCACTGGGAGGTGGCGGGGCTCGTTGCCCTGGCCGTCATCGTCGTCGCGATCCCGCTGGCTGCGTTGCGCCACCGCCCTGTCGTTCGAGCCGGCGGCGAGGCGACATCTGTCACCTTCGCGGGCACGGCCAGCTGCGTCGACTGCCACCCCGGTGAGGCCAAGGCCTGGCGCGGCTCCGATCACGACCTGGCCATGGCCGAGGCCACCGAGGCAACCGTTGACGGTGATTTCAACAACGTCACTGTCGAGCTTGACGGCGTCGACTGGCGGTTCTTCCGCCGCAACGGCGGCTTCTGGGTGGCCACCGAGGGCGTGGGCGGGGCTCCGGGCGAGTTCGAGGTGCGCTTCACATTCGGCCACGAGCCCCTCCAGCAGTATCTGGTGCCGTTCCCGGGCGGCCGCCTCCAGGCGATCAGCGCCGCATGGGACACCGAGCACGGCGCGTGGTTCCACCTGTACCCGGACACCGAGATCCCGCCGGACGACTGGCTCCACTGGACCCGCAACGCCCAGAACTGGAACGGCATGTGCGCCGAGTGTCACTCCACCAATCTGGTCAAGGGGTACGATCCGGACACGGACACGTACGACACCACCTGGTCCGCCGTCGACGTGGGGTGCGAGGCCTGCCACGGCCCGGGATCGGCGCACGTTGCCTGGGCCGAGATGCCCGCGATGGCGCGGCCCGACCTCCCCGTGGCCGGCCTGGTGGTGGACACGGGCCACCTGAGCGGTGCCGAGCTGGTGGAGCGGTGCGCCCCGTGCCACAGCCGGCGTTCAGAGCTCGGCGACGACGATCACACCAACACGCGGCTGTTGGACACCTTTCTTCCGGCCCTGCTGCGTGAGGGGCTCTACCATGCCGACGGACAGATCTTGGACGAGGTCTACGTGTACGGTTCCTTCCTCCAGTCCAAGATGTACGCGCGCGACGTCAGCTGTCGCGACTGCCACGACAGCCACTCGCTGAAGCTCCACGCCCAGGGCAACGCGCTCTGTCTCCAGTGTCACCAGGCGGTGCTCTACGACACCCGCGACCACCACTTCCACAGGCGGGTGGTCGACGGGATGCCATCCGACGGTGCGCTCTGCGTGAAGTGCCATATGGTCGAACGTCCATACATGGTCTACGACTGGCGGGCCGACCACAGCTTCCGCGTTCCTCGGCCCGATCTCACCGCCACCATCGGCACACCCAACGCCTGCGCGCAGGCCTGTTGCCACCCGGACAAACCGCTGTCGTGGATGCTGGAGGCCACGCAGCGGTGGTACGGCGAGGCCCGACGCCCCCACTTCGGTACCGCCTTCGCCGCGGCGCGCCGCGGCGATGCCGCCGCGGTGCCCGAGCTGGTGCGGCTGGTGGAGAGCACGCTGCAGCCGCCCATGGTCCGAGCCTCGGCGCTGGAGCTGCTGGCACAGTTTCCCGGCGAGGCGTCGCGGATGGCTCTGGAAACAGCGCTGCTGTCGGAGCACGGCCTCATCCGCCACACCGCGGCGGCTTCCCTGGACGTCGGCGATCCCGAACGACTCGTGGACCTGCTGGCCCCGCTGCTCGCAGACCCTGTGAACGCCGTGCGCTATGCGGCGGTGGCGGCACTGGCGGGAGCCCCTGATGACCTGCTGGCGCCCTACCAGCGGGAGGCTCTGACGCGGGGTATCGCCGACTATCGGACGGCGATGGCCCACTCGCTGGACTTCGCCTCTTCGGGTCTGAACCTCGGCAACCTGGAGGCGGCGCTGGGGAACACCGCCGGCGCCGAGCACTTCTACCGCACGGCGCTCCGGGTCGATGACCTCTTCCTGCCCGCGGCCATGAACCTGGCAACGGTTCTGGCCGGCCAGCAGCGCCTGGACGAGGCGGAGGAGCTGCTGCGCGACATGCTCCCAGCGTACTCGAACAACGCCGACCTACTCGCTACGCTGGGCTTGCTCCTGGCCGAGCGCGACCAGATGGCTGAGGCGGCCGAACGCCTGCAGCACGCCGCTTCCCTTCGCCCGGACGCCGCCCGCATTCAGTTCAACCTCGGGCTGGTCCTCCAGAAGCTCGGTCGCCTCGACCAGGCCGCCGGGCCCCTGTCCCGCGCCGCGGAGCTGGCGCCCGGCGACCCCGTCACGCTGCACGCCCTGGCCGACAATCTGGCGCGGCGCGGCCACGTCAGCGAAGCCCGCGTCGTGGTCCAGGAGCTGATCGAACGACACCCGGACTATCCGCCTGGTCCGGCGATGGCCCGGGCCCTGGACGGATGATCATCAAACGCGCGTTCCGGATCATGGCGCTGGCACCAGCTGGTCCTCTCGAGGGACGATGTCCTGCAGCTCCCGCGCGTACTCGATGCCGCGTGCGCCAGGATCCTCAGTCGAGGTGCCGATGTCGCACTGCTGGACACCGCACTGCGGGGTCACGTGGCCATGGCGTTGGAGCTCGCTGTCGGCCAGGTAGTGGAGATCTTGGAGGAGCGTGACTGACGATGGCCATGGGTCTCGATCTCAGGGGTGTGCTGTACGTCCTCATCGCGTCAACGATGTGGGGCCTGATTGGAACGTTCACGAAGCTCCTCTTGGCCGAGGGCCTGGGATCGATGGAGATCGCATTCTGGAGGGCCACGCTCGGCTGGGTCCTGTTTGCCACGCATGCCGGGATCCGACGACGGGTCGGCGTTGATGTGCGCGACCTCCCGGCTCTTCTGGCGTTCGGGTTGCTGTGCGTCACCGTGTTCTACGGCAGCTATCAGGTCGCGATCCGCGACCTCGGCGTGGCCCCAGCGGTTGTGCTGCTCTATACCGCTCCGGCGTGGGTGGCGTTGCTGGCGTGGCTGATGCTCCGCGAGACGATGGGTCTCGGGAAGATCGCAGGCGTCGTCATGACGATCGCCGGTGTCGCTGCGCTGAGCCTGGGGCCGGCCATGGGGACGCGCGCGAGCCTCTCACTCGGACTGGTCGGCCTGATCGCCGGGCTCCTGTCGGGGCTGACGTATGCGCTGTATTACATCTTCGGCAAACGGTACCTGCCGCGGTACGCGACCGAGACGCTGTTCGTGTACGCGCTTCCCGTGGGCGCGGTCGGCTTGCTCCCGTTCGTGGAGTTCGCGCCGAAATCGGCAGGAACCTGGCTGCTCCTGGTGGTCTTCGCCGCAGTCTCCACCTACGGCGCATTCTCGGTGTACTACGCGGGTTTGCGGCGTTTGGAGGCAACGCGGGCCGCCATCATCGCCACCTTCGAGCCGGTTGTCGGCGTGACAGCCGGAGTCGTGCTGTTCGGTGAGTATCTCGGCGTCTGGGGTTTCACCGGCAGCGCGCTGATCGTGGCCGCGGTGGTGCTGGTGGTTCGGACTGGCGACCGCGCCAACCGTCTTGCCGACGCGGATGCCTCGACCGGACCCACCTGATCGCCTCCCGTGACGTCCGTCCGAGGCCTGACAGTCACAGCACGAGGAGGTCGCTGACGTTGAGGCGGTGGAGGACCGCGGCGGGTCGAAGCGGAGACCGACGCTCCGTTCGGCACGGCGTTCCCGGCATGGGGTCTTCACCAACTCAAACGTCCTACATCTTCGAGAACTCGAAGCAATCGTCCTGAGCTGGGCTCTAAGTTCCTAGTTTGCAGTTCTCAATGCCGCCCTCCCTCCACAGAGCCTGCTCTGGGGAGGGCGGGTGGCATTCTGCACTCTGCATTCTGCACTCTCAACTCACGACCTTGCTTCAAATTTTCGAAGATACGGAGTTTTGAGCCGCCAATACCTTACAGCTACGCAGGCGCGGGCCGCCACCTCCGGAGTATCACCTTGGTTGGGGCCCGCGACCGCGTTGGGGTAGATTTGTCGTATGGCGTTTCTGACTCGCTCACAGCGGTTGAACAAGGAGGTCGGGCTGCTCGGGGCGTACGCCATTGCCACAGGCGCAACCGTGAGCTCGGGCTTCTTCCTTCTTCCCGGGTTGGCAGCTGCCGAGGTTGGTCCGAGCCTCGTCTTGAGTTACCTGGTGGCTGCGCTGCCACTCCTTCCGGCAGCGTTCTGCATGGTCGAGCTGTCGACCGCCATGCCCCGGGCAGGCGGAGCGTACTTCTTTCTCGACCGTAGCATGGGACCTCTGGTGGGCACGATCGGTGGAATCGGAACCTGGCTGGTGCTCGTGCTCAAGACCTGCTTCGCACTCGTCGGTATGGGCGCCTACCTGCACCTGCTCGAGCCTCGCCTGCCCATCATGCCCGTCGCAATCTCCCTGGCGCTGCTGTTTGGTGCGTTGAACCTGGTGGGATCTCGGAGCACCGCCACGACACAGATCGTCCTGGTTGCCGGCTTGCTATCGATCATCTCCTGGTTCCTCTTCAGGGGAACCCAGGAGCTCGAGACCAGCCACTTCGCCGGCATGTTCGAGCTGGAGCTCGACTCGCTACTGTCCTCCGCAGGACTGGTGTACATCAGCTACGTGGGCGTGACGAAAGTGGCCAGCATGTCCGAAGAGATCCGCAATCCCGAGCGGAATCTCCCGATTGCTGTCTTCGCATCCCTGATCACCGCGGTCGTGGTGTACGGGCTGGGCACCTTCGTCATGGTCGGAGTCATTCCTCCAGAGAGGCTTGCCGGTGATCTGACGCCACCGTCCACCGCGGCCGGGATTCTCGCCGGATCGTGGGGGAGAAACCTGATGGCAGTTGCCGCGCTGCTGGCGTTCTCGTCGGTCGCCAATGTCGGGATCTTCAGCGCCTCGCGCTATCCACTTGCGATGAGCAGGGATCATCTGCTGCCGAGTCAGATCCGCAGGCTCTCACGTCGACGGATTCCGTACGTTTCGGTATGCATGACCGTCGCAGTCGTGCTTGTTCTTCTCATCGCGCTCGATCCGGTGAAGATTGCCAAGCTGGCGGGTGCGTTCCAACTGATCGTGTTTGCCCTGATCTGTCTGGCCGTGATCGTGATGAGAGAGAGCAAGATCCAGTCCTACGATCCCTCGTTTCGATCACCGTTGTATCCCTATCTTCAGATAGCGGGTGTCGTCCTTCCCCTCGTGTTTGTCGCAGACATGGGTTGGCTACCCATCGTCTTTTGTGCAGCTCTACTCGTAGGCTCCACCGCCTGGTACTTCCATTTCGCTCGCAACAGAGTGAGCCGTGGGGGTGCGATCAGCCACGTCTTCTACAATCTCGGCGAGAAGAGATATCGCGGTCTCGATTCCGAGCTTCGCACCATTCTGAAGGAGAAGGGCCTCCGGGCGGATGATCCCTACGACACTGTTGTCGCGCATGCAGCGATCATCGAGGCTCCGGAGGGGTCGACCTTCGAGGAGGCCACACGCCTGGCCTCAAACCATTTGTCTGAGCTGATCGACGAGCAACCCTCGACGATCGCCAAGGAGTTCTTTGACGGCACATCGTTTGGCGCAACGCCAACCGCCAATGGCGCGGCCTTGCCGCACTTCCGGCACAAGAACGTGCAGCAACCGTTGCTCTGCATCGTGCGCAGCAAGGATGGCATCGTTGTTGATCCCGACGACCCGCTGTGGAGCGGACATGCTCCGAGCCACCCTATCTACGCGATCTTCTACCTCGTCAGCAACGAGAAACAACCGGCAGCTCATCTTCGCATTCTCGCTCACCTCGCCGAACGCATCGAAGACGATGGGTTCTTGGAGAGCTGGCGTGCCGCAACCGACGAGCTCAACCTGAAGGAGCTGCTGCTCGTTCATCGGCACTTCCTGGGCTTGACTCTCGTCCCGGAGTCGCCAGCAGCGGTTCTGATCGGAAGATCCTTGAGCGAGATTGACATCGATGGGTGTCTGGTTGCTTCCGTGCTGCGTAACGGGCGCACCGTGGTGCCACATGGCTCGACCGTCCTTCGTGAGATGGATCGGATCGGGATCCTCGGCCAGGCGGTCGATATCGACCATCTGAGGAGTCGCTTCCTCCCTCAGACGACTGCTCACAACCTCAGTGAAGTAGAACGGGCCACTCCGAGACCGACTGTCCAGTCGAGAAGGCCACCGGAGTACGAGAGGATTCTGTGCTGCTTCAACGTCGATGTGGACAGCACGGATGTTCTGCGACTCGCAGCGGATCTGGCTGGCAAGAGCGCTGCCAGCGTGACAGTGCTCGATGTTCAAAAAGAGCTTCCCTGGTACTCCCGGCTGGTTGACGGCGCTCAAGAGGACGGAGTGGCCAGCCTCGTGGAGAAGCGGGCGATCGCCCTTCAGAGGAGGATCGAAGATCTGGCCTCCGATGGTCTCCCCATCGAGACACGCGTCGATCACGGCGTCCCGTTTGTCGAGATCATCCGGCACGCCGTGCGCCATCAACACGATCTCGTGATCAAGGGGGGTGAGCAATCCAGACTGCGTGCTGCTTTCTTCGGCTCCACCGCCGCGCATCTTGTCCGGAAGTGCCCATGCCCGGTATGGCTGGCCGTGCCGGGATTCCACCTTCCTCTGAGCACGGTTGCCGCTGCGATCAGCCCAGATCCCGAGAGCGCCTCGAGCTACGAGCTCAACCTCAGGATCATCGAGCATGCGCGGATGGTTGCGGAGCTCTACGACGCGGAGCTCATCCTCCTCCATGTCTGGAACGAGGGGATCTACCGGTATGGTCGATCAGAAGTTGGTCCCAAGAAGTACACCGAGTTCCTGAGCTGGCTTCAGACCGAGGTGGAGAGCTCACTCATGCGCTTTCTTGCTGAGGTGGGCCTGAGCGACCTGGAGGATCGACTCAGGTTGGTGCGCGGCGAGCCGGTCTCCAGCATTCCGGAGCTCGTCCGGCAGAACGGTGTCAGTCTGCTGGTCCTGGGCTCCGTGTCGCGCGCTCGTATGGCTGGCATGTTCATTGGGAACGTGGCCGAAGAGATGCTCCGCGAGGCGCCGTGCTCGCTGCTGACCATCAAGCCCGACGGCTTCGTCACACCGCTTCGTTGACCC
>CAZEJK010000005.1:0-43931 GCA_964512045.1 uncultured Thermoanaerobaculia bacterium
GCCGTCTACGCAGACGAGCTCGACGCCATCGTCAAGGTCGACGAGATGGCGGAGGGGTACCGGCTGCAGGATGTGCACCACCTGGCGATCCCCGAGCTGGACATGGAGTTCCTGACCTACCACCGCGTGGACTCCTCGAGCTACTTCCGGATCGATCAGGGCTGGGAGGACGATCCCGACGGCGTGCTCGAGCACGGCGCCAAGGGCCGGCTCTGGAACGAGGAGCGCCAGCCCGTGGCGCAGTTCCGGATCGTTGCGGTGGCGGCAGACCACTCCGTCGGCGAGATCACCAGCTACGCGGCCGGCACCTTCAACCACGATCTCGTTGGCGGCAGGGTCCAGGGCTACCTGGCGCAGGTGGTGTCCTCGACGGGCTTCGCCAACCTGACCTGGCTCAACATGATCATGCTGGCGATCGGCGGTGTGTTCATCTATCTGGGGATCGCCAAGGAGTACGAGCCGCTCCTGCTGGTGCCGATCGGTTTTGGCGTCCTGATCGGGAACATCCCCCTGCCCCTCCACCTGTTCGACGCGATCTCGGTGTACATGATCGATCCCGTGACCCACGAGTACACCTTCAACACCACCACCAACAGCGTCATGGGGCTCATCTACTTCGGGGTCCGCTCGGGCCTCTACCCGCCATTGATCTTCCTGGGTATCGGTACGCTGACCGACTTCTCCGCGCTGCTGTCGAACCCGAGGGCGGTGCTCCTCGGCGCCGCGGCGCAGGTCGGCATCTTCGCCACGTTCCTCGGGGCACTCGCGCTCAACTTCTCCCCGGCCAACGCCGCAGCGATCGGCATCATCGGTGGCGCCGATGGTCCGACCGCCATCTTCCTCTCCTCGCGGCTGGCTCCGTCCCTGATCGGTCCGATTGCCATCGCCGCCTACTCGTACATGGCGATGGTCCCGATCATCCAGCCTCCGATCATGAAGCTCCTGACCTCAAAAGAGGAGCGCCTGATTCGGATGCAGCCGGGCCGGGCGGTGTCAAAGCGCGACAAGATCCTGTTTCCGATTATCGGGCTGATCGTGACCACCCTGGTGGCCCCGGGCGGGATGCCGCTGCTGGGCATGCTGTTCTTCGGGAACCTGCTCAAGGAGTCGGGCGTGACCGGCAGGCTGGCCAAGTCGGCTGGCTCGGCGATGCTGGACGTCGCGACCATTCTGCTCGGTGTCGCGGTGGGCGCCTCGACCACCGCCCAGGTCTTCTTGACCGCACAGTCGGTAATGATCTTCGTGCTCGGCTGCTGCGCCTTTGCAGTGGCGACTGCAGGAGGCCTGCTGTTCGCCAAGCTGATGAACCTGGTCTCGAAAACCAAGATCAACCCGCTGATCGGCGCGGCTGGCGTTTCAGCGGTACCGGACTCCGCGCGCGTCGTCCACCATGTCGGCCAGGAGGAAGATCCGACCAACTATCTGCTCCAGCACGCCATGGGGCCGAACGTTGCCGGTGTGATCGGCTCGGCGATCGCGGCCGGCGTGTTCCTCGGAATCTTCTAGCGGGAGCCTCGAAGGAAGAGAGGAGATCGCATGAGCCAGATCATCGCCGTTGTTCCGAACATCTGCGAGGGCCGGGACCAGAAGTTCCTGGACGACCTCACCGCCAGGCTCCGCCAGGTGCCGGACCTGATGATCCTCGATGTGGCGGTGGACCAGACGCGCAACCGCACTGTGTACTCGTTCACGGGCACCAAGCGGGCGATCTTCGAGGGTGGTCTGCTGCTGTATGAAATGGCGTACAGCCACATCGACATGCGTCAGCACGAGGGTGAGTACCCCCGAGTCGGTGCGGTGGACGTCTTCCCATTCGTCCCGCTGAAGGATGCCACCATCGAGGAGTGCAAGGCGTGGTCGGTGGAGTTCGCCGAGACCATCGCGGAGCGTTTCACGGTTCCGGTGTACCTGTTCGGCGAGTCGGCCCGGTACCGCTTTCGGCGGGATATCGAGCATATTCGTGCCGGCGAGTACGAGGGCTTCGCCGAGAAGATGAAGGACCTGCGGTGGAAGCCTGACCTGGGCCCCGATACCTTTCCGGAGGACCGTGGCGTCACCGTGATCGGCGCCCGGCACCCGCTGATCAGCTTCCGCGTGATGCTCAACACCGCCGACGAGGAGGTGGGGCGGGCCGTCTCGAACGCCATCGCGGACCCGGTCCAGGGGCTGCGCCACGTGCGCGGTCACGTGGGTCACGACCATGAGACCGGCCTGGTCATGCTGTCCGTATCGATCACCAACTTCCAGGCGACGCCGATGTTCCGCGTGATCGAGCGGATCCGCTCCGAGGCTGGCCAGTGGGGTGCGGCGGTGCGCAAGGTCGCGATGATCGGGCTGATCCCGGAGGTCGTGCTGATCGAGGCCGCAGAGTTCTACATGTCGATCGTCGGCTTCGAGCACGACGATCTCCTCGAGCGCAACATCCAGAGCCATCTGCACGAGAAGTTCCTGTTCCGGTAGGTCGTAGCCTCCCGGTCGCGGTCCCGGACCATGGCCGAAGCCGCTGCCGGGCGGCCTCGTCGGATGGTTGGTGCGCACACGCCGGGAGCACCCCGCGCTCCGCTTTCTCCGTCTTCTCGACCGAGGTCCCATGGCCCTTGGTTTTTCGGATTCGTCTCTGCTTCGATGACCGTTCGCAGAGTGTGCCGAGCGGAGAGATCCCGTGAGAGAACCGGCTCGCGACCTCTACTCGCGCTTGGGCATGAGCGCTCGTCCGCGCTCGTCTGTACAATGGAGACTGGTCGTCCCGGCGCGGCGTGGGCAATTGGAATCGCTGGTGGCTGAGCGCAGGGGACGGCGAGACCATGATCAGGAGGCAAACCATGACGAAGAAGGTTGGCGTGATCCTCTCCGGGTGCGGCGTGTACGACGGCGCCGAGATCCACGAGTCGGTGGTGACCATGCTGGCGTTGGACAGGCGTGGAGCGGAGATGGTGGTGTGTGCCCCCGATGTCGACCAGATGCACGTGGTGAACCATCTCACAGGCGAGGTGGACGAGGGCGCCTCGCGGAACGTCCTCGTCGAGTCGGCACGCATCGCGCGCGGGGAGATTCAGGACATCGCCAACGTTCGTGCCGACCAGCTCGATGCGCTGATCCTGCCCGGCGGCTTCGGCGCCGCCAAGAACCTGTGCGACTTTGCGGTGGCCGGCGCCGACTGCTCGGTGCATCCAGAGGTGGCGCGGCTCGTGCGTGAGGTGCACGGTCAGGGCAAGCCAGTGGCGGCGGTGTGCATCGCACCGGCGGTGGTGGCGAAGGTGCTCGGCGATGAGAAGCCACAGCTGACGATCGGAAGCGACGCCGGTACGGCAGGGGCGCTCGAGTCGATGGGCGCCGCGCACCTGGAGTGCCCGGTCACCGAGTGTGTCATCGATCGCGAGCGCAAGCTGATCACCTCGCCGGCGTACATGCTGGCGCAGCGGGTTTCCGAGGCCGCCGAGGGGATCGAGAAGACCGTCGACGCGCTACTCGAGATGGCGTAGCACCCCGGCGTGATCAGCGTGCCAACGACAGGGAGTTCGACTGTCCGTTCGGGCGTGCGGGGCCTCTGGAGCTGAGGCTCCGCACGGACCAGCCATGGACGACAGCGCGCCAGCGACGACGGCCGCGATGCTCGATGCGGTGCATCGGATCGCAGAGCGTTACGTGGGAGCCGAGGGCACGCTGCCGGAGCGGACTGAACCGGCGTCTCCACCCATCGATCTGCGCCTTTCGGGGCGCGGCCGTTCTTTCGAACGTGTGACTGCCGACATCGAACGGCTCCTGACTCGAACCCCATCTGCGGCGAGCCCGCGGTTCGTCAATCAGCTGTTTGCGGGCCGAAACCTGGCTGCCGTCGCCGCAGAGATGCTGGCGGTCTTGCCCAACACCTCCATGTACACGTTCAAGGCGGCCGGGCCGATGGTGCTGGTGGAGCGGGAGCTGCTGCGGCACCTGGCGGGGATGGCGGGATGGCCCGGTGGTGGCGGCCTGTTCACGCCGGGCGGGTCGCTGGCCAACCTCGTGGCGTTGGTGATCGCCCGTAACGAGGCGGTCCCCGGTGCGCGCGAAAGCGGGCTGGATGGACGCGAGCTCGCGGTCTACACGTCGGCGGAAGGGCACTACTCGATCCGCAAGAACTCCGGGATCCTCGGCATCGGTCGTCGGAATGTGCGGGCGGTGCCGGTCAGCTCTCGTGGACGTCTTCGCCCGGAGCTGCTCGACTCGTACCTGGCCGAGGACCGTTCTCGCGGTGTGCTGCCGGTGATGGTGACCGCCACCGCCGGGACGACCGTGGCAGGCGCCTTCGATCCGATCGCCGATATCGCTGATGTGTGTGCCGACCATGGAGTGTGGCTCCACGTGGACGGCGCCCTCGGCGCGTCGGCGCTTCTCAGCCGGCAGCATCGGAGTCTGCTGAACGGGTGTGAGCGAGCCGACTCGATCACCTGGGACGCCCACAAGATGTTGGGGGTGCCGCTGTCGTGCTCGGTGCTGCTGCTGCGTCGGCCGCAGCTTGCGACTCGGCACTTGAACGAAGCTGCGGACTACCTGTTTCAGATGGATGAGGATCTCCTCAACCCGGGAACCCGCTCCCTCCAGTGTGGTCGCCGCAACGATGCTCTGAAGCTCTGGGCGGCGTGGCGCTGGCTCGGCGACGAGGGTTGGGAGCGCCACGTGGATCGGGTGTTCGGTCTGGCGGCGGCAGCGGCTGAGCGGATCGAGGCCGATCCGGCGCTGGAGCTGCTGATGCCGCCGGAGTCGGTGTGCGTCTGCTTTCGCGTACGCGGGTGCGACTCGGCCGCGGTGTGCGAGCAGCTCGACCTCGAAAGCGAGCTGAAGATCGGCCACGGAACGGTGGCGGGCGAGCGGGCGATCCGGCTGGTGTGCGTCAACCCTGAGCTGGACGAGGCCTGGATCGAGCAGCTGCTGGAGACGGTCAAGTCCGCTGCTTGCCAGCTCGGTTGAACCGGTAGCGACGTCCTTTGATTGGCCCGTGCGTTCGGAACGCAAATAGAGCTGCGACTCATTTTCCTTGAAGTGACGGCGTTGCGTGGAACTGATGCCGGCCCGCGGCCCCCGGCGATACCGGTTCCAAGGCCGCGTAGCTGTCAGGTACTCGCTCCACCACCCAGCCACCGGCCCTTGCTGCAAAGGCCCGATCAGCCCTCGATGCCGCGGACATCTTCGGAGGAGGCTCTGGGGCGAGCGGGCGGCATTCTGAACTCTGAATTCTGAACTCCGAACTCCGGACTCCGAGCTCACGACATTGCTTCGAACTCTCGAAGATGTGACGGTCTCGAGTTGCCAACGCCGAGCTTTTGCAGTACCGAAACATCCTTCACACCATGTCACGACTGCGTGAAGACATTGACATCTCCCGACCTCAGATTCCAGGCAGGACGATCGGAGCCCACCGCGACGCACACCGGCGACGGACCGGTTGGTGGGACTGGCAACCGGATCGAGGGCCGTGCGTCGGAGCCCGGATCCATGATGTGGGAGGTCGAGTTATGCGCAAGCTGGTCGCTCTGTTTGTGGTGATGGCGTTTCTCGCGGTTCCGGCAATGGCCGGGGAGCACAAGAAGTGCACCGCAAGTCCCGACGAGTGCCTCAAGAAGATGCAGCAGAAGCTCGCGGAGAAGCCGTGGTTGGGGATCGAGTATGACGCGATGGACGATGGCCGTTGGGTGGTCAAGGAGGTCTACGCCGGCAGTCCAGCCGAGGCAGCGGGCTTCAAACCGGGTGACAGGATCCTGAGCATGCAGGGTGTGCGTTACGCCAAGGACAACAAGAAGGCCCTCAAGAAGGCCTACGAAGGGGTGCAGCCTGGCTCGACGGTGGAGTATGTGGTCGAGCGAGCTGGCAGCAAGGTCAAGCTCGAAGCGACCATGGGAAACGTGCCGGTCGAGATCCAGAAGAAGTGGATCGCCAAGCATATGGCCACGTACCACCCGGACACGAAGATGGCGAAGAAGTAGCGGATCGGCTGCTCATCAGCTGAAACGGTGTGGCCACTGCCGGCACGAGCTGGCAGTGGCCCTTCTCTGCCAGCAGGGAAGCTCAGCGCAGCGCGGCCTCCACCTCCTCGAGGTTGCGGTCGATCTGGGCGACCTGTGCCTCGAGTGTCGCGATCCGCGTCTCCATCTTCCGTGCCGGCTCGATCTCGTTGATGTCGATCAGGTCGACGACGATCTTGCGGCTGTCGGCGATCTCTCCCAACAGGCGATCGCGTTCTTCGAGCGCGTCGGAGAAACGCTCGGCGAGCTCGGCGATCATCGCTGCGCGCTCGCGATCCCCGGCGCAGCGATGGAGCTCGGCCGCGCGCTCGAGCGCCAGGTCCTTCTCGGCGATCTTTGCCAGGACCGAGCACGCCCTGCGCTCGATGTCTGCAGAGGGCCTGGTCGTCCGTAGCGCGTCGAGCTCCTGCTGTGCCGCCTTCAGCTGATCGGAGGCGTACAGGCTCTGCCCGAGGTACAGGCGGGTGAGGGCATCGTCCGGCTCGAGCTCATGGGCCTCGGCAAACCAGGTTACGGCGGTGTTGTATGCTCTGGCCGCCAGCGCTGCCTCACCGGCGAGCAGGAGGTGCTCGTGGTTCGCCTCCGCCTGCACCAGGGTTTGAGCTGCGGCCAGAGCCGAGTCAGCGACCGCTGTGCGCTCAGCATCGTCGTCGAGTCGTCGAAACGCGGCGAGAGCGGTCCGAATGGCTCCCCGACCGGCCACAGCGTCTGAGGGATCGATCGCGACGGCGGACGCGAATGCAGAGGCGGCGCCACGGAGATCACCGGTGGCTTCGAGCGCTGCGCCGAGCAGGCGGTGGATATCGGCGCGCGAGCTGTTGTCCGCTACAGCGGCCCGTAGGCTCTCGACAACGGAGGCCGCCTGGTCCGCACCGATCGCGGCGTTTGCGAGCATCACCACCGCTGCAGTGCGCTTTGCGGCGGAGACTCCGTCAAGCTCGATCTCTCGCAGAACCGAGTACGCGGTGGACGGTTCCTTGGCGAGGAGCAGCGTCTGACCGTACGCCAGAGTCGTATCGAGGTGGCCGGGCGCCAGCTCGTGGGCTCTGGCGAGGTGAACCACAGCCGTTGAGTAGTCTCTCAGCTGCTGATGGCACAGGCCGAGCATGTAGTGGGCGCCGGCGAACTCCGGCGTGGTCTCGATGACCTCGGCGAAGCCTGCCGCGGCTGTCTGATAGTCGCCGCTTTGATAGGCCGCTACGGCAGCTGGCCAGTCCGCGGCGGCGGTTGCCGCCAGTGCGAGCGCGAGGACGACGGACAACGCTGTGCTGGGTGTCCGAAGATGCATGGCCGACCTCCTGGTTCAGCGTTCTCGTGTGGGGCGGAGTCCGATGCTCCGCAGACAGTGCGACTCCACCCGCCGCGCTCGGTTCCAGCGAGCAGCTCACCCACTGCGATCGCCGTGGCCTCTGTCTCGTCGTGGTGAAGCCGCCGCCGCGCCCGAGCCGAGAGCTTGATCGCCTCGCAGCAACAGCATCGATGCAAAGCAACCTCCAGAGTAGACTGGATCAGGCGACAGGTCATCGGAGGGCGATGTCACGGAGTAGAATGCCGACGAGCCCGATCGCGGGTGCAATCGGCTGTGGAATGGAGGCCACGATGCGACGACAGCTGACGGTATGGGTGGTGCTCGGGCTGCTGATGCTTGGATGTGGTGGGCAGGAGGCTCGAGAGGAGGCGGCGACTCGGGTCGAGCCGGTGGTCGATGCGACGGGTCCGGGGACGGTGGCATCGGCTGATGGCGTCGAGATCGCCTACACGGTGCATCGGATCGATCAGCCGAACCTCGTGCTGGTGCACGGGTGGATGTGCAACCAGACCTACTGGGACGAGCAGGTGCCGGGCCTTGCTGAGGGGTTCGGGGTTGTCACGGTGGATCTGGCGGGTCACGGCGCTTCGGGGGTTGATCGTGAGAGCTGGACGATCCCGTCGCTCGGTGGTGATGTGGCGGCGGTGATCACCGAGCTCGGGCTCGACGATGTGATCGTCGTCGGACACTCGATGGGCGGCCTGGTAGCGCTGGATGTGGCGCGGCGTCTTCCCGAGGCGGTGATCGGAATCATCGGGGTCGACACCCTCGGCGATGCGGACGCCGAGTGGGATCAGGCGGAGATGGACCAGTTCTTCGCCGCGCTGACCGAGGACTTTCGGACCACCTGTGACGGCTTTGTGCGTTCGATGTTCGTCGAGGGCACCGATCCGGCGCTCGTCGATGGGATCGTCGCCGACATGTGCTCGGGTCCCGGAGAGGTCGGCGCCGCGCTACTCAACGCCTATGTGGCGTACGACCTCGAGCAGGGGTTCGTCGACGCTGGTGTACCGATTCGGGCGATCAATGCTGATCTGTGGCCGACGGACGAGACCGGCAATCAGGAGCTGGCGGACTTCGAGGCCATGATTCTCGAGGGTTACGGCCACTTCCTGATGCAGGAGGCGCCAGATGAGCTCACGGCGGCGATCATCGACACGGCTCTGGCGATCGTCGCGGTTGAGGGCGATGGCGCCGACGAGGTCAAGCCGGGTGGCTGAGCGGGATCGGTCGAAGAGCTCGGCTCTCTGAACGTTTGTTGCGGTGCTATCGTACAGCAGAGTGCCGATGGTCCGACTTCTGATCGCTCTTGTTACTGCTCTGCCGTTGGTTGCCTGCTCGCCTGATATGTCGGCGAGCAAGGTGACTGGCGAACCGCTACGGCTCCAACGGGGACCGGTGGCGCCCACGCTGGTGCTCAGCGGTGAGCTCGAGGCCGAGCGGGCGGAGCGCGTACGGGCGCCGAACGTGGGTGTGTGGCCGCTCCAGCTGCGCTGGATCGTCGGTGATGGGGTGATGGTGGCGGAAGGCGATCGGCTGGTGGAGCTCGATACCTCAGAGCTCGCCTCACGGCTTGAAGAGGCCCGGACCCGCGAGATCGAAACCGCCAACCAGCTGTCTGCAACCCGAGCGCGCGTCTCCGGTGAGCTGTCGGAGTCGGAGTATGAGCTGGCGCAGCAGCGTGCGAGGGTGCGTAAGGCACGGTTGGCCGCCGACGTGCCGGAGGGGATTCTCGCTCAGCGGGAGTACGACGAGCGGCAGCTCGATCTCCGGCGCGCCGAGCTCGAGCTGGAGTCGACCGAGGCTCGAGCTGAAGCCGCGCGCCGGGTGGGTCAGGCCGACATCACGTCGGCCGAGCTCCGCTTGGAGCGAGCGCGGCGAGAGGTGGAGCAGCTGACCGAGCAGCTGTCGCGGCTGACCATCTCGGCGCCGCGCGACGGCATCGTGGTCGTATCCCGCGACAACCGCGAGGGCCGGGTGTTCCAGGTCGCGGACAACGTCTACCCTGGCCAGCCGGTGGTGAGCATTCCAGATCTGGCCACGTTGACGGTGGTGGCGCGGCTGTTCGATGTGGACGACGGTCGAGTTGTGAGCGGAACGCCGGTGCGGGTGACGTTGGACGCCTACCCACGGCGATCCCTCAAAGGCGTCGTGCGGTCGGTTGCGGGCACTGCGGAGACGCCGAGCTCGCGTTCTGAACGGCGCTGGTTCCGTGTGGTGGTGGACGTCGAAGGGCTCGACGCCCTCGATGTGCGCCCCGGGATGTCGGCTCGGGTGGAGGCACGGCTGACGCTGCACCCGAATGCGGTGGTGGCGTCGCGCGCAGCTCTCCGGTACGACGGGGAGCAGTGGTGGCTCCGCCTGGCAGGCGGTGAGCAGGTGGCCGTCACGGTGGTCGTATGCGATGCACACCGGTGTGAGCTATCGGACACCGGTGGGGTAAAGGTCGGTGCTCAGCTCGAGAGCTGGTACATCGCGGAGGCGTCATGAATGCCGGTGTCGGCGGCCGGCGCGCGTGGTGGTTGGCGGTTGCCGGTGTCGTGCTACTGGTGGTGTTGGGGATCCGCGCGCTCGGTGCGACGGTGGAGGGGCGGTGGGTTCGGGTGAGCCGCGGCGAGATCGTGCTCGGAGTCGACGTGGAGGGGCAGCTCCTGTCGCGCGACAGCGTCCGTCTGGGGCCACCACAGGTGGAGAACGTGTGGGACTTTCGTCTGGCCTTCGTCGTCCCCGAGGGCAGCGAGGTCACGCCGGGGACTCCGCTGTTCCGGTTCGACACCACCGAGCTGAACCAACGGCTCGACGCGCAGATGACGGAACGGGACTCCGCGGAGAAGGAGCTGGAGAAGCGGCAGATCGACGTCCGTGGGGAGCTCGAGGACCGACGGCTGGCTCTTGCAGAGGCCCGGGCACGGCTGCGGCGCGCACGGCTCAAGCTGGAGGTTCCCGAGGAGCTGGCCTCCCGCGCCGATCTGGAGAGCGCGCGGATCGACGAACGGCTCGCAGCGCTCGAGATCGAGGCGGTCGAGACGGCCCTCGAGCACTACCGCGAAGCCAGTCGTGCGGAGCTTTCCGCCCTCGAGCAGCGACGCGACCGAGCGGCGAACGAGGTGGCGCGGCTCGAGGAGGCGATCGCGGCGATGACCGTGACGGCGCCGCGTGCTGGCACCGCGATCCTGGTGGGTGATTGGCGCGGGGATACGCCGAAGGTCGGAGACCGTATCTGGCGCTCCCGAAAGGTCGTGGAGATCCCGGACCTGGCGGCGATGGCCGGGGAGGGCGAGGTGGCGGAGGTGGATCTGGCGCGGATTGGGCCGGGGCTCGAGGTGCGGATCCGGCTCGACGCGTTTCCGGACCGCCAGTACCGTGGCACCGTGGAGCGGGTCCACCGCACCGTGCAGCAGCGGTCGTGGCGGGATCCGACCCGGATCGTTCGCGTCCAGCTGGAGCTGGCTGACATCGATCCCGAGCGGATGCGTCCGGGGATGCGGTTCCGGGGACAGATCGTCTCCGATCAGATCGAGGATGTGGTCCGCGTTCCTGCTCGTGCGGTTACCGTGACGCCGGAGGGGCCCGCGGTCCAGGTTCGAGGGGTGACCGGGACCCGCATGGTCCAACCGAAGCTTGGCCGGCAGGGCTCCGGCTGGTTCGAGGTGCTGGCCGGGTTGGAGCCCGGTGATCGGGTTCGTGTGCCGGACGGAACCGACTCGGAGGGGGCGTCGTGATCGGCCGTTGGATTGTCGTGGTGCTCGTTGCTGCGCTGGTCCCGTCGGCCTGTCACAACGATCCGGTGGAGGTTCCCTTGTGGACGGTAGAGCTGCGGCCGTACCGTCATCGCGTCACGGCGAACGGGGTGATTCGGGCTGCAGAAGCGACCACGATTGCTGTTCCTCCCGATGTGGACCGACCGGTCCGGATCGCATGGCTGCGACCGGAAGGGCCTGTGGAGGCGAACGAGGTGGTCGCGCGGTTCGATAGCTCGGCGATGCACGATCGGCTCGAGGAGGGTGAGATCTCCGAGAAGCTGGCGTCGTTGAAGCTGGACACGGCTCGGGAGCAGGCCGTTGCAGCCCAGACGCGAGCGCGTGCCGACCGGCAGGAGGCCGAGCTGGAGCTCGAGCAGTCGTTGCGCTATCAGATGGACTCCGAGGAGATCTTCTCTCGCCACGACATCATCGAGTCGAGCATCGACGGTGAGCTGGCCCAGCAGCGGCGCCGGCACGCGACGGAGTCGCTCGAGATCCAGCGGGAGCTCGACCAGGCGGAGCAGGAGCTCCTCGAGATCGAGCGCCGTCAGGCGCAGCTGCAGATCGACCAGGCTCGCCAGGGCCTGGGTGCACTCGAGGTGCGGGCGCCGCATGCGGGTCTGCTGACCCACGTGCGCAACTGGCGCGGCGAGTCCGTCGAGGTCGGCGCCGAGATGTGGCGGGGACAGCCGATCGCCGAGCTGCCGGATCTCGAGACGCTGGAGGGAGAGGTCTACGTGCTCGAAGCGGACGCCGGTGGAGTCCGTGAGGGGTGCCGCGCCGAGGTTGTGGTGGGCTCCCGGCCGGAGACGGTGCTCCGGGCGACGGTCCGCCAGGTGGATACGGTGGCGTCTCAGCGGACTCGAAGCTCGCCCGTGCAGTACTTCGGTGTGGCGTTGGAGCTTGCCGGTAGTCAGCGTCTGGACTGGCTCAAGCCGGGGCAACGGATCCAGGCGACGATCTTCGTGGAGGACCTGGATACCGCGCTGGTGGTGCCGCGCACGGCGGTGTTCGAGGATGAGGACGGCCACCACGTGTTCGTCCGGGGCTCCGATGGGCTGGGACGCCGTACGGTGGAGGTGGCCGCCGCCTCGCACAGCTGGGTGGTGATCGGCGATGGTCTGGCGGTCGGCGAGAAGATCGCGCTGCAGAGGCCGGCGAACGCGCCAGGGCCAGCCGGTGCCACGTCTCCGGTTGCGGAGGCCGGATCGTGAGGACCGCCGAGGCGCTCCGCACTGCTCTGGCGTCGTTGGCGACGCATAGCCTCCGCTCGGCGTTGACCATGCTCGGCATCGTATTCGGCGTGGGTGCGGTGATCGCGATGCTGTCCATCGGCGCCGGCGCCGAGCAGGAGGCGCTGGAGACGATCAACCGGCTCGGGCTGCACAACATCGTCGTGCGCGACCGTCCGCTCGACGAGGAGGAGGCGCGCGAGGTCCGGGCCATCTCCCCGGGTCTGTCGTTGCGCGACGTGGAGGCGATCGCGGACGGGGTGCGGGGTGTGGATCAGGTGGCGCCGAAGGCGAGGATCCGAGCGTGGCAGGTGGTGGGCAACGGCGCTACGGCGGAGGCAGAGGTGCTTGGCGTGGCGGCCGAGCATGCGGAGCTGGTCGATCTGCGGCTCGCTGAAGGCCGTTTCCTGGATGCGCTGGACGTCCGCGAGCACGCGCAGGTGGCGGTGATCGGGGCGAACGTGCGCCGGGATCTGTTCGGTCTCGAGCCGGTTCTCGGAGCCGCTCTGAAGGTCAACGACGTGTGGCTCGAGGTTGTCGGCGTGCTCGCCTCGGGCGGCAGCGAGATCGATGCGTTCCAGGGTGTGCAGCTGGGTTCGCCGGCGGGCTCCATCTACCTGCCGATCTCGACGGCGCTGCGCAAGTTCGAGCGCAGGCCGCTGGATGCGCCGCTGGCCGAGATCGTTGTGCGTGTGTCGTCCGATGCGAGCGCGGTGCAGGTGGCGGATCGTACCGGGAGCTTGCTCGACCATCTCCACGGGCGCGCCGACGACTATCAGCTGGTGGTCCCCGAGGCGTTGTTGGCCGAGAGCCGCCGCACCCAGCGGCTGTTCAATATCGTCATGGGGTGTATCGCGGGCATTTCGCTACTGGTGGGCGGTATCGGCATCATGAACATCATGCTGGCTTCGGTGCTCGAACGGACTCGCGAGATCGGGGTGCGGCGGGCGGTTGGAGCTCGCCGGCGGGATATCCTCCGTCAGTTCCTCGCCGAGTCGTTTGCCCTCAGTGCGATCGGCGGGTGTGCTGGCATCGTCATGGGGGTGGCGATCGCGGCCACGGTGGCGGCGCTCGCCGACTGGACCACCCGGGTGACCCTGTGGTCGGTGGTGCTGGCCACCGGAGTTGCGATGGTTGTGGGCCTTGTATCGGGGCTGTATCCGGCGATGCGCGCCTCCGAGCTCGACCCCATCGAGTCACTGCGCTATGAGTGACGGACGCGGGGAGGATCGAGGGGCGATGATCGTGCTCGAGGGCGTCGAGCGGATCTACCGGATGGGCACCACCGAGGTGCGTGCCCTGGACGGGATCGATCTGGAGATCGCCGACGGCGCCTACGTGGCCGTGATGGGTCGTTCGGGCTCGGGAAAGTCGACGCTGATGAACATTCTCGGCTGTCTCGATACGCCCACGGCAGGCCGCTACGTGCTCGACGGCACCGAGGTTCAGTCGCTCCATGACGACCAGCTCGCCGCGGTCCGGAACCGTCGCGTCGGCTTCGTGTTTCAGACCTTCAACCTGCTCCCGCGGGTCGATGCCCTCGCCAACGTGGCGCTGCCGTTGGTCTACCGGGGCTGCTCCCGGGACGAGCGCGAGCAACGGGCGCGGGCGGCGCTCGAGCGCGTCGGTCTGGGCCACAGGCTCCACCACCAGTCAAGCGAGCTTTCTGGAGGTCAGTGTCAGCGCGTGGCGATCGCCCGAGCGCTGGTGAGCTCCCCCTCGATCCTGCTCGCCGACGAGCCCACCGGCAACCTCGATACCGCCACCTCGGCGGAGATCATGGCGCTCCTCGACGAGCTCAGTGCCGAGGGCCGCACCGTGATCCTGGTGACCCACGAGGAGGAGATCGCCCGCCATGCCCAGCAGCGCGTCCGGCTTCGTGACGGCAGGATCGTGGAGTAGGCGCGTGCGCCGCGGCCTCATCCGCTTGCGACGGGCTGCCGGAGCCACCCGGCGGTGGATCAAGAGATCGATCGGAACCTTGCGCCCGCTGAGCGTGCTCGTCTACCGGGGTTACGGCAGCGCCGAGGAGGCAGTGGTGACGGGTCGGGTCGTCGAGGACAGAGGTGTGCGTCGGGCGAGGCCGACGGACACGACCTGGCGCAACGTTCGGAACATGTACCGTCGGCTCGTCCAGATGCCGATGCCGCGACAGCGGGTCACCTTCCAGCTCGGCGACGTGCGCAGCGAGGTGGTGAGCGACAGCGAGGGCTTCGTCGAGGCGAGGCTCCGGCCGGGGCCGGAGCCCGAGGAGCGCGAGAGATGGGTCGAGGCTGGGGTGTTGCTCGACGGTGCGGTCGAGCAGGATCGGGCCGAGATCCTCGTGCCGTCGATCCGCGCTCGGTTCCTCGTCATCAGCGATATCGACGATACGATCCTGCCCACTGAAGCCACCAGCCTGATGCCGATGCTGACCTCGCTGTTCACTGGCAACGCCTACGGCCGGCTGCCGTTTCCGGGGGTTGCGGCGTTCTACCGGGCTCTGCATCACGGCGGTGAGGCCGGCGGTCCGAACCCGATGTTCTACGTCTCCAGGGGACCGTGGAACCTGTACGACCTGCTGTGCCACTTCTTCGAGCTGCAGCGCATCCCGGTGGGACCGGTGCTCTACCTGCGCCATTGGGGGCTGTCGCAGGAAGGGCTCACGTCGGCCAGGCCCCGCGGCCACAAGTTCGAGCTGGTCATGAAGATCTTGCATGCGTACCCGTACCTGCCCTGCATCCTGATCGGAGATAGCGGTCAGCTGGATCCGGAGATCTACTCGGAGGTGATCTCCGAGCACCGGCAGCGCGTCCTCGCCGTGCTCATCCGTGATGTCGGAGCGACTCCAGAGCGACTCGGCGCCATGGAGGAGCTGGCGCGAGCGGCGGCCGATGCGGGCAGCGCCATGGTCGTGTCGCCGAGCACCGTGGAGATGGCCAGGTACGCCGTGGCGCAGGGCTGGATCGAGGAGCCCAGCCTCGCCGAGATCGCCGACGAGAAGGTGGAGCAGGAGGGCTGAGGAGCCCATCTCGGAGTCAGATCCGGTACGATCGCAGCGGAGGTGCCGATGCCAACGATCAGCTCTACCATCCGTCGCTTACGCTGCTCACGGACGGGCAACGACGTGCCCCATGGCGACTGGCAGCGGCCGATCGGGCTCTGCCCGTGCTGCCCACCGCCGGGGATGCCGGTGGTGGTCGACTACGACCTCGAGGCGGTCGGCGCCGCGATCTCCGAGCGGCCGCCGTCTGCAGGCCGGGGACCAGGGCTGACGCGGTTCGAGGCGTTGCTGCCGGTGTGCGATCTGCCGGAGGAGTACGCCGGCGATGTCGGCGCGACGCCGGTTCTGACGCACCGTGGCCTGAGCCGCGCCACCGGTGCCAGGGTGCTGATCAAGAACGAGGCGTCGAACCCCTCCGGGAGCTTCAAGGACCGCGGGCTGGCGATCGCCATCGCCCTCGGGCAGGCGTGCGGCGCCGAGCGGTTCTGTCTGCCGACGCAAGGCAATGCCGGGGTGGCCGCGGCGCTGTTCTCGGCCCGTGCCGGCCTGCCGGGGTGCCTGGTGTACATGCCGGACGGCTATCAGGACGGGATCTACCACCGCGAGGCCGATCACTTCGGCGCCGAGGTGCGGTTCGCCGGCTCGAACATCGCCGCGGCCGGCAGGACGATGCGCGCCGACAACGCCGACGATCTGGCGTCGGGAGCGCTGGTGGAGCTGTCCACGTTCTTCGAGCCCGGCCGTCTCGAAGGGAAGAAGACCATGGGACTGGAGCTCGTCGAGCAGCTCGGCCCCGACGGTCTTCCCGACTGGATCCTCTACCCCACCGGCGGCGGCACCGGTCTGGTAGGGATCTGGAAGGCGTTCGAGGAGCTCGCCGAGCTCGGTACCATCGATCGCGCCCGACACCTTCTGCCGAAGATGGTGGCGGTGCAGAGCACCCAGTGTGCCCCGATTGTGCAGGCGTTCGAGCGCGGGCTCGAGGTTGTCGAGCCCGTGGAGTCGCTCGGCACCATCGCCGATGGCCTCGACGTGCCCGGTGCGATCATGGGCCACGAGATCCTGCGCGTGCTGCGAGCCTCCGGAGGCACGGCGGTGGCGGTCACCGAGGAGGAGATCGTGACGGCGTCCGGCCGCTGCGGTCGGCTCGGCGTCGCGGCCGCCTACGAGACCGCGGCGCTGCTGGCCGCGCTCCACCGCCTGCGCGCCGCCGGCAGCGTGCGCGAGGACGAGCGGGTGCTCCTGCTGGCGACCTCGAGCCATCTGATCCCGCTCGGCAACCGGTAGCGACTCAAGACCCGGCATCTTCGAGGATTCGAAGCATGCGCCGGAGACCGGATGTCCGGGATCCGGCTGTCGGGGCCGGGACCGGCACCCTTCCAGACTACTCGAGTGGGTTGCGCCACCGCAGTCCGGGGAATCGTCCGAAGTCCGTGTCGTTGGAGTGCAGCTCCCCCTGATTCTCGATTGCGAACGCGGCCAGCTGAACGTCGGTCGTCAAGTTCGCGGCGGTTCCGAGATGTCGTAGCAACCTGAAGGCGATCTCCACGTGTCGCGGCCCTGGAGCAGGACAGCGAACGTTTGGCTGCTGTAGCCACAGATCGATGCGCTCCAATGCGGCATCGATCGTCATCGGTGGATCGAACACCCGCGGGTTCGTCGCGATCCTGACGAATCCGAACACTACAGGCAGCGGCACGCCAACTTCCGCGTCGCCTCTCAAGAGCTCCTCCCACCAGCGTCGGGCCGGCTCGTGGTGCGCGAAGGTGTCAATGTGGGCGTACAGCAGTAGGTTGATGTCCGGGATGATCATTCGCCGCGCCGCATCTTGGCCAGGATGGGAAGATCCTCAAGCTCATCCGCGAGCCGGTTGAACCCAGCAGGGTCATGTCCCAACAGACGCCCATGATGGGGCTGTACTCGGTAGGGCTCACGGGGGGGGCGCTGCGCTCCCGGCATCAGCGCAGCCCGCAGCGCTGTGTTCACGACCTGTTTGAGCGACGTGTCCTCCCGCCGCATGGCCTCCTTGACCAAGCTCTCGACATCCGCTTCCAACGTAATCGTGGTTCGCATCATTGCATCATAGCATCAGTTCTAGATGATGTCAAAGCATCAGCGCGCTCCAGTCACATCCGATCCGACCGGATACTGACAGCTGCTGAGCGATCGGAAACCCATGCACCGAGTCACCACAGGCATGGCGGGGCGGTGGCGCAAGCGGTGGAGCTGTATAACACGCGTCGTCCGCACACGACGCTGGGGTTGCGCGCGCCAGCGAAGGTGCACGCGCTTGCGGCCCGCGCCGTCGTCAGAACCGGTTCTTCCACGCGCGAACGGTTGCGAACACATCGACCGGGTCGGGCAGCGGGTAGCCGGCCTCACGCTCGGCTGCGGTTCGCACCGACGGCTCGTTCGAGCGCAGGAAGGGGTTCGTGGCCACCTCCTCGGCGATGGTGGATGGCAGCGTCGGTTCGCCTGCGGCGCGGTGTCTGCGTGCGGCCTCGAGACGTTCCGCGACCTCGGTGCTTTCGGGCTCCACCGCCGCGGCGAAGCAGAGGTTGGCGACCGTGTACTCGTGGGCGCAGTACACCTGCGTGCTGCCGTCGAGCTCTGCCAGCCTGGAGAGCGACGCATGCATCTGCTCCGGAGTACCTTCGAACAGCCGACCGCAGCCGCCGGCAAACAGTGTGTCGCCGGTGAGCGCGATCCCGTCGCCGAGATAGCACACGTGACCGGCCGTGTGGCCGGGAGTATGGATCACATCCAGCTGTCCCAGGTCACCCGGCAGTGCGACGGTGTCGCCGTCTTCGACGGGATGGTCCACTCCCTGGACCCGCTCCATCGCGGGGCCCCATACCGGCACCTGCTCGTGCGCCAGCAGCTCGCGGATGCCGCCGGTGTGGTCGCCGTGGTGGTGAGTGACGAGGATGCCGGCGAGAGCGCGCTGGGTGGCATTGAGCCAACGCAGCACTGGCGTCGCAGAGCCAGGATCGACGACGACCGCTCGAGAAGCGTCGGTGAGGACCCAGATGTAGTTGTCGCCGAGTGCAGACAGTGGAGTGAGATGCAGCATGGCTCTCATGGTGCCAGGCCGTGGCCGGTCGGGTCAACGGGGCTGATCCCCAGCGCCCTCGGGTATCATGGGTCGGCGGCCCGGAGGGCCGAAAGCAACCCAGGAGGATGCCATGGATCTCATGCAGCAGCTGGAGCAGGCGGCCGAGCGCGCCAAGCAGCTTCCACGCAAGCCGGACAACGATGCCTTGCTCGATCTGTACGGTCTGTACAAGCAGGCCACCGAGGGAGACGTGTCCGGTGACAAGCCCGGGATGTTCGACTTCGTGGCAAAGGCGAAGTACGACGCGTGGGAGGCGTGCAAGGGAATGTCGACAGAGGAGGCCGTGCAGGCCTACGTGAGCCGTGTCGACCGTCTGGAAGACGAGCTGTGATCGTATGTCCTCCGCGCGATGGCTCTTCCAGCCCATTCTGACGTGGGTGCTGCTCGCGCTCGCAGCTGCTGCGGCTGCGCAAGAGCCGCCGGCGCCTGCAGCGACCCCAACCGAACCGGTCTTTCGTGACGCCATCGAGGTCCAGCTCGTGCAGCTGGTTGTGCGCGCGATCGATGGGACGGGCGAGCCGATCCGGGGCCTTGGTCCGGAGGACTTCGAGCTCGAGGTGGACGGGATCGAGGTGGTCCCGGAGAGCGTTGACTGGATCGAAGGGAGCTCGCTTCCGGATCTCGACGCCGGCTCCGAGGAGTCTTCGGCGGGCGAGCCGGAGGCTCGGGCTGAGCGCTCACGACCAGAGCTCCCCGGCCGTAGGATCGTCCTCTTCTTCCAGCTCGACTTCGAGCGGCACCGTCTCCGCGGTCTGATGCGGATGGCCACCCACGCCAAGGACCTGATCGACACGCTCGAGGGCGACGACAAGATGGCGGTGGTCACCTTCACCTCCCATCTGCAGGTTCGAGCCGACTTCACCGACAACCGCAAGGTTCTCAAGCGAGCGGTTCGAGCGACCAACCTGTTCGCCGATCCGGGAGAGGTGGCTCGTTCAGATGTCGTCAGTCTCCTCGGCGCGATGGACGAGGCGGCGGCCCGCGATGCGGCGTGGCCAGAGACGGCTCTCGCGGTGCTCGGTGAGGCACTCGGCGAGATCGATGGCGAGAAGACGATCGTGGTGTTTGGCTGGGGGATCGGGCGGTTCTCCCGATCGGGTGTGCAGATGCGCCGTGACTGGGGCCGTGCGCGGGATGCCATGGAGAGCAACCGCACGAGCATCTTCACCATCGATGTGACGCAGGCGGACGACCACTCGCTGGCTGTCGGGCTGAAGCACGTGGCGCGACAGACCGGCGGGATGTATCAGCCGACGTACCACTTCCCGGAGGCTGCAGTGAGCCGTGTCTCCGGCGCTCTGAGCGGCTACTACGTGCTGGTGTTCGCCAAGCCGACTGACTCGGTGGGCTACCACTCGGTAGCCGTCGAGCTGCGAGATCGGCCGGGACAGGCGCTGGCCAAGCAGTTCTTCGTGGACTGACGCGGTGGTGTCGACCGTCGAGAACACACCGCGCGCCATTGCTGTTGTCTCCTCTGACCCCGAGGCCGGGTCGCTGATGATGAGGAGGCAGCATGGGGTTGTTCAACCGGAAGAAGGACCAGCTCGAGCAGAGCTCGGGTCACGATGAGCAGACGGTCACCTCCGACCAGGAGACGTCCGGTATGGGTGTGGCCGGTGTCCGGCACGTGATTGCCATCGGCAGTGGCAAGGGTGGCGTCGGCAAGTCAACCGTGGCGACGAACCTGGCGGTGGCGATGCAGCGGGCCGGTCAGCGTGTTGGTGTGCTCGATGCAGATATCTACGGACCGAGTCAGCCGCGGCTCCTGGGCTCGGTCGGAACGCGAGCGCAGGGAACTGCCGAGGCGATCGAACCCGTGGAGCAGCACGGTGTGCGCTATATGTCGGTTGCCGCCCTTGTTGGTGAGGACCGACCTGGCATCTGGCGCGCTCCGATCGCCAACAAGATCATCCAGCAGATGGTCGATGGGGTGCGGTGGGGCGAGCTGGATACCCTGCTGATCGATCTGCCTCCAGGCACTGGCGACGTCCAGCTCACACTGGCGCAGCAGGTCGCCCTGTCTGGCGCGGTCATCGTGACCACGCCCCAGCAGGTGGCGCTGGGAATCGCCACCAAGGCCCTGGAGATGTTCCGTCAGCTCAACGTGCCGATCCTCGGCGTGGTCGAGAACATGAGCGGCTTTGTGTGTGACCACTGCGGGGAGACCACGGATATCTTCAAGCAAGGCGGCGGCCGTACTGTGGCTGCCGAACAGGATGTACCGTGGCTCGGTGCCGTGCCGTTGGATCGCGCGATCATGGCGAGTGGCGACGAGGGGCTGCCCGTGCTGCTCTCTGAGCCCGAGTCGGCCTCGGCGCGAGTCTTCAGTGAGCTGGCCGCGGCGGTGACTGCGAATGCCGAGGAAGCAGCGCAGGTGGCGGCACAGGCGCCGGTGGACATGTCCGTGGCGGATGATGGGACGCTCCAGATCGAGTGGCCGGACGGCCGCACCACCGTCCACGAGCCGTACGACCTGCGGCTTGCGTGTGTCTGTGCTGGATGCATGGATGAAACCACCGGTCAGAAGACGCTGGATCCCAGCTCCGTGCCGCTGGATATTCGTGTCACCCGGGCGGGGCTCGTGGGGCGTTACGCGATCGCCCTGTCGTTCTCGGACGGGCATTCGTCGGGTCTGTACACCTTCGAGCGTCTGCGAGAGCTCGATCAGTCCGAGGGAGATCGCGGCGCGTTCCCGGTGTGAGTGTCCTCAGCACGAGCCCCGGAGGCTGTACGTGGCCTTCGAGTCGTGACGGTGTGCGAGCTGACGCGTGCGTCAGCTCTCGGGCTCGGGGCCCCGCTCGTGAAGGAGGTGCATCAGGGAAACCTGCTCCACGGGAGACAGATCGAACCGGCGACCAGCCTGGTCGATCAAGTCAGCTGTCGATGTCGCCGCGGACTCCTGGCGCTGCTCTGAGATCCAGCGAACGGCGCGCCGGAGGTTCTCTCCTTCGGGCATGACGTTGGGCATCCGGCCACCTCCCACTCCCGAGTATAGGAGAGACCGACCCGTTCGCCCATGCCCAGCCCCGGCCATTCGGCGCCCGGCCGGCGGCCCCCGGCGAGAACCACTCAGCGATGAAGCCTCTCGGGTCACGCGCGGATCCAGCCGGACAGCGAGCTGCAAAGCTCTCCAGAGCTTCTGGATAGGCATCGCAGCTCGGTCGAGAGAAGCGGGGTGGCGAGCACCTTCCGGGTCTAGCTCGGCCGGACGGGTGGAGTCCGGTCGATCGGACCGCCGCCGAGGCACCGATCTCCGTGGTAGAGGACGGCGAACTGCCCGGGGGCGATGCCCGGGTCCGGGGCATCGAGCTTGACCTCGACCCCTTCGCCGAGCCAGCCCACGGTGCATCCGATGGCGCTCGGACCGTGGCGCAGCCGGACCTCGAGCCTGGTGTCCGCAGGTAGCGTACCGATACGGTTGAGCTTCGAGATGCGAAACCAGCGACGCGCCAACTCGTCCCGCCGGTCGCCATGAACGACCCACAGAACATTGGCATCGAGGCCCTTGTCCACCACGTACCACGGTCCACCCGCCAGTCCGAGGCCGCGCCGTTGGCCGATGGTGTGGAACCACAGCCCGCGGTGTTGGCCCAAGATGTCACCGGAGCTGACATCGCGGATAGCGCCTGGCTCCGCGTTGAGGTGGTGCTCGACGAAGGCGTCGTAGGGGATCTGACCGAGGAAGCAGATTCCCTGGCTATCGGGGCGTGTTGCCGTGGGCAGGCCAGCCTCTGCAGCGAGTGCGCGGACCTGGTCCTTTCTCAGATCTCCGATCGGGAAGACCGCCCGCTCCAGCTGCTCCTGGGACAGCTGACAGAGGAAGTAGGCCTGGTCCTTGACCGGATCGACACCACGCATCAGGTGGAGCTCGGAGCCGATTCGGTGGAGCCGGGCGTGGTGCCCGGTGGCGAATGTGTCGAACCGGTCGCCGAGGAGGTCGACGGCGGCGCCGAGCTTGATCTCCCGGTTGCACAGCACATCAGGGCTCGGGGTGCGACCCGCCTTCAGCTCCTCGAGAGTGATTGCGACAACCCTTCGGTGGTACTCCTGCTGCAGCGAGAGGACCTCGAGGGGTACGCCGAGCTGGTCGCAGACAGCCTGTGCGTTGCGCAGATCCTCCGCCCAGGGACACTCTCCGAGGAACGCCAGCTCGTCCTCGAGCCAGATCTTGAGGTAGACGGCGACCAGCCCGTCGGCGCCGTGTGCCTCGGCCAGCCGCAGGAGCGCCACGGAGCTGTCGACTCCACCGGAGACCAGAACGGCGGTGCGCATCGACCTACGGCGCGGGGCGTCCGTCTTCACAGTGGATGATCACGCCGGCATCCTCGTTGGTGTGGAGCTCCCAGGTTCGCACGCGGTCGGGGCTTCCGAAAACGATGCGAAAGCCCGGTGTCGTCACCTGGGCGTACACACGATCGGGGCTCGGACAGCCGAGGGCGGCGCTCGGCCACGTCACCTCCTCGACGCGGAGGATCTCGAGCGCGTCCGCTTCGACCCCGGTCCGCTCGGCGACGAAGCTGGCCGCCCGTCCGAGGACGTCGGGCCGCTCGGGTTCAGGCTCGCTGGGTTGTGAGGCGCATCCAGCTGCAAAGGCTGTGAGCGCGATGAGGGCGATCAGAGCCGGGAGTGAGCGAACGGAGCCCATAGCCTCTCCTTTCGCCTGACAGGGTAGCTCATGCTGGGTCGAGCGGAGTTCGCGACGAGCTCCTGAGCCTTCCAGATTCGCAGCGGTCGTCATCTGCGGAGACCGCGTTCCGGGGTGCGAGCTTCGCGGTGTCGTCCGGCGCGACATCTGGTCGGACGAGGCGGATCAGACGGTACACCTCGCGTCCGTTGCGCTGGAAGTAGCGTCCCTCGACGGCGGGCTCGAGCCCGCGGCTCTCCGCGACGGCTGCAAAAAGCTCGGGCAGCTCGTCGTACAGCGTGAGGTCGGAGACGTGGAACAGGTAGCTTGAACCTTCAGCGACGTACGGTGCGACGAGTGCGGGCGACGGCGGGTGCCGCCACAGCTGGCGGTACACCGGCTCGAGTGGCACCTGTCCCGCGGTCAGCACGATCAGGTTGTTGGTGAACCCCCAGTCCATGACGTGCACCGGCTCGACCGGCTGATCGGAGCCGGAGGACTCTCGCAGCTTCTGCTCGAGATCGTCGGATAGAGCGGTGATGGCATCCGACCAGTAGCCGACGCCACCGGTGGCGCGTAGCGCTCGGTGGATCTGCACCACCGATGTGGCGTTGGCGAGCAGTACGGCCGTCACGACGAGTGCGCCGAGCAGACGAGCTGGCGCCGTCGACGCCGGCTTCAGGAGGCGTGCCAGAGCGATCGCGAGGACGATGTGGCCGGCTGGATACAGTGTGAGCAGGTGATGGGCGTTCAGGGCCGTCGGTGAGAAGCAGCTGGCAGCCAGCACAACGGCGATGTGGATCAGGAGCCCCGCCTCCAGCCGGCTGCCGCGAAAGGTATGGCAGCTGCGGACTGCCAGCCACGCCAGGGCGAGGAGGATGGCTACTGTTGGCACGAGACGGATCCACGTTTCGAGCTGATCGAGCTCGCATGCGGAGCTGCCGACGAACAGCCTCTCGACGATCGTGCCGGACGGAAGCTGTGGCAGCTGCTGAAGGCGCACGCCGAGTGCCGCAAGAGCGTCGGAGGCGCCGCCGGTGCCTTCACCATGCAACAGCTTGGCCAGGAACGGTGTGAATGTGTGTCCGCCGGTGACCACGTTGAACGCGACGATCGGTGCGGCGCCCATGAAGAACGCTCCTGTGGCCAGGAGAACGGCGCGAAGATCGAGGCGCCGAACGGCCGAGCCGGCTGCGACCAGGAGGACGGGGAGCAGCAGACCCGCGACGACCCACAGGAAGTCGACCTTGTGCGAGACGCCGAGGCCCATCGCCAGGGCGGCGGCGGCCAGGGCCAGTCGACCACGGACGGACCGGCCATAGCGCCACCACCCGAGACCTGCCGCGACGGCGAGCAGCTTGAAGAGGATTGCGAGAGCAGCTGGTCCGACGTCGCGGGTGAGGTAGAGGACCCACGACGGATCGAGGGCCACAACGGTTGTGGCGAGCAGTGCGGCCCGCCGTCCCCAGAGCGCCCGGCAGACTGCCCAGGTGAGCAGGAGGCAGAGGGCAACGACGCTGACCGGCATGAGACGGACCGTTGCGGGTGAGGCGCCGAGAGCTGCGATGAACGGGACATGGGCCAGGGTCTTCACCGGACCGATGTAGCTCATCACCATGATCGGCAGTGGACGCCCGAAGATGTGGATCACCGAAGGCCCGATCTGCATCGGTTCGGCGACCTCGGTCGCGAACACGAAGTTGACGGCAGGCGCTGCGGCGAGGCACTCGTCGTACTGCAGTCCGGGCAGCGCCAGCTGCACACACGCCGCGATGCAGAAGACAGCGATCGCAGCACCGACGACTGTCGCTTCCAATCGTGCGCCGCGAGGCCAGCTGTGGCTCGAACCGACCGGTGCTCCGGGCATGGGTGCGCTCGGCTAGTGCGCCTCGTCCCAGGTGCGTCCGGTGCCGATATCGACCACCAGCGGGACAGAAAGCTCGATAGCGTTGACCATCTCCTCGCGGACCATCGATCCGACGGCCTCGGCAGCGCTCTCGTCCACCTCCAGCAAGAGCTCATCGTGGACCTGCAGGAGGAGCTTCTGGTCGGCAAACTCAGAGCGCAGGCGGGCGTCGACTGCGAGCATCGCGCGCTTGATGATGTCCGCAGCGGAGCCTTGCACGGGGGTGTTCACAGCGATTCGCTCCGCCTGCGAGCGCTGCACGAAGTTGCCGCTGGCGAGGTCCGGGACCGGCCGGCGCCGACCGAGGATCGTGGTCACCACACCGGAGGCACGAGCCTCCTCGAGGGTGTGCTGGCGGTACGCCTCGATCTCCGGGTAGCGTTCCTTGTACCGCTCGATGTACGCCTTGGCGTCGCGGCGAGGAATGCCGAGGCTCTGCGCCAGCCCGAACGCGCTCTGGCCGTAGATGATCCCGAAGTTCACCGCCTTGGCGATGGAGCGCATCTCGCGGGTGACCTGATCGAGCTCGACGCCCATCAGCCCGGCTGCGGTCTGCGCGTGAACGTCCGTGCCGGATGCGAACGCCTCTGCGAGAGTGCCGGTACCGCCACATAGATGTGCCAGCACCCTGAGCTCCACCTGGGAGTAGTCAGCAGAAAGGAGGAGTCGGCCTTCCGGGGCCACGAACGCCTGCCGGATACGGCGGCCTTCTGGTGTGCGCACCGGAATGTTCTGCAGGTTCGGCTCCACTGACGAAAGGCGTCCTGTCGCCGCGGTGGTCTGCGAGAAGTGCGTGTGGATCCGTCCGGTGGCGGGGTCGATCATGCCGGGGAGCGGCTCGACGTAGGTGTTCTTGAGCTTGACCAACGAACGATGGTCGAGGATCGCCTGGGGCAACGGGTGCTCCATCGCCAGCTCGGCGAGCACAGCCTCGGCCGTGGACGGCCCGGTCTTGGTGCGTTTCAAAACGGGCAGGCCGAGACGGTCGAACAGAATCGTCCGGAGCTGCTTGACCGAAGCGATGGTGAACTGCTCTCCAGCCAGCTCCCAGCACCGGTGCTCGGTCTCCTCGATCCGCTCGGAGAGCTCCTCGAGCAGCGTGCCGAAAAGGTCGCGGTTGACTGCGATCCCCGCATTCTCCATGCGTGCGAGCACCGGGATCAGCGGGAGCTCGAGCTCTCGATAGAGCTGCGTCAGCTGCACGCTGTCCAGCTGTTCGTCCAGGCGACGGTCGAGGAGCCACGCCACGTGGGCGTCCTCGCCAGCGTAGGCCAGCGCATCCTCTACGGGGACTGCTGCGAAGCTGTCGCGGCCGGCCACGGCCTCCTCGTACGAGATCATCTTGTGCTGAAGATGGATCAGGGCGAGGTCGTTCAGACCGTGGCTGCGCCGGTCGGGCTCGAGGAGATAGTCAGCCAGCAACGTGTCGCCGGCGATGCCACCGAGCTCGACGCCGTGGCGGGCGAGGACGTGGGAGTCGTACTTCAGGTTCTGGCCCGTGAGCGCCACCTCCGGGGCCTCAAGTAGGGGCCCGAGCACCTCGCGCACGCGACTCCAGGACAGCTGCTCCGGGCAGCCGAGGTAGCGGTGGCCAACCGGGATGTACCATGCGGTGCTGTCGTCGCAGCACACCGACAGGCCAACCAGGTCGGCGATTCTGGCCTCGAGATCCGTGGTCTCACAGTCGACAGCGAACCGGCCCGCTGCCGCGAGCATGTCGCGGAGCTCGAGCAGTGTGGGTTCGTCGAGGACCAGGCGATACCGGTCGCGGTCGATCGCCACCATGGCGCCACCGAACTCACGCAAAAGGGAGCGGAAGCCGAGCTCTGAGAAGAGCTCGCGCGGGCGTTCGGACGGCGGCGGGTAGGTGAGCTCGAGATCGTTGAGGTCGAGATCGATCGGTACGTCGGCGCGGATCGTCGCCAGCTCCCGTGACAGGAAGGCGTTGTCACGGTCGTGCTCGAGCTTCGTGCGGACGCTGGGTGGGGTGACCTCATCGAGACGTGCGTAGAGGTCGTCGAGACCGTCGAAGGTCGCCAGGAGCTTGTGGACTCCCTTCTCCCCGATCCCCTTGACCCCCGGAATGTTGTCGGACGAGTCCCCCCAGATTCCGAGGGCGTCCGGCACCAGTCTCGGTGGGCATCCGAACTTCTCCCTGACCTCCGCTGGACCGATCCGGCGATCCTTCATGGTGTCGAGCAGGGTCACGCGATTGGAGACGAGCTGCATCAGGTCCTTGTCGGAGCTGACGATCACCACATCCACCTCGTCGCTCCACCGTTTGGCGAGGGTCCCGATCACATCGTCCGCCTCGAAACCCTCCTCACACAGGTACGGGATCGCGAACGCCTCGGCGATGCGCGCGAAGTGCGGGATCTGCTCGACCAGAGACTCCGGCATGTCGGGACGCGTGCCCTTGTAGGACGGGAGCATCTCGTTGCGGAACGAGCCGTCCTTCGGGTCCCACACGATCGCGAGATGCCCGGGACGTTCGTCCCGAATGAGCTTGACGAGCATGTTGGTGAACCCGTACAGCGCGTTGGTCGGCAACCCGCTCGGGCTCGTCATCCCGCCGATGGCGAAGAAGGCTCGAAAGGCGATGTTCGGTCCATCGATCAGGTACAGCGTGCGGCGGTTGGGCTCTGGCATACGCCAAGTCTCGCACAGAACCGGGGGATTGAGGCATTGTGGCGGGGCGGGCATAGCACGCAGCGAGACTGCGAGGCATCCGCTGGGATCCGGCCGTCGGGACCGGGCTGTGGCGTCGTCGCTCCTACGAGTGAGACTGGGAGGGTGGGGGAGCTCATACCCAACGTCCAACGCGGCCGCGAGCCGCAACCAGATGATGCTCCGGTGCTTGCGGTCCTGCGGCCGCATTGGGTGAGAAAAGCCCGGGGGGCCGTGAGGCGGCCCCCCGGGATAGATTCGAGATGCTGTGGCGGTGGCGCTCTACTCGATCACGACCGGGATCGTGGTCGGATCACCCGTGACCTCATCCACCACCGAGCCGTACGCCCAGACCTCACCGCCCACGGTCAGGACCTCGACGGTGGCCCATGCCATCGGCTGGATGCCGGCTCCGGCTTTTTCGAACGCGCGATTGATCTGGAACCACCCGTTTGCGGGGACTGTCGGGTTCTGGTCGCCGCCCACCTGGGCGCCGGTGGAGTCGTACAGGCGGACCCGAACCTGGCACGGCGCCTCCGTCAGGTTGACGAAGCCGATGTTGGTGCGGAACGCCGATGTCCGCTTGAGCTGCGGCAGGAGGCCGATGGTGCCGTCGGTCAGCCCTTCGCCGACGAGCACGCCCGGCAGGAACTGGCCGAAGGTGCCGGAGGCGGACTCGTTGAACGTCCGCGCCGTGACCAGCAGGGGCTGATCAGAGCTGACACTGACGCTGCCTGAGGATGTGGAGGCGAGCCCGAACAGAGAGACGGCGACGTCTTCCCACTCGGCGATCTCACCGTTACCCAGCGCCACCTCTTCGCTCAATGCTCCGTCCCCGTGATGGTACGTCACGGTGAGCGTGGCCGGCGCCCCGGATCGGTTGGTTACGGCCACGTTGGAGCGCCAGTTGGTGCCGGCGGCCCCCGGCGCGTGAGCGATGCCGGCGATCATGTAGCGGTACGAGGCACCGCTCGCGGAGTCCATCAGCACCGGAACCGTCGTCGGATCGCCGGTGAGCTCGTCGACCACCGAGCCGTACGCCCACATCCGTCCCTGCGCCGATGCCATCTCGACGGTGGCGTAGGCCACGTTCTGCTGGCCGGTGCCCGCGAACGCGTCGTTGACCTGGAACCATGCGTGAGCCGGAACAGAGATCGGCGGCTGCATGCCGAGGTCCTGGCCGTTGGCGTCGTACAGCCGGTAGCGAACGAAGATCGACTCGTCGCTCAGGTTGACGAAGCCCACATTGGTGCGGAAGGCGTCGTTGGACTTGAGCTGTGGGAGGATCCCGACCTCACCGAACGCCAGGCCGCCGTCGACCGGCTCACCCGGCAGGAACTGGCCGAACGTGCCGTCATCGCTCTGGTTGAACGTACGGGCAGTGACATGGACCGGGACGTCCGATGCAACCACCACCGAGCCTGCGGACGTTGACTGGATCCCGAACAGGCTGGAGACCACGTCCTCCCACTCGATGGAGGCGTTCGGCGCCAGAACGGTCGAGGCGGTGGCGACCTGGTCGCCGTAGAAGAACCGGAGCTCGAGGGTTGCAGCGGTGCTCGAGCGGTTCAGCACCGCCAGGTTCGAACGCCAGTTGGTTCCTGCGGCGCCCGGCGAGCGAGCGATGCCCGCGACGGTGTAGGTGTTGGTTCCCACTGGTGGCGAAACCGACACAGCCAGGGTGTTCGACCACTCGGAGCCCACCAGCCCGTCGCCCTGGCCCAGGGTGGCGCGGACGCGGTAGTAGAGCACCACGGCCTGCTCGATGGTCTCGACCACCTCGCTCGAGACGCCTTGAACGGTGCGCGTGGTGGCGTCGGTGAACGCCGCGTCGGTGGCGCGCTCCAGCTGATATGCGTCGTCCTGGCTCGTGGCATCCCAGGTGAGCACGAACGGTACCCCGGAGGCTGCTTCGCTCGGTCCGTTCAGCTCGGGGGCGTCCGGTACGCCGAGCCAGTCGGCGAGGTGGACGTACGAGCGCGACAGCGCTCCGTCAACCTCGGCGTTGTCGTAGTCGCACGGGTCCTCGACGTTGGGGCCGCAGGCTCCGAGCAGCTGGCCGATGACCAGTCCGTCCGCGGTCACCGTCGGGGAGCCGGAGCTGCCACCGATGGTGCCGCCTTCGACCGGTCGGCTGTAGACGAAGTACGGCCGGCGCAGACCCGTGCACTGTCCCGCAAAGACATCCACCGTGGACGCGGAGTAGTGCTGCGGGCGACCACTCGGATGCGACAGGCGGAAGAGCTCGGTGCCGTGCGGGAGGGTCGCGGTTGTCCAGCCCAAGAAGAACCGGTTCTCTGGCAGTGAGCTGAGCTCTAGGAAGGTCACGTCCGTCTGCTCCGAGGTGGCCAGCAGCGTGGAGCCACTGACGTTCGGGAAGTTGAACAGCGGATCGATCGGACCCTCGCACTCGTCTCGGTAGTAGTCGAAGTAGGCGCTGATCGAAGTGGCGCCTTCCTCTGTCGACAGGCAGTGGTTGGCGGTCAGCAGGTAGGCGCGGTTGGTGCTCGGATCGCCGTCAGCAAGCAGGGCGCCGGAGCACAGGCCCGAGAACCCGCCATCGATGAACTGGAGTCTGGCCACCGCTCGCCTGTAGTCGTCGAACATCGGGATCGGGTCTTGTTCGATGCAAGCGGCGTCGATCAAGCACTCCTCACCTGCGATCTTCAAGTCCACCTGCCGATCGGCCGTGATCGGGCGCCCTCGGCTGTCCAGTGGGAAGATCTCGGCCACGCGCGAGATCGTGAACCCCGTCGTGCCGGCTGTGGCGAGCGCTTCGGCCGGGAGCTCGACCTCGAGCCAGACTGTGCTGGCGTGGACCGGAGGGGTCCACAGGCCACCGGCAGGATCGACGAGCTCGATACCGAATGGTCGGGCCGGCTCCTGGCCCGGCCCCCACGCCCACAGGCGCGCATCGTTCGGCAGCTCGACAGCGTCCAGACGAACGCGGACGGAGTGTGCCTCCTCGACGACGATCTCGGTGCCCCATACCAAGGTCCCGGTCTCGCTCCTCCGCAGGGTTTCAGCGTTCAAGCGGACCGTCTGGGTGGTCTCGAGGTGACGGACGAACCCGTTGCGTACCGGGACGCTTCCCGCGGTGTTCCAGTCGCCGATCTCCTCGATCCTTTCGCCCTCCACGATCCTGGCGGGTTCAAGCTCGACCACGGGAGCGGAACGCTCGACCTGGGCCAGTCTGAGTGGCGGTGGAGCCGGTGCGGATGTCAGGTTCGGCTGCGGCGCAGCCTCCTCTGGAAGGACTGTGTGTGCGCTGGCGCCGCTTGCGAGGGTGCAGATCGCGATCAGCGCGACCGACACGCTCAAAGCTCGAAGTTGCATGGTCAAGCCTCCATGTTTGGACGTCGAGAACCGGCGGGATCTGAGGGTCTGCGGAGCACAGAACGAGACCTCCGGATCGTCGTCGTGAAAATCGGCTTCATCCTACGGTGGCGCATCGGCGAAGTCCAGAGCGGAACGTGACGCCGGGCACGCAGGACCTCGTGCACGGCTGTGTTCGCCGGGTTTGACACGTAGTGGACCACGACATAGCATCCGCTGGTCGAGGCCTCCATACGGGAGAACAGGCGCATGCAGCCGGATCATCCGCAGCTGCGTTGGCGGGAGGAGCATCGACAACGCGCGATCGGGCGGAGGTTTCCAGAGTGATGTCGACCATGCCGAGCCAGTTCGAGCTGCGCGTAGAGCAGGGTTACGAGCAGCAGGTGGTGATCGGCCACGATGCGCTGTCGCTGCTGGGCTCTGTCTGGCCAGAGTCGGCGGCTCGTGCGGTGATCGTCGCCGATCAGCGGGTGTTCGCTCTTCACGGTGATCGCCTGAGTGCCGCGTTGGCGCCGTTGGCCGACGTGCTGCCTGCAGTCACCTTTCCGCCGGGCGAGCCGTCGAAGAATCGGGCCGTCGCGGTTCAGATCGAGGATCAGCTGCTGGAGGCGCCGATCCGGCGCAACGACGTGATTGTGGCGTTCGGAGGGGGCGTGGCGACGGATCTGGTCGGCTACGTCGCGTCGCGTCTGCTCCGCGGGGTATCGCTCATCAACGTTCCGACGACCGTCATGGCGATGGTGGATGCGGCGCTGGGTGGCAAGACTGCCATTGATGTCCCGGCCGGCAAGAACCTCCTCGGGACGTTCTACTGGCCGAGGACGGTCATCGGGGATCCGCGATGGCTGGCAACGCTGCCGGTCAGCGAGATCCGTTCGGGTCTGGCCGAGGTCGTCAAGCACGCTGTCATCGAGGATGTGGGCCTGCTCGAGCGGCTCGAGGGGCTGTCGCTCGATGGTAGTACGCCGAGCACGGATGCTCTGGCCGGGCTGATGGCGCGGGCAGCAGCGGTCAAGGTGGAGGTGGTGCGCTCGGATCCGTACGAGCGGGGACGCCGCCGCGTGCTCAACTTTGGACATACCGTGGCGCACGGTATCGAGGCCGCCCTTGGGTATGCGCTGTCACACGGTGAGGCCGTCTCCATCGGCATGGCGGTGGAGGCGAGGGTCGCCGAACGGCGACTGGGCTTCCCGGCTGGTGATCGGCAGCGTTTGCTCGATGTGCTGCGCCATCTCGGGCTTCCCGTGGAGCCGCCGGTGCACTTCACCGATGCGGTGGAGTGGATGCAGCGTGACAAGAAGAACCTGGACGTGTCCGTGCGCGTCAGTCTCCCCCGGAGGTTGGGGGAGATGGAGCCGGCCGATGGCGTCTGGTCAACCTCCGTTCCGCTGGAGGTGCTCGAGGAGTGCTGGTATGGGTGAGCGGCCAGAACGGACCGGACAGATTGCGCTGGTGGGTCTGCGTGGAAGCGGCAAGAGCGTCGTCGCCCGGGCCGTTGCTGATGACTTGGGTTGGGACGTGATCGATACGGACCTCGAGGTCGAACGCCGCTTGGGGCCGATCGCCGATCTGTTCGCACGCGGTCGTGAGGCAGAGTTCCGCGCTGAGGAGCAGCGTCAGCTGCTGGCGGCGCTGAGCTGCCGGTCGACAGTGGTGGCCACTGGTGGTGGAGCCGTGATGGCGGCGAACAGCCGAGCGGTCCTTCGAGATGTCTTCTGTGTCTGGCTGTGGGCCGATCCGGAGATCTTGGTGGCCAGAACGCAGGGGTCGGAGCGACCCGCGCTGACGACTCTCGGCGCGCTGGATGAGGTCCGGACCGTGCTGGATCAGCGCTGGCGGGCGTACGCAGACGTCGCCGATATGGCCATCGATTCGGGACGATACGAGGTCGAAGCCGTCGCCAGGATCGTAGCGGCCGCGTGGGCTGCTTCCCGTTAGGCAGGCGTAGCACTCCGCGGCGAGGCACCGGGAGGTTCGTGCTCCGCGGTGCATGAACACGTGGTCGCTGTGAGATGATCGACGGGGAAGGGAGGCGGCGCCATGGAGAAGGTCCTGATTTTAGGGTGCAAGCGGTCCATGGATGACGTGTGTATCGGGTGCTCACGGTGTCTGGTGGCGTTCAACCGTCGGGAGGGCGCGTTCGCTCGCTACGCAGACACGGAGGTGGAGCTGATCGGTCTGCTCAACTGTGGCGACTGCCCCGGTGCCGGCATCGTGCCCCGTCTGGCGCAGGTGAAGCTGTGGAACGCGCCGATGCAAGAGAAGGTGACGGCGGTTCATATCGCACCGTGCATTCTCGATCACTGTCCGTATGCCGAGACGTTGTCCGCGAAGATCAAGGCAAAGTCCGGGGTCGAGGTCATCGAAGGGACCCACCCCTACATACCGGAGAACATCTTCGCGTAGAGGGGCCGCGCTCCCGGGCTCGTGTCGGAAATGCCGCTGAACGCACGTTAGGTTTTCCGGAGCACGCCATCGGTGACTGCGGGGTACCTGGGTACGCCGGTACTGCCAGCGGCGAGCATGGAGGTCGCACGATGAAGGCTGAGCGAGCGTGGACTTTTGACGACGACGGGGTCGGGATCTCGGACTCCGCGCTGTTTGATGCGGTCAACCGGCGTCTGGAGGCCACTGTACAGCCACACCACTTCTGGGGGACGTGGCGGGATCTGGTCTCCTGGGTGCGAGGCGAGATGTACACGGCGAGCGATGAGGAGCGGCTGCAAGTCTTTCGGATGATCCGGGAGGCCGGCCTGTTCCCGGAGAGCGCGGCGTCGTTTCTGATTGTCCGGACCCTGCAGCGGCTGGCGCCGCCCCTTCGGGACGGTGAGGAGCTGGCCCAGTGGTTGCGGGAGCGCGATGAGCGTCGGCTGGCGACTCGGCTGGAGGCCGACCCGGAGGAGTTCCTCCGTGAGATGAGCTTGGGTCGGGATCTGTTTCTGGAGGCGTGATGCGTGCCCGCGGTGCCTCTAGCGCCATGCAGGCCGCGAGCTCGGCGGCGCGAGCTTGAGGTTGATTCGCTGCTGATGCTCTGCGACGGCCTGCTCGTATGAGTCGCCGAACAGGTGCGCGTCGAGCTCGGACGACACTGAGAGGACCATGGGGTGTGCCTCCCACCGAGCGGGCTCCCCGGTGGTGGCGTCGATGACCTTGCCCTGACTGATCAAGCGGGTGCGAGCTGCCAGCGGGCGGTCGGACAGGACAGCGTCGAAGGCGCGAAACTGCGCCTCATGCTCCGGTTTGATGAAGCGGACCAGCTTGTGACTCAGTGCGGCCACGTTGTAGCGCGAGGGCGTGAACACGATGCCGTGCAGCTCGACAATCTCACACAGCATGACCAGCCAACCGAAGAACTCGCGCAGCAGCCCGAGGCCGGGGTGGTGCTGCCCTGGCAGCCGTGGACGGTCGGGTGTGAACGGCTCCTTCGGGTTCTGGAGGAGGAGCCACTCGATGACGAGCACCTCGAAGTCGGCGATGACTCGGCGGGAGCGATTGACGCTGATCTCTGCCAGCAGGTCACGGTCGTCTGGGTCTGAGAAGATCCGGACCGTCTGTCCTGTCGAGCGATCGAGATCGACCTCGACCTGGGGTCGGAAGCTCTTGCCCCGGAGCTGGTCGAGGATTCCGAAGCGCTCCAGCGTCAGCTCGAGCCCGTGCCGGGAGAAGTATCCGAGGAAGCGGGTCGGACGAGGGTTCCCGGGGAGGATTGCAGACAGGTCGAGATCCGATAGCTGCAAGTCGAAGTCGCCGCTCGACGGCTCCGAGGTGAGCTGGGCTCGGTCGAGCTGCGCCGCAATCCTGCGAAAGCGAAGGAGCGTGAGCTCCTCGGTATCAGGGGGGTCGATGCTGCGGCCGTTCACGAGCCAGGCCAGAAACCGCGCGCTGTAGCGCCACGCGCCGGTGCCGTAGCCACCGCCGAGGAGGACGACGATCGGCGTCGTGCTGTGATTCCGGCGGATCTGCTCGATCACGAAACGATCTCGCCGAAACATGCCGTCGTCCGTGAGCTTCCAGTTGCCCATGCGATCGTCTCCGGCCGGGTCGGCGCCCGCCAGGTACACCACGAGGCCGGGGCGGACCGAGTCGATAATCTCCGGTAGTGTCTTCAGGAGAGTGCCGAGAAACAGCTCATCGCCGACGTCGGAGCCGAGAGCGATCGATGTGGATGCGACAGCCTCGGTCGGTCCCCAGTGCGCGTTATGGATCGAGTACGTGTACACCGAAGGGTCATCGGCGAAGATCGCTCGTGTCCCGTTGCCGTCGTGGAGATCGAGATCGATCACCAGAACCGGCTCGGTGAACTCCCTGGATCGAAGCCGCTGGATGGCAACCGCAATATCGTTGAAGACGCAAAAACCGAGACCTCGGTCCGCCTCGGCGTGGTGAAACCCACCACCGAGGTTGACGGCGATTGCGCTCCGGCGGAGGGCGAGGCGGGTGGCCTGGACGGTTCCTCCCACTGCAAGAAGCATGTAGTCGAGAACGGCCTCGACCTGATTCTCGCGGATCGGAACCCCCAAGATGCGCGAGAGCACCTGCTGCCGCTGCAGCGAGACGAGGTAGTCTGCTGAGTGGACCTTGAGAATGTTGTGCAACGAGCATGGGCGCGGCAGCGAGATGTCGTCGGGACGCAGGAGCCCCTCTTCATCGAGGAACGCCATGATGCGGGCGGCCCGTTCCGCGTCCAGGGGCACCCCGGATGCCACATGCTGGTATCCCCTGTGGTACACGAAGCGAATACCGGACTGGCCGAGGTGGCTGAGGGTTCGGCGCCAGAGGCGGCGGATGGATCTGAGTGCCGTACGGACTGTCATAACACAACCGGCGGAGACGGCCGGCGCTCGATCCCGGCCCGGGATCGACGTGGTTCGAGACCGCTCGCCGCAGTGCAGCGTCGCACGTCGCTGTCCATGCAGTCAACGATGATGTCCCGAGGTGAGGAATAATATGCAGTGTCTGCCAGCTCTCTTGCTGCAAGGAGGGACGTGATGGCGTCCATGGTGTCAGTGAAGCTGTACTTCGAAGCAGCCCACCGGTTGCATAACCCGGAGCGGGACGACGAGTGGAACCGAGAGGTATACGGGAAGTGCAACAACCTGCATGGGCACGGGCATAACTACGTGCTCGAGGTTCGCGTCCGCGGCGCGGTGAACCCGGAGACGGGCTACTTGATCGATATGAAGGTCCTCAAGGACGTCGTCCGACAGCGAGTTGTCAGCGACGTTGACCATCGCCATCTGAACCTCGAGGTGCCGTGGCTCGAGAACGTCATTCCCAGTGCCGAGAACCTCGCTCAACAGTTCTTCGAGCGGATCTCCGGTCATCTTCCGGCAGGGGTCGAGCTCGATATGGTGACGGTGCATGAGACCGAGCGGAACAGCGCTTCGTACCAGGGAGGTGTCGCGTGATCCATCGAACGTTCCGTGGTCAGATTCCAGACCTGCCGCACACCCAGTTCAGGCCGGAAGGCGAGCTTGCTTTCGAGCATTGCTTCACGCGCCAGGGCTTCGATGGCGCGTACACGATCCTGTACCACCGACAGGCGCCGCACTGGGTCTCGGACGAGCACGATCGTGGTGTCCACCCTGGTGCAGGCGGGGCGGTGGCGGCCGAGGGTCCCCTGCGTCGGGCTCACTTCCAGACCGGTGGCCTGGTCGCGGGCTCGACGCCGTTTCTGGGCCGCCGGCTCCTGCTGTCCAACTCCGATCTCGGCATCTGGTACGCACGTGCCGAGGAGTCGGAGCCGACCCTGGTGACCAACGTGGACGGCGACGAGCTGGTGTATGTGTATCGCGGTCGCGGACGCGTGCACTCGGCACTTGGCGAGCTGGAGTTCACACCGGAGACCTATGTCTTCATCCCGCGTGGGCTGCCCCACCGCTGGATTCTCGACGAGCCGGCGGAGCTGCTGGTGATGGAGGGTCGCAGCTGGATCGACGTGCCGCGTCAGTTCCGGAACCATACAGGTCAGCTGGACATGGCAGCTCCGTACTCGCACCGCGACTTTGACGAGCCAGCATGGTGGCCGGCCGGACGCCCCGAGGGGCCGCGTACGCTGATCAGCCAGCGCGGTGGCCGTCTGACCGAGTTCGCGCTGGCGAACGATCCGTACGACGTGTACGGCTGGGATGGTCAGGTGTGGCCGTTCTCTTTTCCGATCCGATCGTTCAGGCCGAAGACGGGGCTGGTTCACCTTCCGCCGACGGTCCATACCACGTTTGTCGGCGGCGGCTTCGTGGTGTGCTCCTTCGTGCCACGACTCGTCGACTTCCACGATCTGTCGATTCCGTGCCCGTATGCCCACTCGTCAGTCGATTGCGATGAGGTGATCTTCTATGTCGAGGGCAACTTCACGAGCCGTAAAGGGATCACCTCTGGCTCGGTGACGTTGCATCCCGCCGGTATCGCTCACGGTCCGCATCCGGGAACCTATGAGGCGTCCATCGGGACCACGCGGACCGATGAGCTCGCGGTGATGATCGACACCTACAAGCCGCTCGTCGTGACCGACCACGCGTGGGCCGTCGAGGATCGGGACTACAACACCAGCTGGGTGAGGTGAGCGATGGCCGAGCCGATCCTCTGGGAGCCCCGTGCGGACGACCTGACAGCGTCCCATGTGGCGCGCCTGATGCGGCGGCACGGCATCAGCTCGGCCGGTGAGCTGCGGCGCAGGGCCGCCACCGAGCCCGAGTGGTTCTATCCTGCGATCCTCGAGGACCTCGGTGTCGAGTGGTACCGCCCGTATGACACCTTGATGGACTCAAGCGGCGGGCTCCCGTGGACAGAGTGGTTTCTCGGTGGGCGGCTGAACATCGTGCACAACGTGCTCGATCGTCATCTGCGCGCAGGGTACGGTGACCAGCTGGCAGTTGTCGGCGAAGGCGACGAGGGTGAGGTCTTCCAACTGACCTACTCGGAGCTCGGTGAGCGCGTGAGCCGGTGTGCCGCGGTCCTCTCAGCTTTTGGCGTGTCGCCGGGGGATGCGGTGGGGCTCTACCTGCCGATGGCGCCGGACGTGGTCGTCGCCCTGCTGGCGTGCTTGAAGATCGGAGCGGTGCCAGTGCCGGTGTTTGCCGGCTTCGGCCCGGAGGCGCTGGCAGCTCGTCTGCAGGATGCAGGCGCCCGTGTGCTTCTGACTGCTGACGGGACGCGGAGACGGGGACGACTGCTCCGGCTGAAGGACATGGCGGATCGAGCAGCGGACCTCGCCGGCGGCATCGAGCACGTTGTTGTGCTGCGGCACGCCGGCGCCTCGGTGAGCTGGACTCCGGGTCGTGATGTGTGGTGGCACCAGGCCGAGGCGGCAGCAGCTTCCGGGCTCCCTACCGTCGAGCTGCCTGCGGATCACCGTTCCCTGCTCCTGTACACCTCCGGTACGACCGGGCGACCGAAGGGCGTCGTGCACACGCACGCGGGGGTGCAGGTGGTGACGGCGAAGGAGGTGGGGTACCACCTGGATGTACGGCCCGGCGATGTCATGTTCTGGCTGACCGATATCGGTTGGATGATGGGGCCGTGGGAAATTCTCGGAGCTCTCTTCCATCGCGGGACCGTGGTGCTGCTCGACGGCGCTCCGGACTACCCGACGCACGATCGGATGTGGCGCATGGTGAAGCGACACCGGGTGACCCATCTCGGTGTGGCACCAACGGCGGTGCGGGTGCTGGCGTCCGCGGGCGACGCCGTGGTTGGTCGCCATGACCTGTCGAGCCTGAGGATACTCGGGTCCACCGGCGAGCCGTGGGATGCCACCTCGTACCGGTGGTTCGCGCAGGCGGTCGGCGGAGGACGGTGCCCGATCATGAACATCTCGGGCGGTACGGAGCTGATGGGTTGTCTGCTGGCGCCGCTGCCTGTGGCGCCGATCAAAGCCACCTCGTTGCAGGGCCCGGCCCTCGGAATGGATGTGGACGTGGTCGACGAGACTGGTGCCAGTGTGCGCGAGCACGTCGGGTACCTGGTGTGCCGCGCTCCGGCGCCGAACATGACCCGGGGCTTTCTCAACGATCCGGAGCGGTACCTGCAGTCGTACTTCAGCCAGTTCGGGGAGGCCCTCTGGAACCATGGGGACTGGGCGCGAGTGGATGCGGACGGTCATTGGTTTCTCACCGGACGGTCCGACGACACGCTGAAGATCGCGGGCAAACGCGTCGGCCCTGGCGAGGTGGAGGCTGCGGCCGTGTCCCATCCGGCGGTCCGCGAGGCCGCCGCCGTGGGTCTGCCGGATCCGGTCAAGGGGACGAGGCTGGTGCTCGTGGTCGTGGCACACGACGACCATGACCCCTCCGATGAGCTTTCGGCAGCGGTCCGCGAGCACGTTGGTGAGGCGCTCGGAGCCACCATGCGTCCCTCCGAGGTGCTCTGGCTGGAGGCCTTGCCCGTGACCCGTTCTGGCAAGATTCTGCGGGGCGTGCTGCGCAAGGTGCTGGCCGGTGAGGATCCCGGCGACCTCGCATCGGTTGCCAACCCAGAGGCCGTGGACGCAGCGCGATGCTTCGTCAGCGACGAACGCAGTCGCGGGCCGCAACCAAAGTGATCCTCTGTTGCTGCCGGTCGCACGACCGCGTAGCGGTTCGGTGTTAGGTATTGGGTATGAGCTCCCCCACCCACCCATCTGCCCTTGCTGCAAGCGCCCCACCGTTCTTCGACCCCGAAGCTCTCAGAGCATGCTCCGGGGCGGGCGGCATTGAGAACTGAAAACTAAGAACTGAGAACTCAACTCAGGAGCTTTGCTTCGAGTTTTCGAAGATACGGAGTTTTGTGTCGCTAATGAGGCCCCGTGGCGGACTGGAACTGGCTGCGCCGTGGCCAGTTGACCACCATGGCAAGAGCAGACAGCCCTGCGAGTGCGAGAACCCAGACGATCTCGCCGGTGAGCAGGGTGATCACGAGGCCGAAGATGGCGGTGGACTCCCGCAGTGCCATGCCGATGATGGTTGCGGTCTGTGCAGTGCGCAAGCGCTCTCCGACGTCGGATGTTGCCCGTGCTTGACGGGCGATCAGCGAGGGGATGACCTGAGCGATCCCGAGCATGGCAACACCGATGGCGGCCAACAATGGGGGCAGCACCGGTGGCAGGTCGCCGGCGACCACGAAGCCCTCCTGCTCCACCAGAAACGACGCGAGCACCACGTAGATCACCAGGCTCACCAGCAAGGCGGCGCAGACAATCACGACGAGCCGGTAGGTGGCGGCGACCACCGCATCCTCGGATCCGTCAACACGCATGATCGGTCTCCCTTGTCCACGGGAACGCACACCTCATGACTGGAGCTCGATCCCGTGGGCCTTGATCTTGTTGTAGAGAGTGGTGCGCGAGACCTGAAGCACCTCCGCCGAGCGCTTGATGTTGCCGCCGGTGGCCTCCAGGATCTGGGAGATATGCTCTCGTTCCACCTCGGACAGCGGCTTCATCGGCGCTCCCCGAACCGAGATCGGTAGCGGATGCAGGTCGGAGGGGAAGTGGTGCGGCTGGATCGTTCCGGTGCGTGCCAGGATCACGGCCCGCTCGATCACGTTGCGAAGCTCACGGACGTTACCGGGCCAGTGGTACACCTGAAGGGCGGACGCAGCCTCCGCCGCAAGACCGTCAACATCGGTTCCCATGGCAGCGTTCAGATCGCGAAGAAAGTGGTGCGCAAGCTCCAAGACGTCGCCCGGACGGTCTCGCAAGGGGGGGATCTCGATGGCAAAGACGTTCAGCCGGTAGTACAGGTCCGTACGGAAGAGCCCGTCGTTGACCGCCTGCTTGAGGTCGTGGTTGGTGGCCGCAATGAGGCGCACGTCCACCTGGATGTCACGGACGCCCCCGACCCGCCGAAACCGACCGTCCTCCAGTGTCTTCAGCAGCTTGCCCTGGACCTCTAACGGCATCTCCGCGATCTCATCGAGGAACACTGATCCGTTGTTTGCCACCTCGAGCAAGCCTGGCTTCGACTTGCGAGCATCGGTGTACGCTCCAGGCTCATGGCCGAACAGCTCGGACTCGAGCAGAGTCGGGCTCAGGGATGCGCAGTTGAGATCGAGGAACGGCTCGCGCGAGCGGCGGCTTTGCTGGTGCAGATCCTCGGCGGCCAGGCCTTTCCCGGTGCCCGACTCCCCCATCAGTAGAACGGTTGCGTTGGTGTCAGCAACCTGGGTGATCATCGAACGGACCCGGTCCATGGCGCCCGACGATCCGATCAGGGTCGTGCGCTCCGAGCGGTCCGCCTGGCGGACCAAAGCGCGGTGACGGCGGTTCCGTCGGTGGGCCTCGAGACTTCGCTCGAGGACCTGCTCGAGCGTGTCGATGGTCACCGGTTTGACCAGGAAGTTCTCTGCGCCCCGGCGCATCGCCTCGACCACGACCGAGATGTCGCTGGTTCCCGTGAACACCACCACCCCGATCAGATCGTCCACCTGCTGGATGTGTGGGATCAGGTCGAGGCCTTCCACGTCCGGTAGCCCCAGGTCCAGCACAACCACCTCTGGATGGAACTCGTGCATCGCCTCCAGGGCGGTAGCACCATCGCGGGCTGTTTTGACCGTGTACCGGCTTGCCTCGAGGGAGCGCGCGAGCGTGTCGCGGATCGAGGGATCATCATCGACCACGAGAACGCGGCCCGGGAGCGTCTGTTGGATCATGATGGCAAGTATAGCGAAGCCAGACCGCCCCGTGGAGGGGTCGTTGCACAGATCGTGTGGGCTCAAGAGACCAGTAGGACGTGTGGAGTGCGATCGACGCTACACCGTCATGCCGTGGACAGAGGGCTCCGGGGCGTCGACCGGGCCCGCTGCGAGGTCTTGGATGCCGTCGGAGATTGCAGCGAGACTGGAGATCACAACCACCAGCGCCAGGCCGGGGGCGACGGCAAGCCACCATGCATCCGGGATGACGTGGCGAGCATCAGCGATCATGCCTCCCCACGACGGCGACGTTGGCGGTATGCCGAGGCCGAGAAAGGACAGGGTGGCTTCGGCGAGGACCAGGTCGGCCATGCGCAGAGCGGCATCCTGCGAGACGGGACCGGCGAGGTTCGGTGCGTAGTGCCAGAGCCAACGGCGGTGCCATGGCGTCCCGGCGGCACGGGAAGCGAGAATGAACGGGCGGTGGCGCAGCGACAGGACCTGACCGCGCACCAGTCGCGACAGGCTCATCCACGAGGCGCCTCCCAAGATGAGCACGAGCATGTGCGGACCGGGCTCGAACATCGTCACGGCGAGGATCAGCAGCAGGACGATGGGGAAGGCGAGCACTGCATCCACAAACCGCATCAGGACGGTATCGACGATGCCACCACGAGAAGCTGCAGCGATGCCGATGGTGCATCCCAGGCCGAGTGCGATCAGCAGGCTCATGGCCGCCACCGCCAGTGAGAGGCGACCGCCGAGGAGCAGTCGTGTGAGGACGTCACGCCCAAAACGATCGCTCCCGAGCCAGAACCGGTACCTGCTGACCGACAGGACATCTCTGCGATCCACCGTGTCGATCCAGCGGTCGCGGTACACCTTGAGCTGATCGGGGGAGGCGTCGACCCTCGGAGACACCAGAGCCCGTCCATCGGCCAGTGTGACCACGGTGACGGTGGTCAGAGGCGACAGCAGTGCAGCACCTTGTTGATCGGCAGGGACGTCGGCCCGGAGCGGCGGTCCAACGAGAGCTGCCAGAATGACCGCAAGAAGTGCGGTCCCTCCGCCGACACAACCGCGCTTGGAGAGGAGAGCCCGTGTGGTCATGGCTCCTCCCGTGCCCGCGGATCAGCCCAGCCGTACAGGAGATCGGCAACCAGGTTGCCGACGACGGCTGCGGCGGTTCCGACCAGGGTTGCGCCGAGCACAAGAGGCACGTCGCGCGCGGTCGCAGCGCGCCACGCCAGCTGGCCCATGCCTGGCCACGAGAATACGACCTCGATGGCGACAGTGCCGGAGACCAGCAATGGGAGCGAGAGACCCACCTGGGTGATCAGCGGCAGGATGGCCGGCCGCACGGTGTGCACCCACAGCACGCGATGCTCCGGAACGCCGCGGGCGCGGGCGGCCACCACGTGTGGCTGGGAGCGGGCATCCAGAAATGCGCTGCGCAACCAGCGGGCGGTGCCGGCGGAAGCCACGAGGCCGAGACACAGCGCTGGCAGCAGTAGATGGTGTGCGAGATCGAGCATCCGCGCCAGGCCGTTCAGCTCCGAGGCGCCGGGCGAGAGCATGTGCGATGGTGGCAACCAGCCCAGCAGGTTCGAGAAGATGAGGATCGCCACGGTTGCCAGCCAGAATGCCGGTACCCCGTAGATCGTGAGCGTCACGGCCGATGTGATCCGGTCGAGCCACCCGTGAGGACGCAGCAGCACCACGGCTGCGAGCAGGGTGCCGAGAACCAGGTCGATGAGCAGGGCGGTAGCGCCCAGGAGAATCGTGGGTGGTAGCGCCTCGGCCAGCACGCTGCGCACCGGACGCCGATAGAGGAAGGAGATGCCGAGATCGCCCCTGGCGAGCCCCTCGAGCCAACGGGCGTACTGTAGATGCAACGGCTCGTCGAGCCCCCAGCGCTGACGGATCTGCTCTCGAGCATCGCGGGACAGGTTGGGAGCGTCGAGCTGGTCTGCGAAGGATCCCGGCGCCGCGTGGACCAGCACGAAGGTCATCGTGACCACGATCAGCACCACGGGTACTGCGGTCACGACGCGGTGGACGATGCGCCGCAACACGGCTCAGGAGCTGCCGTCGTTGGTCGACCGGACGTACCACTCGTCCAGGTTGAAGTACGGCGTCGCCGCGTTGATCTCTGCGCCCTCGATGCGCGTGTTGATGGCATCGAGACGGTAGCCCTCGTACAGAAACGTGACCGGTTGCAGCCGGTGGATGATCTCCTGGATCTCGCGGAGCATCGGCCTCTGCTCTGCGATCGTCGCGGCCTCGTTGACTGTCTCGAGAAGACGGTCCACCTCGTCGCTGGCGAAGCCGACCCAGTTGTAGGTTGGCTCGTCGGGCTCGGCAGAGTGCCACAGGTCGTACAGATCCACCTGGGTGCTCTCGCGGAAG
>CAZEJK010000005.1:43941-47906 GCA_964512045.1 uncultured Thermoanaerobaculia bacterium
TCGCGGAAGGCGAACACGAAGGCGTCAAAGCTGGCATTGTCGAGAGCGCCGAGCATCGCCCCCCACTCCATGAACCGTGGGCTCGCGTCGATGCCCACCGTGGCCAGGTCCGCTGCGATACGGACGCAGATATCCTCACGGATCTGATTACCCGCATTGGTGATCAGCTCGAAGGCGAATGCAGTGCCGTTGCGGTCCAGCACGCCGTCTCCGTCGCTGTCGGTCCACCCCGCTGCGGCCAGGAGCTGGCGAGCCTGTTGGAGATCGTACGGGATCGGCTGCAAACCGTCGTGAAACGCCCACATGGAGGACAGGACGGGTCCGACTGCGACCGTTCCGTGGCCGTGGAGCACGCCGCGCACGATCCCCTGCCGGTCGATGGCATGGGTCAATGCCCGGCGGACTGAGGGCTCGGCGAACAGCTCGTTGCGGAGGTTCCAGCCGACGAACGAGTAGGTGCGGTCTGGGTACTCGACCAACCGGATCTCTGACGCGTTGCGCACCCGCTCCGCCTCGCGTGGGGGAATCTGCTGCATCATGTCGAGCCCGCCGCCGAGCAGCTGGGTGAGCAGGGAGGTCTGGTCAGGAACGACCCGCCAGATGACGCGCTCCAGGTACGGCCGGTCCGGCGTCCAGTAGGTGGGATTGCGTTCGAGGACGATCTCCTGCTGGGGCGTGTGTGAGCTCAGTCGGAACGCCCCCGCTGAGGTGGCGCGTGCGGCCCAGTCGGTGGTATCCCAGTCTTCATACGGGAGCGCGCTCCACGAAGCGGGGATGATGAGGCCGTCATTGGCGTCCATCATCTGGTACGGGTAGCGGTGGGTGAAGCGGAACCGGACCGTGTTCGTATCGAGCTTCTCGACGGTCTGAATCGTCGACTTGATCACCATACCCGTCCAGCCGATGGTCGGGTCGGTTTGCGTGCGCCAGGTGAACACGACGTCGTCGGCTGTGACCGGGGCGCCGTCTGCCCAACGGGCGTCCTGGCGAAGGTGGAATGTGATGGCGAGGCCGTCGTCGGAGCGCTCCCACGACGCAGCCAGGTTCGGTTCATAGGAGGGCGGGTGTCTCTGGTAGTCCGCCTGCTCGATCGCCAGGCTCGGGTACAGGAAGCTGAGGACGTCCTCCGCAAACGCGCTCTCCACCAGGTACGGGTTCCAGTTCTCCATGTCAGCGAGAACACCGATGGTGATCGAGCCTCCGGGTACAGGAACGCTTCCGCTGTCGTGCGCTGGATCTGGGGATGCCGGTTCGTGTGGAGCGCATGAGGTCAGCAGTGAAGCAGCGATAACGGATATGACGACGGCTCGCATAGGATCCTCCACGGCGTTCGGATGCCGCTCGGTGGCGATACACCATGATACGCGGTCGACCCTCCAGAGTTGGAGCGGCACGGGACGGTCAATGCGTCGAGATGACGTGATGTCCCGACCTGTGCGACTGACGGTGTTGCCGGAGGTGCAACCGGGTCTTTGCTATGCTGCCTGGTGATGAACGATCTCGACTCTCGTCGTTTGGCGGCGGACGTGGCGCGTCACGTATTCCGGCACCAGGCGGGGTTGCTGCTCGGAGGCCTTCTTCACAACCTGCGCAGCCCATTGGGCGGCGTCGTGATGCTGGTCTCATACCTGCGGGAGGCTGTGGACAGCGCAGTGGCAGAGGCTCCGAGCGACGTACGCGACCTTCTGACGGAGATGCGGGAGCATCTGGTCAACATCGAGAGCTGCTCGGCGTCGGTCGAGGCCATCATCGGAGACATGTCGAGGTATCAGCAGCGCACTCGCGAGGCAGCAGGTCCGCAGCGGGACCTGAACCTGATCGTGAGCGATGTCGTGGGGGCGCTGCGAGCCGACCTGGACATCAAGCACAGGGTCGAGATCCGGCTCGAGCTCGATGAAGAACCTCTGTGGGTGGGCGTGTCGCCTGCCGACGTCGTCCAGGTGTTGCTGTGGCTCACCGCCAACGCCCGCGACGCGGTCCTCAGCCTTGAGGAGCGGGTGGTCGCCGTTCGCACCGGTCGGATGCCGGAGACGCAACGGGTGTGGCTCGAGGTAGCGGACTCGGGGGACGGCCTCGACGAAGGTCTCGCCCTGCTCACAGAGCCGTACGCCAGTGGTCGGCAGAGCGATCCTGCAGCCCAGCGGCGCGGCGTTGGAGCCGGGCTCGGTGGCTTCCTGACCGACTGCATCGTGGAGTCTCTGGGAGGAAGCCTGGAGATCCACACCGGTGACGACGGGACAACGGTGCGGGTGAACCTGCCGGCCGGTGAGCCGGTGCCGGCGTTGTTGGACGAGTGAGGCGCACCGCCGGCCGGTCTCCAGATCGCCGGGAGGCGAGGGCGGAAATCCGGCTGTCGGGATCGAAACCGGCGCCAGATCCAGCTCCCAGCTCCGCGCTACGGCGGCGCTATGAAGCGTTGTGCCACCTCGCTGTGATGGTTCCTGGAGGCGTGCGCGAGCGCCGTGTAGAATGACGCCTCACGGTAGGGAAGGAGACTGCCATGAGCCGATACGCCCTGGTATCCGTTTCGGACAAGACGAACCTCGAGATCCTGGCTCCGCGGCTGGGTGAGCTGGGGTGGACGGTGCTCTCCACCGGCGGAACCGCACGCGCCCTGCGCGAACTCGGCTGCGCGGTGACCGAGGTCTCCGAGCACACCGGTTTTCCAGAGATGCTCGATGGCCGGGTCAAGACGTTGCATCCGAGAGTGTTCGCAGGTCTGCTGGCGACGGACTCCCACGACCATCAGCGGCAGCTCGAGGAGCACCGGATTCCATCGATCGATCTGGTCGTGGTCAATCTCTATCCGTTCCGTGAGACCGTCGCTCGGCCGGAGGTGACACCGCCGGAAGCGGTGGAGCAGATCGATATCGGTGGGCCGAGCCTGATCCGTGCTGCAGCCAAGAACCACGAGCGCGTCACGGTGGTGGTGGATCCTGCGGACTACCAGAGGGTCGTGGAGACGCTCGCCGATGGTGGTCCGGATCTGGCCTTGCGACGTGAGCTGGCGGCGGCTGCGTTCGCCCATACGGCTGCCTACGACGCGGCCATCGCCGCAGAGCTCCCCGGGCTTCTCGGAGGGCAGATGCACGAGGCGGCCAGGGTGGCGGAGGCGCTGCTCGGTTCCGAGCTGAGGCCGTTGCGTTACGGGGAGAATCCGCACCAGCAGGGTGAGCTGTACGTTCAACAGCCGCCCGCAGGCCTGGCCTCGTGCCGTCAGCATCAGGGCAAGGAGCTGTCGTTCAACAATCTGGGGGACGCCAGCGGAGCCTGGCGTCTGGTGTGTGACCTTCCGCGTGCGGGCGCTGTCGTCATCAAGCATGCGAACCCGTGTGGGGTGGGTTTGGCAGACGACATGGCCGAGGCGTTCCGCCGTGCTCGAGCAACGGATCCCGTGTCCGCCTTCGGCGGTGTCATCGCAGCCAACAGACCGGTGGGACGTGCCTTTGCGGAGGCCGTGGTCGAGCAGTTCGCCGAGGTCGTGATCGCCCCGGCTTACGATGAGGCGGCGCTGGAGGTGCTGGCACGGAAGAAGAACCTGCGTGTTCTCGAAGCCGCTGCCGCCCTCGATGGTGGCCGCACCATCCGTTCCATTGATGGTGGGTGGCTCGTCCAGGATCTGGACTGCGGATGGGACGCGGAGAGGCGTGAGGTCGTGACCGACACCGCGCCGACGAGCGAGCAGATGGCAGCCCTCGAGCTGGCGTGGCGGGTGTGCAAGCATGTAGGCTCGAACGCAATCGTTGTTGGTAACGACGAGGCGATCCTCGGTGTCGGCGCCGGTCAGATGAGCCGCGTCGATGCAGCGCGGATCGCGGTGGACAAGGCCCGCGAGCACGGTCACGATCTCGCCGGGAGCGTGGCGGCCTCGGATGCGTTCTTTCCGTTCCCGGACGGGATCGAGGCGCTGGCCGCGGCCGGGGTGCGGGCGGTGATCCAGCCGGGGGGGTCGATTCGCGACGAGC
>CAZEJK010000005.1:47916-73917 GCA_964512045.1 uncultured Thermoanaerobaculia bacterium
TTCACCGGTCGTCGGCACTTTCGCCATTAGCGAATCAAAACTCCGGATCTTCGAAAATTCGAAGCATGATCGCCGGGGACCGGATGACCGGGATCCGGCTGTCGGGGCCGGGACCGGGGTCAGGACCGGAGCCGGGATGCAGCGTGTGCCGCCGCGAGCGACAGGGGACGGTACACTCGTCGGCGGCGACGAGAGATCTGGCCCGGGAGGACTGTGATGCGAACCGTGCAGGCAATCGTGGTGGCGGCGGTCACGATAGGTGTGCTGCCAGTGTCAGTGTGTGCCGAGGACGATGCCATGGCTGCCCTCGTCGATGTGCGAGAGGCTCTGCGGAGTGTGGCCACCTGGAAGGTCCCGTTCGAGCAGGAGTACATCCCGGCGGGCTTTACCGAAGGTGATCGAACGTCGGGCCAGCTGTGGTTGCAGTGGCCTGATCGGATGCTGTTCGTGAGCGGCTCGCCACCCGTGCAATGGCTTGGGCTGGAGGGCCGACGGACGCGCCTGCTGGATCTGGACGCGGGTACGTGTGAGGACCATGTCTTGACCGACGAGGAGTGGGAGCGGATCCCGCTCGTGGCGGTTCTCGATCCTCAGAGGGCGGTCGAGCTGTTTACGATCATGCAGGGCCCTGCGGGGGAGATCGTGCTGCTGCCTCGCCAACGGAGTGATCTGGAACGTATCGAGCTGACGGCTCGAGACAACGGTCTGCCGGCACAGCTGAAGATCCATGATGGCCAGGGCTCCGTGAACATCTTCGAGTTTCAGACGTGGTCGGCCGCCGACTCCGAAGTGAGCTGGATTCCCGAGGCTCCCGATAACGTTTCCTGTTTTGGGGAGTAGGCAATGGCGGAGCCGGGAGGGGCATGGGTGCTTCAGTGACAGTCGAGGAGAATCGAGGTACAGTGCCGGGTGTGATGGGAACCGTTCACGCCCTGAAGCAGAAGCGATTGATGCGAGAGGTCTTCGCGTCGGTGCACGCGAAGCTTGCCGATGTGGACGCGTTTCTCGACCGCGAGATCTCGAACGCGATACCGATGGTCGGTGAGGTGGCAGGGTACGTGCTGGGCTCGGGCGGGAAACGGGTCCGACCGGCCTTGCTCCTTCTGGTGAGCCGGATGCTGGCGTACTCCGGAGAGCGCGACGTGCGCTACGGCGCGGTCGTCGAGATGCTCCATTCTGCCACCCTGATGCACGACGACATCATCGATGAGGCTGATGTCCGACGCGGGCAGCCGACCGCGAACCGCGAGTTTGGAACCCACCGTACGGTACTGGTTGGAGACTGGTTGTTCGCCTGGACGATGCGGCTCTGTCTCGAGGTGGGCGACGTCCAGGTGATGCGGGCGCTGACCGCGGCGACGCTGGCGATGACCGAAGGAGAGATCCTGGCGGAGGAGATGCGACGCTCGCTGGATGTGAGCGAGGATGTCTACATGGACATCACGCGCCGGAAGACGGCAGAGCTGTTCGCCGCCACGTGCTCGGTGCCAGCTCTGTTCCAGGCGTCGACGCTGCACTTGACCGAGCAGCTGGCGTCGTTCGGACGCAACCTCGGCATCTGCTTCCAGCTGGTGGATGACGCGCTCGACTACTCGGCATCGCGCCGTGAGCTGGGCAAGCCGGTGATGGCAGATCTCCGTGAGGGGCGCATGACGTTACCGATGATCTTGCTGCTGCCGCGGCTGGATCGGAGCCGACACGAGCTCGTTCGCGCCGTCGTCGAGACCGGTGAGCTGGACGATGCTGGCGAGCAGGATCTGCTCGAGGCGATCCGCACCTCGGGCGTGCTCGAGACGACGCGGCAGCGTGCACAGGCCTACGCAGACCGGGCGATCCATGAGGTGCAGCGGTTTCCTCCTGGAGAGGCGCGGGACATGCTGCTGCGAGCGACCGAGCTGTTGGTGGATCGGCGGAGCTGAACGGGGAGCGCGTCGATGCACGACGAGGTGGCCGTCGTTGGACAGGAGCCGAGACAGGTGAGCCTCCAACGGCGTTGGCGCCTCGCGGTGCTGCTCGTGCTGGTGGCGGTCATCGCATGGCTGGCGATCCTCCGCGGGGTCGTTCGCCGAGAGATCTTTCACCTCACCGGCGATGCTCAGTGGATCTGGGCGCGCGATCCTCAGAAGCATCCGCACCCGGTGGCAGTTGAGCTGGTCCGCGAGCTCCATCTCAGCGATCGGCCGGTGCGCGCCACAGCGAAGATCTGTGGCGATCCCGAGTACGTTTTGCGGATCAACGGTGCGTTGGTCATGACGGGACGAAACCGTCCGGAGTTCACCCTCGATGTGGTCGCGGTCGATGATCTCTTGCGGGCCGGACATAATGTCATCTCGATTGAGGCGCGGAGTGCCTCGGGGATCGGTGGTGTGCTGTTCGCCCTCGACGTCGAGGCGAGCCCGTTGGGGCGTGCTGCCGGAGATCCGCATGGCCGGAATGTGATCGTCTCCGGTCCACGCTGGTCTGTCCGAGGTGCGCAAGTTGACGCACCATGGGTCTGGGGACGGCCTCCAGATCAGCCGTGGTCGTACCCACGTCCGGTGCGGCACGCGCAGCCACTGGTGCAGTCGGCGATCTCCGAACCGGTGCGGCTCGAGCCCCAGGTGAGCCGCCTCGGAGACGACGGTGCGTGGGAGTGCAACCTGCCGATCGAGCGGGCAGCGGTGCTGCGGGCTGATCTCAGCGACGCGGCAGGCGCGCAGGTCACAGTATCGTCTCTGCTCGGAGGGCGCGTCACAGTCGAGGTGATCGCGCTGGAAGGGCAGGAGTGGTGGGTGTTCCCAGGGCTCGTCGCGCCCGGGATCCTCGAGTGGCACGGTAGCCAACCTCCGGACCGGATCGAGCTCGTGGAGATGCCAGCTCCTGCGGAGGACGGTGGCAGGGGAGGCCTGAACGGCGAGCTCGGCGGTGGGCCGCAACGGTAGCGGTTCTGCGAAGGTGCTCGTCCCGTCTCGCCTTGTCGGTGGCGGCACCGGGCTCGCAGTCGGACATCCGGTTGCGGAGGCTCGTGCTGTACAAGAGGATCAGGAGCACTGGCCGAGCAGTAGCTGGAGTGCCTCGCGCGCGCGCTGGGCATGGGCATGGTCCGAGCCCGGGCCGCAGATCCAGAGGACCTTGCGGTAGCACTCCACAGCACCGTCGAGGTTCTCGCGGCAGTGGTGTCGGAGATGTCCTTTCATCAGCCACGCTTCAGTGTTGCGGTGGTCCACCTCGAGGATCCGGTCGAGGAAGATCTCCGCTGCCGCCCAGCGCTCCTCGGTGATCGCGCGCGCCGCGTGGCGCCGGTACACGCCGATCAGCTCGTCCGGGTCGCCGGGTAGCGACTGGCGGCGGGCGTTCCGCTTCCGACTCCACCTCCGCATGGTGCCCAAGATTCCCTTGGAAGGGGCCGTCTGTCAAGGAGATGGGGGCTATAGCACCGTGGCGACTCGAGCACCCCAATTCTTCGAAAGGGCGAGGCAGCCTCGCCATAGCCGCGATTCGGCTGCCGGGGCCAGGACCGGTACCTGGTCCGGCTCCGGGACTGCTGCGAGGCGTAGTCGCTTGTCGGATCGCACCGTCTCGTCTGCGAGACGAGCTGACTTCGAGGCTCGGTCACATTGAGTGTCGGCTGGCAGCGGGATGCTCTGGACCGGTATGATGGAGCCATGACGCAGGGTCGTGAACCGTTCGTGCACCTCCATCTCCACTCTCATTTCTCGCTGCTCGACGCGACGATCCGCATTCCGCAGCTCGTTGCCCAGGTTGCGGAGATGGACATGCCCGCCGTGGCAGTGACCGATCACGGCAACCTGTACGGTGCGTACCAGTTTCACCGTGCGGCACGAAAGGCAGGGCTCCGGCCGGTGGTGGGGTGTGAGGTCTACGTGGCGCCGGGCGACCATCGCGAGCGTAAGCCGGTCTCGGGGATGCGCAAGCCCTACCACCATCTCGTGCTGCTCGCCGAGAACGAGACTGGCTGGCGCAACATGGTCTGGCTCGTCAGCGAGGGGTATCTGCGCGGCTTCTATCACCGGCCGAGGATCTCGAAGGAGATTCTTGCAGAACGCTCCCAGGGGCTGATCGGTCTGTCGGCGTGCCTTTCCGGGGAGGTGGCGGCGTACCTGTTGGACCGCAACCCGAGCGCGGCCCGACGAGTCGCGGAGGAGTACCGAGAGATCTTGGGTCCCGACGGCTTCTTCCTCGAGATCCAGGACCACGGAACCGTTGACGAGGAGTTCGTCCGCGAAGGGATGCGCAGCATCTCCGCGGACACCGGGATCCCTCTGGTTGCGACCAACGACTGTCACTTCCATCATCGCGACGATGTCTTTGCCCATAAGGTGCTGATCGGCATCGGTCAGAACAAGACGGTCGACGAGCTGCAACGAGCGTACGTGTACAACTCCGAGTACTACGTGAAGAGTGCTGCGGAGATGGCCGACCTGTTCAGGGAGGATCCGGGTGCGTGCGCGCGTACGGTGGAGATCGCCGAGCGGTGTGACTTCGACTTCACCACTGATGCGTACCACTTGCCGCGCTGCCCGGTTCCCGAGGGCCATACGCTGGAAAGCTACCTGGAAGAGCTGTCAGTCGGTGGCCTCGAGGCCCGCTTGAGTGACGGACGCAGCCGCCGCCACACCGCAGCCGAGTACCACGAACGCTTGGCCTCCGAGCTGGACATCATCAAGGAGATGGGCTTCCCCGGCTACTTCTTGGTGGTCTGGGACTTCATGAACTACGCCAGGAAAAGTGGGGTCCCAGTGGGGCCAGGTCGGGGCTCGGCAGCCGGTTCCGTGGTGTCGTACGCGTTGCGGATCACGGACATCGACCCCCTGGAGTTCGATCTGCTGTTCGAACGGTTCCTCAACCCGGATCGGATCTCCATGCCGGACATCGACATCGATTTCTGCCAGCGACGAAGGGAAGAGGTGATCGAGTACGTGCGCCGGCTGTACGGTGAGGAGTCGGTCAGTCAGATCGCAACGTTCAATATTCTCAAGGCGAAGTCGGCGGTTCGCGATGTGGGACGGGTGATGGGTCTACCGTTCGGTCAGGTGGATCAGATCGCGAAGCTGATTCCGGACGAGCTCAACATCACGCTCGACCGGGCTCTGGAGGAGTCACCCGAGCTCAAGGACCTCGTGCATGCCGATGGCGAGGTTCGTCAGCTGGTGGAGACCGCCGAGAAGCTGGAAGGGTTGGCGCGCCACTGTGGTGTGCACGCGGCGGGTGTCGTCATTGCACCGGAGCCGCTGACGAACCTGGTTCCGTTGAACCGCACGACCCACGACGAGATTGCCACCCAGTTCGACAAGGATGATGTCGAGGACCTGGGTCTGCTGAAGATGGACTTTCTGGGTCTGAGAACCCTGACGGTGATCTCCGATGCCCTGCACTCGGTCGAGCTCAGCGGCGAGCAGGCGCCGGATCTGGAGAAGATACCGTTCGACGATCCGGCAGTGTTCGACCTCTTCTGCCGCGGTGATACCGACGGGATCTTCCAGTTCGAGTCCTCGGGGATGAAGGAGCTGCTGCGCAAGGTGCATCCGAGGGTGTTCGCGGATCTCGCCGCGTTGAACGCCCTGTACCGTCCCGGTCCGATGCAGTTCATCGATGACTTCACTGCTCGCAAGCATGGACGCAAGCCGATTACCTATATCTTCCCGGAGCTGGAGGAGATTCTCGGCGAGACGTACGGCATCATCGTGTATCAGGAGCAGGTGATGCGGATCGCCGTGCGGATCGCCGGCTTCTCGATGGCCCAGGCAGACCTGCTGCGCAAGGCGATGGGCAAGAAGAAGCAAGAGATCATCGCTCGCGAAGGCGAGACGTTCATCAAGGGCGGAGTTGCCGCCGGCTTTCCGGAAGACAAGGTGCGCAAGCTGTGGGAGCAGATCGTTCCGTTCGCGATGTACGGGTTCAACAAGTCACACTCGGTTGCGTACGCCCATGTGGCCTACCTGACGGCGTACCTGAAGGTGCATTACCCAGCGCACTTCATGGCGGCGATGCTCACATCGGAAGCCGCGAACACCGACAAGCTGGCGATGTACCTGGCGCGGAGCCGCCACATGGGGATCGAGATCTTGCCGCCGGATATCAACGCCTCTCTGAACATGTTCACCGTCGAGCCCGGAGGGATCCGGTTCGGTTTGGTGGCGGTCAAGGGGGTGGGTGGCGCGGCCGTCGAGGCGATCCTGCACGCCCGACAGGACCAGGGCGGCTTCACCGGCGTCACGCATTTCCTCCAGTCGCTGCCGGCGCGCGCCGCCAACCACAAGGTGATCGAGTGCCTCGCCAAGGCCGGGTGCTTCGATCAGTTCGGGCTGTCCCGTGGCGCACTCCTCAACAACCTGGATCAGCTCATGGAGGCTGCTGCGAGCGAGCGAGAGCAGCGTGAGCTCGGTCAGAGCTTGCTGTTCGAGGAGCTGGGTGCGGACAGCTACGAGAACGGTCTTCGGGGGGGTCCCGAGGTGGATGCGGTGACGCGGCTCGCATGGGAGCGCGAGGTCTTGGGGTTCTACCTCTCCGGACATCCGCTGGACCGCTACCGTCCCCAGCTCCGCCGCTTCTCGGACTGTGAGATTGGCCAGCTTGCAGAACGTGCCAACGGCGACGGGCCCACCGTGGCAGTCGGAGGGCTGATCGCCGGCATGCGGGTCAACCAGATCCGCAAGGAGGGCCCGAACCAGGGCCGGCGACTGGCGTCGTTCCAGCTGGAGGACCCGACTGGTAGCGTTCGGGTCGTCGCGTTCCCCGATACGTTCGAGAAGTACCGCGCTGTGTTGGAGAACGACACGCCGGTGTTGGTGGTGGCGACGGTGCGCGGAGAGGACGAGCATCCGGAGCTGATCGCGGAATCGATCAGCCCGCTCGGCGAGATCGATGGGGAGCGCGCCGAGGGAATCCGCATCGAGCTGAACCTCGAGGAGGTCGAGGAGACACGTTTGGAGGAGCTGCTCGAGTTCTTGCTCGAGCACTCGGGACCTCTGCCCGTGCGGTTCGAGCTGCTGCGACCGGGGAGGTTCCGCGCGACCTTGGCGCCCCCCGCGGCTCTGACGGTCCGCCTTGACGAGGAGTTCTTGCAGCAGCTCGAAGGGCGGGTGGGATCCGGACGAGCACAGCTCGTGTTCCCCGCTCGGAGCCAGGCGGTGCATTGACCCGTCTGATACCATCCGCGACGGTGGTTTGAGGCTGGCTGGATTGAGCTCGCTCTGGAAGTCGCCACCGAGGAGGATGGTCTGGAATGAAGGTGTATACACGGACTGGCGACGGTGGGGAGACCTCCCTGTTCAGTGGCGGACGGGTCGCCAAGGACCATCAGAGGATCGAGGCGTACGGGACCCTGGACGAGGTCAATGCAGTGCTCGGTCTCTTGCTGGTTGAGCCACTGCCCGAGGGTACGGTCGATCACCTGCGGGGCGTCCAAGACGTGCTCTTCGCTCTCGGGAGCGTTCTGGCGGATCCAGCAGGAAAGCTACAGGTTGATGGTGCTGTGTGGGATCCGGCGGATCTGGAGCAGTGGATCGACACGATGGATGTGGAGCTCGAGCCTCTCGCTGCCTTCATCGTGCCGGGTGGCTCGAGGCCGGCTGCGCTGGCGCACCTGGCTCGGACCGTCTGCCGGCGTGCCGAACGTCGCGCGATCGCTCTCGGTGATGAGCTCCCCGGTGGAGTGCTGGCGTACCTGAATCGCCTTTCGGATGCCTTGTTCGTGCTCGGGCGGTACATCAATGCGCGCTTGGGGATTGCGGATCCGATCTGGACCGGACGCCGTGCGGGTCAGCCCGATTGACAGAGATTCGATACACTACTCAGATGGCAGGAGTTTCGCAGTTGGCCGATTCGGGCTACGTCCTCAACGAGGCGCCGGATCGTCGCCATCAGGCACGATGGAGTGCCTGGTTTTGGGAGCCAGCGCCGTCAGGGAGACGTCTGAGATGCAGCGTGTGAGCCTGAGTCAACAGCATCCGGAGGTTCTGTTCGGAACGAGGGATGAGAACCTCCGGTACCTGGAGTCGCGGCTTCGCGTCCAGGTCAATGCGCGCGGTGCTGACGTGCAGGTGGAGGGCAGCCCTGAGGACGAGGTGCTGGTCGTGCGGCTGCTCGAGTCGTTCGATCGATTGTTGGCAAAGGGGTGCACGGTTGGCCGTGATGAGTTTCGCACTGGCGTTCGCGTGCTGGAGGAGGACCCCTCGGTGGATCTTGAGGGGTTCTTCCTGGACAGCTCGATTCCGGAGTCGGTGAAGCGCTACGTGGTTCCGCGCAACCTCAATCAGCGTCTTTTCCTCCGCGAGGTGGAGCAGAACGACTATGTCTTCGCAGTCGGCCCCGCGGGGACCGGGAAGACCTATCTCGCGGTCGCCATGGCAGCGGCGCGTTTACTGGCGAAGCAGGTGCGACGGATCATCGTCACGCGCCCTGCGGTGGAAGCGGGGGAGCGTCTCGGGTTTCTGCCAGGGGATCTCGTGGAGAAGGTCAACCCGTACATGCGGCCGATCTACGATGCCCTGTACGATATCCTTGGCTACGACAAGGTTGCGCGGTTGATGGAGCGTGAGACCATCGAGATCGCCCCGCTGGCGTTCATGCGTGGTCGTACACTCAACGACGCGTTCATCATTCTCGACGAGGCGCAGAACACGACCCACGAGCAGATGAAGATGTTCCTGACCAGGATGGGGTTCCACTCCAAGACGGTGATCACGGGCGACATTACCCAGATTGACCTGCCGGACGGTCGTCGGTCCGGGCTCGTGGAGGCGCTCGACGTGCTGAGTGGTGTCGAGGGTATCGCCTTCATCCGTTTTACCGAGCGGGACGTGGTACGCCACCGTCTCGTGCAGGATATCGTCGACCGCTACAGCCAGTGGGAGTCCCGCAGGAACCCAGCTCCCTCGAGCGCTGATGAGTAAGCGCGGCATTCTGCGGCGGAGTGGCGATGCGCGTCGCACCACTCGCATCCAGCGGGGTCTCGAGGTGCGGGCCGGCTGGTGGGACAGGCTGTTCGAACGACCGCTCCTGTGGGGCACGCTCGCCGTTGTGGTGTGCACATGGGCCGTGATGCCTCGGCTGGCCGTTCGCGCGCCGACGTGGAAGGCCGGTGATGTCGCCACCTTCGATGTCGTGGCCAGCCGAGATATGAGCTTGCCGGATGAAGCGTCGACGCGGACGCTCCGCGAGCAAGCCCGCAGCCAGGTTGCACCTGTGTACGATCGCGAGCCGAGAGTTCGCTACGAGATCCAGGAGTCGATCCGGGAGCTCTTTGCTGCGTGTCGACAGATGTTTGCCGAGGATGGTCGCGCCACATCGAAGGATGCAACGCAGAACGGCGGCGATCTGTCTGAGATGCTGGTAGGCTTCGAGGCTCTGTCCGTGGAGCCTGGTCTGACGGAGGTACTGCGTGCTTCGGAGTGCTCCGAGGAGCTCGAGGCGGCACTGCTCGAGGTGGTGTCGAGGATCTATCAGACCGGAGTAGTCGACGATCTGCGAGCACTCGAGCAACGTTCGAGCCACGGCGTCGTGGTGCGCGACGTTGCAACGGGCCTGGAACGAACGTACTCCCTTGGCGAGCTGGCGCAGCCGGTGGATCTGCGGACCGGGGTCGAGTCGGTCGTGCGGGATCTCCTGCTCGAGTCCGACACGGTCTCGCGCCGCTGGATCAAGGAGCTCACACGGTTCTTCGATGCCAACATCCACCCGAGCCTGACCTTCAACCGGGCCGAGACCGCTCGACGACAGGATTGGGCTGCCGAGCAGGTCTCGGAACGGACGCAGCAGATCAAGCGAGGCCAGGTGATCGTGCGCCGCGGCGATACCGTGTCGCCGACAGCGGTCGCGACGCTCCAACGTCTGAGCGAGGAGCGCGAGGATCTCCGCCATTACTCATCCTCGTTTGGCGTGCTGCTCATCGTCATCGCGGTGATCGTTGGCTGGCGCTTCCTTGTGGTGGTTTCGTCTCGGCGACGAGAAGCCAATCTCCGAGTGGTAGCTGTGTACATGCTCCTGATGCTGTTCGTGCTCCTCGAACGGCTGGGCCTGGTGCTTGCGTCGTCGGTAGCGTTGGCAGGGCACGGCTCCATGTTCTCGAATGTGGATGCGTATCTGTGGGCCCTGCCGCATGCGGCAGGACCGATCACGACGTTCCTGCTCCTGGGAGCTCAGCCGGCGCTCCTGTTCGCGGTCTCCCAGGCCGTGCTCGTGCCCATCATGCTCGGCGGGGACTTCACCGTGATGCTCTACACCCTGGTAGCAGGGCTCGTGGCGGCGGCAGCAGCTCATGCGTTCAAGCAGCGCAGCGTGTTTGCCCGCGCGGGAGTTGCCGTTGGGGTGGCCAACGTTGTGGCGATGGCCGCGATGGAGCTCTATCGGGGAGATCCACCACTGACGGGTGCCCAGCTTCTTGGTATGGGGTTTGCTTTTGTCGGTGGTCCGATCGCTGCGGCGGCCGCCGGGGGGCTGTTGCCGGCGATCGAGTCGGTGCTCGGGATTACGACAGACGTCCGGTTGCTCGAGCTGTCCAATCAGAACCACCCATTACTGAAGAGGCTCGCGATCGAGGCTCCCGGCACCTTCCAGCACTCACTGGCTGTCGCTACGCTCGCAGAGGCCGGAGCGGAGGCGATCGGCGCCAACGGGTTGCTGCTGCGCGTGTGTGCGTACTACCACGATATCGGGAAGCTGTCGAAACCTCACTACTTCGTGGAGAACCAGCGGGGCAGGAACCCGCACGACGAGCTGTCGCCGTCAATGTCGGCCCTGGTGATCATGAGTCACGTGAAGGAAGGGGTCTCGCTGGCTCGGCGAGCTCGGCTGCCCCTCCCGATCCGAGAGTCGATTGCGACTCACCATGGCACGAAGCTGGTCCACTTCTTCTACCGCAAGGCGACGGAGCGCGCCCAGCCAGAGTCGGTGACAGGGCGGGGAGCCCGTCGGGGCGGCACGGAGCGCGGCGACACAGCGTCGACTCAGGTGCGCGAGAGCGACTACCGCTACCGTGGTCCGCGGCCGCATAGCAAGGAGCTCGGGATACTCCTTCTGGCTGATGCCGTCGAGGCGGCCTCGCGGACACTCGAGAACCCGACGCCGGCTAAGATTGAAGGGATGATCGGTACGATCTTCTCCAACACTGCCGGGGACGGTCAGCTGGACAGCTCGGAGCTGACGTTCCAGGACCTGGACAGGGTCGGGACGGCGTTCTTGTGGATCTTGACCAACATGTTCCACCATCGGATCCAGTACCCTGGGTTCGATTTCGAGAGGCGAGGGAGGAGTGACCACGGTCTCGATCAGTTGGGAGCGAAGACCGCGCGTGCCGGCGGCTGACCGGATCCGGCGGGTTGTTCGGGGCGTCTTGGAGCAGCTTGCAGTGCGGGGCGCGGAGGTGCACGTGTGCGTCACCTCCGATGACCGCGTGCACGAGCTGAACCGCCAGTGGCGCGGAATCGATCGGCCAACGGACGTGCTGTCGTTCCCCATCGGCGAGATGATTCCGGAGGGTCGGGAGCTGCTCGGTGAGATCGTGATCTCTATTGATCGTGCTCGTGCTCAGGCGGTGGCCGAGGGGCACGATGAGCTCCGCGAGCTGGAGGAGCTGGTGCTGCACGGCACCCTCCATCTGCTCGGTCACGATCACGAGACCGACGACGGAGCCATGGAACGGCTGGAGCTCGAGCTCCGGAGGGAGCTGCTGTCGTGACAGTTGATCTGATGTCCTGGGCGGTGCACCCCGTCACGATCGGCATCGCGGTGTCGGCGGTCGTCCTGCTGTATGCAACCATCGAGGTGTTGCTGGGCGGCCTCGGTCTGATGGGGAACATCCGGTTCCAGGGCATGCTCGACGACCACGAGGATCTTCTTCCCGTCGCAGACGACGGCTCTCTTCCACTGGCGCCGGTGCTGTCAGTGCTGCGCTGGTTGCAGATCGCCAGCCTGTTGGGGTTGGCGGTGGTCGTGTTCTGGCTGGTGGATGGTCGGCCTGGGATCACCCTGCTGGTGCTCGCGGCGAGCACGATCGTGCTGACGGTGGTGATGCGGCCGGTCGCGAGCCGGGCAGGCGAGTCGGCCCTGGTGCGCCTGCTGTATGCAGTGCGGCCTCTGATGCTGCCGATGTTGGTTCCTCTGGTACGGATCGGGATCCGCGAGCGCCACACCCGAGAGATGCAAGCCGCTCCCGAGGACGAGGAGGAGGAGGCGAGCGAACGGGAGATCCGGGCGTTCATCGATGTGGGCCATGAAGCGGGAATCATCGAAGGCGAGGAGGCCGAGTTCCTGGAGTCGTTGGTGGAGTTCTTCGATACCACTGTCCGGGAAGTGATGACGCCGCGAACGGCGATGGTTGCAGTGTCGGATGACACGGACTTCGAAACGCTACTGCAGACGTTCTCGGGGACCGGCAAGAGCCGTGTGCCGGTTTACCGCGAGACGATCGATCACATAGTCGGTGTTGCACATGTGAAGGACGCGCTCGATCACCTCCAGCGAGACCAACGCTGCACGGTAGCCGAGCTGATGCGCGAGATCGTGGTCGTACCGGAAGGGAAACGTCTCGGTGAGCTGTTGCAGGAGTTCCAGCGGAGCCGACAACAGCTCGCGATCGTCGCCGACGAGTGGGGTGGGACGGCTGGACTGGTGACGCTGGAGGACGCACTCGAGGAGATCGTCGGCGAGATCCAGGACGAGCACGATGACAGCGAGCCGCCAGAGTGGGAGGAGCTGGCGGATGGAACCTACCGTTTGCTAGGCCGGGCCAGCCTGGAGACTCTCGAGGAGCTCTTCGGACTCGATCTGGAGGAAGAGGAGATGGATACGGTGGGCGGGCTGGTGTTTGCCCTCCACGGTACTGTCCCGGAGGTCGGTGCCGAGGTGGACGATCCGAATCATGGTTTGCGGTTCACCGTGGAAGAGATGGAGGAACGCCGGATCGTCGCGGTGCAGGTGGTGGAAGCGCCGGTCGCCAGCGAGGATGGGGGGTCGAGCAATGGCAGCTGACCGCGGCGTCAGAGGATCGTCGCGGTTCGGTGTCGTTGCACTTGTTGGGCGGCCGAACGCCGGCAAGAGCACCCTCCTGAACACGGTACTTGGGGAGAAGGTGGCGATCGTATCGCAACGGCCGCAGACCACGCGGAACCGGATCGTCGGGTTCTTGAGCAGATCGGGAAGCCAGGCTGTGCTGCTCGACCTGCCGGGGGTCCACAAGCCGATGCACGCCATGAATGTGCGGATGATGCGAGAGGTCCACTCCGCCCTCGACGAGGCGGATGTCGTGCTCCATCTGATCGATGCTGCCACCTCCTGGGGAGCGGGAGAGCACTACCTGTTCGACCTTCTGCATGCTGTTCAGAAGCCGCTGATCGGGGTCCTGACGAAGATCGACCTGGTGCGTCCGAAGCAGCGGCTGCTGCCGTTACTGGAGCAGTACCGGAGTGCTGTGCCGCACGCCCGCGATGTGGTGCCGATCTCCGCCTTCGCCAACGACGGCGTGGATCTGTTGATCGACGAGATGCTGCAGGCATTACCAGAGGGCGTGCCGATGTACCCGGCGGAGCTGCCGACCCCCCAGACCGAGCGCTTCTTCGTTGCCGAGGTGATCCGTGAGAAGCTGCTCGAGCACCTTTCTGACGAGCTGCCGTACACGACTGGTGTGGTGGTCGAGTCGTTCGAGGAAGAGGGAGATCTGCTCCGAGTGCACGCTGTCATCTATGTCGAGCGCTCGAGTCAGAAGGGCGTGGTGATCGGGCGGCGAGGCCAGATGCTCAAGCGGATAGGACAGGAGGCACGGATGGAGCTGGAGGCATGGTTTGGAGCCCGCCTTTACCTGGGGTTGCACGTCACGGTGCACCGCCGCTGGAGAGACGATATCCGAGTCTTGTCAGAGATGGAGCCTGGTTTCGCTGTGACGGGGGATGGGGTGCCGTCACTGGATGAGCTGGAGGAGCTCACGCGGAGCTCGGGCGAGGGCGATACGGAGACGGAGAGCTGACAGTCGTGTCGAAGCGAAGCCGAGCCATGATCGTCGTGTATGTTGCCGAGGGCTGTCCGCACAGTCGGGCGTTGTTGGAGGACTTCCGCCGACGGAACGTGACCTTCGAGGAGGTTGACCTCAGCTGCGAACCGGCGCGTCTCGAAGAGCTCCGGCGCTGGTCGTGGGAGCATCGGTTGCCGGTGGTGGTCGACCATGAGCGTGTCTCCATTGGGTTTCGAGGTCAGAGCTCGACGTTTGCGGAGCTGGATCTCGACCTCCTCTGAGTCGACAGATCCGACTGTGCCATGCTGCAGTCCGTGCGGTTCGGTGTACGATGCTTCGCATCGAGGGTGGGGTTGGCTGGGGGTGCGACGTGGTGGTGTTGATCACTGCACATGCTTTCGAGGCTCGAGCGGCTGCTGGTGTTGGCCGAGGTATGGGCAAGGAGGCTTGGGGGCAGTGGACCCTGTACCGCGGCGAGATGTGGGACATGCCGTACGCGGTCGTGCGGTGCGGTCCGGGGAAGGTGGCGATGGCTGCGGCGACGCAGGCGGTGGTTCAGTATCTGGAGCCGAAGCTGTTGCTGAGCTTCGGTGCGGCGGGCTGCTGCGATCCGCGGGTCAAGGTCGGGACGCTGTGTGTGGCCAGAGAGGTGGTGGACGTCGCTCTTGCTGGCCTGCAGGATCTGCCGGTGTCCGTTGGCTGGCGGTTCGGCGCCGACGAGCGGCTATCGCAGGCGCTGTGCGCGGTGCCGGGGACCGTGCCAACCACCGTGCTCTCATGGGAGGGCCACGTGGCTTCGCGGACGCATCGGCCGGAAATTGATGAGCTGCCGCGGCACTTTGTCGTTGACTGGGGAGGAGCGGCGGTGGCTCAGGTGGCAGAGATGTGGGATGTGCCATGGGGCGCCTTGAAGGTTGTGTCTGATCATGGTGAGGATGATCGGTTGCGGATGCTTGCGATGATTGCCAGGCGCCCCCTACAATGGGGCGCTGAAGTGATCCGTCGTGCTTGCCACGAGCGTCTGCGCGGTCAAGATGCTAGGCCGGAACTGTCGGTGCAAGAGGAGGCCAGAGGATGAAGATCCAGAGAAGTGAGGACGGCACGGTGACGGTGGTGTCCATCGAAGGGGTGATCAAGCTTGGCGAGTCTGCGCGGCAGTTCTCTGCCTACCTCGAGGAGCTGCTCAACGAGGGTGTCCCGTCGGTTCTCATCGACTTGGCCAACATCGACTATGTGGACTCAACCGGTCTTGGAGAGCTCGTGGGGTACCTGCAGCGGTTCACGGAGCAGGGGCGCCGGCTGGCGCTGCTGCAGCCACACCAGAGGATTTTGAACCTGCTCAAGCTCACCAAGCTCGACGAGGTGTTTCCCATTTACGAGGACCGCGCTGCAGCCGTGGCGGAGCTCGCCACCGATTAGCCCGGATATCTCACCGGCTTTCTGCTGCGGCCGGCGATGCACCGCGCCCAGCGTCGTTTTCTCGCCTCGGGATTCTCGACGTGCTGTCGAGTACGCCTCCGAATCCCTCGGGTCGAAGACACCACTGGACACGGCGCCTCACCACCCTCGCGACGAGACCGTTCAATCCTCCAGGGTCACCAGCTCCGCGGGCGTGTTGGTGTTCTTCCACGCTGCGTGGAGATGCTGCGGGGGGCATGGCGTGGCAACGGGGATCAGGGAGGCGATGTGGCGCGGCGCGAGCAGCTTCTGCCGGGCCAACGCCTCCAGCGCCGCTCGCGATTGTGGCTCATAGACCGCGAGAAGCGGCTCGATGGGACCGTCTGGTGTGAGGCGAGGTAGGACGGCCCAGCGGCCCGGTGCGCGCTCGGCGAGCATCCACCGCACCGCGTCTGCTGAGAGATGGGGCAGATCGCTTGCAGCGATGATCCACGCGGCGTGCGGAGCCCAGCGGAGAGCGGAGAGGATGCCTGCGAGTGGCCCCGCAGCGCCCTCGACATCCGGGAGCCTTGGGTCGTGGGTATCGGCTGGAAGCGGCCCCGCCCCGATCGCCATGACACGGTTCGTCACCGTGCGGAGTGTGTCTGAGACCCGCTCGTAAAAGGTCCTTCCACGGTGCGTCAGGAGCTGCTTCGGTCGACCCATCCGGCGTGATCGTCCGCCGACCAGGACGCCGCCGAAGACCAGCCGGCGTTGCCAGGCACCTTCGACATGACTGCGTACAATCTCCAGCAGGAGATCGGCGCGATCCGGGGACCATGGGAGTGTGGCCAGCACGTTGACAACCTCGTCTGGAGGGCCAGGCTTCGTTGGGTGCTGCAGCCAGACCTTTGCCAACGGTTCTGTCTTGAACCCCTCCAACACCACCAGATCGCTGTCCTGCAGCAGCTCCTGTACCGTGGCCGAGAGGCTCGCTCGGGCGCCCGGAGAACGGATCACCTGCTCGCGTCCCGTGCGGACCACCGTACGCCACGCACCGGCACGAGCGAACAGCTCGGTGTCGCTGCCGGGTCGGTCGGCCTCGTCAGCGTGACCGTGGTGCTTGATCACACTGGTGCGCAGACCCTGCTCGCCGAGCCTCGCGATGATCTCCACCGTCGCGGTGGTCTTGCCCGAGCCGCTCCACCCGCTGACGGCGAGAGCCGGCGCCGACCTCAGCTGGAGCGCTTCGGAGTCGGTGAGCTCACGGTCCATCGGCTTCGCACAGGGCGATCACCCATAGAGAGCTGCCCCGTTGGCGGTAGAGGATACGGTGGCCTTCTGCTGATCCGGTCTCGAAGGTGGACGACTCGGTCTCCGCCGAGGGCTCCTCTGCAAGGCGTCGCAAGGTGGACTCGATCCGATCGACAAGCAGAGCCGCCCGAGGCCGGTCACGGTCGCGCTCGGTGGCGACCAGGGCGAGAAGCTGAGAGCGAGCAGAGGCGGTGAGACGGATCTCCACTCAGTTCTCCTCGAGCAGAAGCTCGCAGTCCTCGAGGACTTCGTCCAGAGAGTACCCGTCGTGTGCAGTGAACTCGAGATCGCCCACGGCGAGCCGGCGGAGAATCTCACGCTCCCGCAGTAGCTCACGGAAGAGGCGGGCCGGTACGAGCATCGCGACAGGGTCGTGCTCGACGGTGACCGCCAACGGCTGCTCGAGATTGCGGAGCGCACTGTCGGCAAAGGACCTGAGATCGTTGGATGAGACTGTGGATGGACTTTTCTTCATGGGGCTATCCAGGCGGTCGTGGTATCGCGCACACGGCGCTGTGGGGTGGAGTCTACCAGCCTCGGTGCTCGAGTATTGCCTCGATCTCGTCTCGGCTCCTCTCCTCGCGTAGCGCCATCCGGTTGGCTCGAGCCTCCCGGATCCGCTCCGTGAGCGTCTCGATGTCGGTCGGCTTCTCGAGGAAGTCGAGAGCACCGAGCTGTGTGGCCTCCACCGCCGAGCGGACCGTGCCCTGGCCCGTGAGAAGGATGATCTGGGCGTCAGGGTCGAGCTGGCGGAGCTGCCTGAGCGTCTCGATGCCATCCATCCCGGGCATCGCCAGGTCCAAGACGATGGCGTCGTAGCGGGCGCCGCGGACCGTATCCAGGGCCTGGTGCCCATCGTACGCGGTGTCGACCTCGAGTCCACGAGCTCGCATACGCTCTGCGAGTGTCTCCACGAAGTCCTTCTCGTCGTCCACCAGCAACACTCGGTCGGTTGTCATGCTCCACCTCCACTTCCCATCGACAAGCTTACCGTGGCGCGGCCAGGTTGTGGTTACGGGCCGTCTGGCGACCGGATCGGGAGTCGCAGACGGAAGCTCCGGGATGCTGCAGTACCGTCGGGTGTCGCTTCAAGCTGCCCGTCCATCTCATCCACCAGAAGCTGGATCAGGCCGAGCTGCTCGTGCTGGGCGGCAGACAGGAGGATCGGGTCGCCGCTCACGATCTCGAAAACGACCGAGTCGTCGTCGTGCGAGTAGGAGAGGACCACCTGTCGTTTCTGGTCGGCCCCCTGAACTGCAAGCTCGACGCACAGATAGACCGCTTGCTGCAGATCGAACGGGCTTCCCTCCAGGACGACGGACTGCTGCGGGAGATCGATATCCAGAGTCGTTGTGTTGAGACGGGCCGGACGGTCGGCGAACATCGCAACTCGTTCGACCAACGTTGTGACATCAAACACCGAGACAGGCGTGTCGACGCTGTGAGCAAACGTGTTGACCGCCTTGCAGATGATCTCGCCCCGCGAGACCTGACTCCGGACTCTGCTCGCGAGGTCGTGGAGCCGCTCGAGGTCCACCTGCCGGCCGCTGGCAGCAGCGGCTACGAGGTCTTCCTGAAGCCCAGCAAACTCGTTGATGATGTTGAGAACATTGATGATCTCGTGGGACTGGCCGGCCGTGACGGCGCCGAAGAAGCGCAGTCCGGAGCGACGCAGTTTCCGTACCCGCTGTTGATCCGGGCTCTGGGGCTCAGCAGTGGACGGCATCGCGGAGCACCCTGAGCAGGTCTTCGGTGTCGATCGGTTTCATGATGTAGCTGAACGCGCCGAGGCGCATCCCCTCTTCGGCGTCCTCCTTGGAACCGTGCCCGCTGAGCAGGACGACCTCCAAGCCCGGATGCTCCGCCTTGATTCGCTGGATGACCTCGAGGCCACCGAGGCCCGGCATCTTGACGTCAAGCACCACGATGTCGAAGGGCGCCTCCGCGATCTTGCGAAGTGCCTCATCGCCGGAGGTGACGCCCACGGCGTCGACTCCTCGGAGCTGTAGGCGCTCGACAGCGGCAGAAACGAGCTCCTCCTCGTCATCCACGAACAGTACCCTCATGTCACTCATGGCGTCTCCTTCGCTCCTGCTCCGCCGGTCGGTGTCGGGGCGTCCGCGGTGGCGGATCACCTCCGGATCGGGAGCACCACGGTGAACGTCGTCCCTTCTCCAACAGTGCTGTCCACATCGATTCTGCCTCCGAGCTTGAGGACGATACCGTAGGTGATCGACAGGCCCAGGCCGGTGCCAGAGCCCTCCTTGGTGCTGAAAAACGGCTCAAAGATCTTCTTCAGGCTGTCTTCAGGGATGCCCACGCCGTTGTCCGAGATCGCGACGGAGACCGTATCCGGGCCCGCGCGCCGGATGATGATGCGGATCTGACCGCCATCGGAGACCGCGGCGAACGAGTTGTTGAGGAGGTTCAGGAACACCTGCTGAAGCTGACCTCGATCACTCTCCACAGTCGGGACCGAAGGTGCGACATCAATTGCGACGTCCAGCTCACGGTAGGACGCCTCCTTTTCCAGGAAGCTCAACACCTCCTTGAGAAGCGACGGGAGATCGATCTCCTCGTGCTGGACATCCATGTGCTTGGCGAACCCGAGCAGCCTGTGGGTGATGGTGCTGCAGCGGTCGACAGACCGGAGCACCGACTGCACGAGACCGAGCGTCTTATCCTTGCGTGGGAAGTCCTCGGAGAGCTCGATCAGGTCCTTGAGCAGACCAGCTTTCTCATTGATGATCGCCAGCGGGTTGTTGATCTCGTGCGCAACGCCCGCAGCCAGACGGCCGATTGAGGCCAGCTTGTTGTTGTACTCGACCTGGTGGAGCAGGGTAGAGCGGCGATGATCCGCCTCTTGCAGCCGGTTGACGAACTGGTTGGAGCTCCAGAGCACGACAGCGACGATCAGGACCGCCGACACGGCCAACAGGGCCAGTAGCTCGGTGCGCAGGTGATACCAGCTTCCCATGAGGTCCGTCGTGCTGCTGATCACCATGAGGATGTACGGTGACTCCTTGATCGACGTGGAGCCAACGATGATTCGCTCGCCGCGCTCATCGAGCTGCTCCTCGATCTGGACGGTCTCTGATGCCCGAGGGACTCGGATCGGAAGCGGAATCGGCGTCAGCACGTTGCCGTAGCGTCGCGACGGTGACTGGAGGATCGCATTTCTATTGATCAGAAAGACGTCGACGGTCGCGGGAAGGTCCCCGGGACCGATCTGCTCGGACAGGGTCTTCGCGTCGATGGTCGCACGCAGTACGTATGGGCGTCCGTCCGGAAACTCGTGACGGATCGCGATGGCGAAGTGCGGCAAATGGCGGTGACCGAGAAACACGTCGCTGATGAACACGCCGCGCCGCAGCACCTCGTGAAACCAGTTCTGATCCGCGTAGCTCTTGCCACTGAGCTCGAACGGGCCAGTGTAGCAGCGCTGGTTTCCTTCAGCGTCGATCAGCCCGAGATCGACAAACGCAGCAACCGATAGTGAACGGTTCCAGTTTGCGGAGATCCTGGCGAGCTCGACCTCATCACAGAGCTGTGTGAACGAACGGTCGTTGATGATGAACGACAGGGCCGAGCGCCGCTCTGCGAGAAAGAACTCGAGCGATCTCTTGGTGCTCGAGGTGAGGTCGGCGATCGGCTGGATGGCCTCGTTGCGAAAGACCCTGTGGTTCTGGATCAAAGTGATAACGGTCATCAGAATGAGCGGTGTCAACGACACCGCCAGCATGGAGAGAACAACAGCCCGCCGGAGCCGTCGGTATCTTGCCGGAGGTCTTGCCGCTGTCGGCGCGTTCTCAGGCAGCTGTGAGCGGAGCTCCTCGGCGGTTGTCATGATCGGTTCTCGTCACTCTGCTCCGTGATCCGTGCCCTCTCGTGCTGCGTTGACCTTCGCATATGCGTCCTTCATCGTCTGGGTCAGGATGTCGATGTCGACCGGCTTGCGCAGGTAGGCGAACGCTCCGAGCTCGTTGGCGAGCTTCTCCTCGGCATCCGAGCCGTGCCCTGTGAGAATGATGACCTCGGTGGCCGGGTGGCGCTTCTTGACACGTCTGAGCACTTCGATACCGTCGATCCCCGGCATCTTGAGATCCAACACCATCACCTCGGGCTCCTCGGCAGCGGCCATCTGCAAGGCCTGCTCTCCGTTGTACGCGATGGCAGGGGACATCTGTCGCGTCTGCAGCCGTTCCGAGAGGGTATGAACGAACTCCTCCTCGTCGTCGACGAGAAGGACCTTGGAAGGAACCCCGACGTCGAGATTGACGTAGATGTTCGGCTCCTTGTACTTGGGGCCCGGTTTGGCGGTGGCCTTGACGACGCCGGGCATCGACTCCGCGGTGCTGACCAGCTCCTTCGAAAGCCGCTCGAGGAACAGGGTGTGCTTATTGATCAGGATCGTGACCTCGCCGTTCCTGCAGGTGACCTCGACATCGTGGCCGTCCTCGACGAGTCGAACCTCAACTGCGGCGGCGAGCTGGGCGTCCTCGAGAGCCGCGGTGGTGGCTGGTGTCGTGGCCACCACAGGCTTGGCGGCGAAGGTGCAGATCGTGTCCACAGCCTCCTCGAGAGATGTCGTGTGCATCGGCAGGAAGATGTCGTACAGCTCCTTGTCCCATGGGCCTCGCTCGAACAGTAGCTGGGTCCAGTCCCCGCGTCTGCTGTCGTCCTGCTCGATCTCCTTGGCTGCCGCGCGCTGCGATACACCGGACGCCACAGCCTGCTCGATGCGGTACTCCGGGGTCGCGCCGAGGCACACGCGCAGGACGTTCCGGAGTGTCTTGGGCAGAAGATGCCCCACCAACCCGCGGTACACCAGGTTGTCGGGTGCAACGGCGTGGACCAGCGCTTCGCGTAGGTACGCCACGCTCCGCGCGCGGTCGCGGGTGATCGATCCCAGTAGTGGCTGTGGCCCGTACACGGCTCGCTGAAGCTTCTTCTCCGTCGTGTCGTGGCGCTCGGCAGCCAGGGAGAAGAGCGCCTCGTCGGTCAGCTGCTCGTAGCCAAGCCGCTCGCGGACGGCGTCCTCGACCTGTTCTCCGTGGCAGTATGTTGCGCTGTCGATGGTGATGATGGGCATGTCAGATCCTTAGATCGAAAACGTGTTCTCAAGATCACGGCGTGTTCTCGTCAGTTCCGTGGTAGCAGACATGGACCATGGCTGTCAATCGCATTCGGGCGGGTATGGAGGAATGTGGCCAGTGAGCATCAGCCGGTCGCCTGGCGTTGCCACCCAACCGCGTACACGTTCGCAGGATGGGACAGGTAGCCGGGGTACTCTCTTCGCCAGTGCGCCGCCTCGCTGCGCTGTAGCGTCACGTGAGCCAGCGGTTCGGTGGTCTCGAGCAGCACCGAGCCGTCAGGCTTGATGACGACCGATGGTCCTCCGATCGGCGCCGTGCCCTCCGGCCGCGGGCGGTTGACCGATACCACGTACGCCGAGGCAGTGACCGCCAGCGAGCGGAGCACGAGCCGCCAGCGTGGGTAGCTCGCCCCCGGGGTTGCGCGTGGAACAACAATCAGCTCGGCGCCGGCCGCAGCCAGAAGCTCACCGCCCGACGGGCGGTTGACGTCGGAGCAGATCTGGATGCCGAGAGGCATCTTGATGCCGGTGAACGGGATCGGCGGAAGGCTGCCAGGCTGATAGTGGCGGGCCTCCCAGAAGCCGGGCTCGTCCGGCACGACCAGCTTTCGGTAGCTGGCCAACAGAGAGCCGTCGGATCCCAGCAGGAGAGCTGTGTTGTGCCGGCTGCCAGTGACACGGTCGCGCTGCACGGCGCCACCGAGCACTGCGATGCGCACGCTGCGCGCCGCTTCAGACAGACGCTGCTGGCGCGGGCCACCGAATGGCTCGGCGTCGTCTTCGGAGGCCTCTTGGCTTTCCGGGAACCAGCGGTCCAGGGGAAGCTCCGGGAGCACGGCCAGCTCGACGCCTGCCTGACGGGCGTTGGCCAGGGCGCGGCGGAGTGCCCCACTGCCGGGATCGGGAAAGACCTCGGTGATCATACCCACGGTCAGGGTTTCGGCGTTCATGCGCCGAAGGTAGCCGGAACCGCTGCGCCGGGCAAGTGTGCCTCCTTGCTGGTCGGACCACTCGGTGACCGGGTCTCTGCCGCAGAGAGGGTGAGCCAGCACGTGCTCTCCCCGGGAGCTTCTGGGGAAACCGAGGGCCGGCCATCGCGAACCGGACGTGACAGGTGGCCGCTAACGGCGACGAAGAACCGGCAACGGCTGGGTGACGAACCGATCCGACACATCATCCGGCTGCGATCGCGGCTGACGGACGTTCGCCGATCCGTCGAAGCGGCTGGCCCAGCGCTCGACGGTGCGGGCCCCGATCGACAGGACGATCAGGATTAGCACTGCCCCGAGGATCTGGATCGTCATGCGTGGCCTCCTTGCCGCGGGTGTCGGACACGCGCCGCACCGGGCAGCGCACTCTGATGCATCGGGGACTGCTCTGCTGTGAGCCTCGTCACCAGGAGCGACCACGCAGCGGCCCGGAGCCGGGCGGCTTCGTTGGGTGCTTCGTGAGCGGTCTGTTGTCATCGATTGTCATCTTCCGCTCGGCAGGCGGAACGCTCGCCATGCGGCTAGCGTGTGAGCGGCCGATACGTCACCCGATGCGGCCGATCCGCCTCGTCGCCGAGCCGGCGCTTGCGGTCGGCCTCGTACTCGGTGTAGTCCCCCGGGAAGAACTCGACGTGTGAGCTCCCCTCGAACGCGAGGATGTGTGTCGCAATCCTGTCGAGAAACCAACGATCGTGGGAGATGACGAGGACGCAGCCAGCGAACGCCAGGATGGCTTCCTCCAGGGCGCGCAGTGTGTTCACATCCAGATCATTTGTGGGCTCGTCGAGAAGCAGGACGTTGCCGCCTTCCTTGAGCACCTGCGCCAGGTGGACCCGGTTGCGCTCACCGCCCGACAGCGCCTTGACCGGCTTCTGCTGGTCGCCGCCGGAGAAGTTGAAGCGGCCGACGTACGCGCGCGAGTTGACCTCGGCGCGGCCGAGCTGGACGAACTCGGAGCCTGACGAGATCACCTCCCAGACCGTCTTCTCCGGGTCGAGGGAGGAACGGCTCTGGTCCACGTACGCGAGCTGGACGGTGTCGCCGAGCCGGATCGAGCCGTCGTCAGGAGCTTCCTGGCCAGTGATCAGCCTGAAGAGGGTGGTCTTGCCGACGCCGTTGCCGCCGATAATGCCGACCACCGCCGCCGGCGGGATCTCGAACGACAGGTCATCGAACAGCAGCTTGTCATCGTACGCCTTGCGGACGCCGTTGGCTTCGATCACGACGTCACCGAGGCGAGGGCCCGGCGGGATGTAGATCTCGAGCTCGCGGGCCATCTCCTCTGGCTTCTGGGAGAGCAGATCCTGGTAGGCGTTCAGGCGAGCCTTGCTCTTGCTGTGGCGGGCGCGCGGGGCCATCTGGATCCACTCCAGCTCCCGCTGGAGTGTCTTCTGGCGCTGACTCTCGGCCTTTGCTTCCTGGCGGAGGCGCTCCTGCTTCTGGGAAAGCCACGATGAGTAGTTCCCGCGCCACGGGATGCCATGCCCGCGATCGAGCTCGAGGATCCAGCCGGCGACGTTGTCCAGGAAGTACCGGTCGTGGGTCACGGCGATCACAGTGCCCTCGTAGTCCCGCAGATGGCGCTCGAGCCACGCAACCGACTCGGCGTCCAAGTGGTTCGTGGGCTCATCCAGGAGGAGGATCTCGGGTTGTTGGAGCAGCAGCCGGCAGAGCGCGACACGGCGCCTCTCGCCGCCGGAGAGGACGGAGATCGGCGTGTCGCCGGGAGGACAGCGGAGGGCGTCCATCGCCAGCTCCAGGCGGGAGTCCAGCTCCCACGCCCCGATCGCCTCAATCCGGTCCTGGACCTCCGCTTGACGGTCGAGGAGCTGCTGCATCTCGTCGCCGTCCATCGGCTCGGCGAACCTCTCCGAGATGGCGTCGTACTCTGCGAGCAGCTCGACTGCTTCGGCGGCGCCTTCCTCGACCACCTGCCGCACGGTGGAGGCCTCTTCGAGCTGGGGCTCCTGCTCGAGCAGGCCGACGGCGTAGCCGGGTGAGCGGACCACCTCACCGTCCGACGGCTCGACCAGCCCGGCCATCGTCTTGAGAAGGGTGCTCTTTCCGGAGCCGTTGAGACCAAGGACCCCGATCTTCGCACCGTAGAAGAAGCCGAGCGAGATATCGCGCAACACCTGCTTCTGCCCCAGGGTCTTGGAGACCTGAACCATCGAGAAGATCACTTTGCGGTCGTCTTCGTGCACCATGACGCCCTCCCGCAGTCGTTCAAAGGCAGCACTGTTGCGCTTCTATGGCCCGGCGTCAAGACGGGGTCAGCCGGTTCGCTGTCGCGGACTCTTCCGAGCTGAGCCGTTCAGCTGGGGTCTGAGGTTGCTACGATAGCGATGCATGGCAACGCTCGAAGCGTACCGTGGTCGCGAGCTGGTGTTCTCCTCCGACCGACACTGGCTGCATCCGCTCCTCGACCTGGAGCAGCACCTGGAGTCCGAGGGCGCGCTGTCCGACGAGGAGCTCCGCCTGGTGGACCGCGTGGTGGGTCGGGCAGCAGCGCTTCTCATGGTCCACATCGGTGTTGACCGGGTGCACGCCGGTGTGCTCAGTCGTCGGGCGCAGCCGGTTCTCGAGCGGTTCGGCGTGGTGTACTCGTACGATGAGCTTGTGGAACGGGTCGCCTGCCGCACCGAGGAGCTACTGGCCGACGAGTGGTCGCCCGAGCGGGCGGCCGCGTGGGTTCGCGATCGGGCACGGCAAGCGGCGGAAGCTCGCTGAGCCTTGGAGCGAGGCCGTCGTGCCGCTGTTCTCTGGCTGCTCGTCACCGGCCGACGGCGACGAGGTACAGCACGACCGTGTCGTTGTTGGTGTCTGTGGGCTCGGGCGGGATCAGGCGCACTGCTCGTTCGTCGTTGAACGCGCCGACGCCGCACGCGCCGAGGCCGAGGGCGGTGGCCTGGAGGTACAGCGCGTTGCCGACGATTCCGGCGCGCATGCAGGCGGTTCGGTAGCCCCGGTCGCCGTCAGCGTTGAGCAGCACTTGCCAGGTGGTGGCGATGATGAACACGACCTGCGCCGAGGCGCAGAAGCCCTGACGGAAGGCGAGAGCGTACAGCTCTGCGGCCAGCGTCCCGCGACGCCGGCGGCCGATTGAGCGACCGTCATTGCTCGCCAGGTACAGGCCAGGCTCGATGCCGTCAACCGCTCGAATCGCCACGTACAGCCGCATCTGTGGGGCTGCGGTCGAGAATGGGGCCTCTCCGGTCGGGGATGCCGCTGCGATGAGGCCGGCAAACTGATCCAGGGCCAACGGTGCATTTCCGAACTGC
>CAZEJK010000006.1:0-27814 GCA_964512045.1 uncultured Thermoanaerobaculia bacterium
AGCCTGGGTCAATTCTACCGAGCAGGAGTGGGTCAATCCTCGTGAGCGCCGAGGCCCAGGACCGCTGTCCCGTGATCATTGCCACTGGTGCGCGATGGATCATCAGATAGCAGCGTGATCTCGGGCAGGTCCTCGTGCTCCTCCCAGCCGAACTCGATGTCACACACCTCGATGCCGTCGCCTGGGGGATACACGCTCATCCATGCGAACCGTGCATCGATCCCATCCGGAGCCTCATCGAGGTACCGCTGATACACGTGTCTGTTCAAGGTGTCGTCGAAGCTCTCGTCCGACCTCTGAACATAGCTTGGTGGCACTGGGCTGGGACCAACTGCCGGCAGAACGTACGCCCACTGGACCTCCTCCATCGACTCCAGCTGCGCCACCAGCTGCTCGGCCTGATCCAGGCTGGGCACCTCGACGCGGTACCAGCTGTTCAAATCAACCGCGCGCCCAGAGCGCGTCCGGGCCCGATCCACGAGGGCATCGAGACGCTCCTCGCTGACCGAGTGGAGCCTGCTCCAACGAGCCTCAGGTGTCCGCGTCCGGCTCTGCTCGACAGCCAACGGTGTCCGCCCATCAGCCAGCGAGAACGGGGCTCCATCTCGCCAACGAACTTCCAACGACTCCTGAAACTTGATCTCGACGATCTCGACAGCCTGTACCGACACTGCAGAACAGACAATGAGAAGAGCGGCAAAGCTTCGAAACCTCATCTGATGCTCCCTGACGTTCGAGTTCCTTCAGCAGGCAATTCGTAGTCGGGAGCTGGATCCCCTCATCCTTCGCAGCGATTGGCGTGATCACGTCATGACGAGGACGCCTTGCCACCGACGATCCTCCCGCGAACACGCTCCACCAACGAGCTCCACTCGGGATGCGCCCGGAGTGTCTGGAGATCGGGATGATCCCTCACGATCCAGAGATCTGGAAGCCCCGCTGCTACCGCGGCGTTGAGGGCCGCGATCGCGCGATCGACATCGCCCTCTGCCGCCGCCACCCGCGCGCGCCCCAGGCCCAGGTCTATCTCGCTGCCGCCCTGGACCTCCATGGCCTCAAGTGCAGAGCGTGCTGTCGACGTCGCAGCCTCGGTCTGGCCCGCAGCGAACAGGGCCAACGCCAGCTCGAGCTCGAGGCTCGGCGAGCCGCCTGACGCCTGCGGCATCGCCAACGCCTCGCGGCAACGAGCCGCCGCGCGCTCGGGCTGCCCCTCCAGCCGATCGAGAAACGCCAGCGTCAGCGCTGCCTGCAGCGCCACCGAGCCCTCGCTGGTGACCGGCTCGCCCTTGGCCAGCTGATACGCCGCTTCGACGGAGCTGCGCGCGGCCTCGAGCTGACCGGCCCGCAGCTGGCACGATCCGAGATGCCGAAGCGCAACCTGGATGAGCGTGTGGTTGGCAGGAAGCGCCGCGCGGAACACCTCCAGTGCTCGTTCGGCAGCAGAGATCGCGGCATCATGCTCGGCGGCGGCGCGGCGGCGAGCCGACAGGTTCAGGTAGCGTTGAGCTGTCCGCGGATGATCTGGCCCATACAACCGTTCGGTCAGCTCCAGAGAACGCATGAAGTAGGCATCCGCAGCGGCGATGTCACCGAGCCTGGACGCGTTGACCGCCAGGTTGTTGAGGACGATGCCCACCTCGGGATGGTCTTCTCCGTGCTCCCTCTCGAGAATCCGCAGCGCGCGCTCGTAGGCTTCCTGGGCCAGATCGAGCTGACCGGCGTCGTTGTGTGCCGTTCCGAGACCGATCAGAACCGATCCGACCGAGGCGTGGTCTGATCCGTGGTGCTGCTCAGCGCTGGACAGTGCTCTCTCAAACAGTACCGTCGCCTCCTCGAGCCGGCGGGTCCGGAGGTACAGGTTCCCGAGACTGTGCTCCACCGTGTGCTGGCGTTCGTCGAGGGCTGGCGCGGCAGACTCGGCGAGCGCGATCGCCCGCAGGTACAGGGCCTCCGCCCGCTCGAAATCCTCCATGAGATCACATGTGATCGCCAGTGGATGCACGATATCCAGCAGGTACGGGTCTGTCGGTGCGAGGTGCTCCTCAGCTAACCGCAGCGCCTCTTCCAGCCGCTCGCGCGCCTGGCCGAGCTCGCCCAGTGTCCGGTACACGTCACCAACCGTGGCCAACAGACGCGCGCGGATTACCGGCTCGATCGACAGCTCGCTATCGAGGCGATCGGCGCCTCGATCGAGCAGATCACGTGCTGAGACCGTACCGCCGCGGACTTGCTCCGGAGCCGCTCCCTTGAACACGTCGACGAGAAACTCCGAGACCCTCTTCGCAGCCTCGGCGTCGTGCACGGCCCTCGCCTCGGCCGCCCGCGCGAGCCGGGCCGAGCTGCTGGCGCGGAAGAACCCGACGGTCGTGCCGGCTGCCCCGACAACGATGGCAAGCAGTACAGCCAACGAGGCGGTCGCCGCAGTACGGTGCCGGCGGACCAGCTTGACGAGCCGGTAGCGCGCGCTCGGTGGTCCGGCCTCGACCGGCTCGTCGTTGAGGTGACGCTCGATGTCTGCCGCCAACGCCAGCACCGAGGCGTACCGGCGCTCCGGGTCCTTGTCCAGAGCACGCAGGGTGATCCAGTCGAGATCACCGCGCAGCGCGCGAGCCAGGGTCGCGGGGTTCGTGCGACGACACTCGGCAGCCGAGGCCGAAATGACCGGGTCTGTGGCCACGCGAAGGCTGGGACGAGCCGGCTCCGTCTCCTGGATGTACCGGCGCACGGCATCGAGCCCTGAGGCGAGGAGCTCCCGCGTGCTCAACGGGAGCACGCCCGCGATCAGCTCGTAGAGCACAACGCCCAACGCGTACACGTCCGAGCGCGTGTCGACGTTACCGTCGCCCCGGGTCTGCTCGGGGCTCATGTACTCCAGCGTGCCGACGATCTCCCCGAGTCGCGTCAGCCTGGTCTGGCTCTCGCTCGGCTCGTCACTGAGGGCGCGCGCGATCCCGAAGTCGATAATCTTCGGCAGATGGCGACCTTCATCGACACAGACCAGAATGTTCGACGGCTTGAGATCGCGGTGGATCACACCCTTCTGATGCGCGTGCTGAACCGCTCGGCACGTCTCGATGAACAGCTCGAGACGCTGCCGCAGATCGAGGCCATGACGATCACAGTACGTCGTGATCGGCTCGCCGTCGACCAGCTCCATGGCAACGAACGACCGGCCGTCCTCGGTGGTCCCCGCGTCGTACACCTGAGCGATTCCAGAGTGGCTCATGCGCGCCAACACCTGCCGCTCGGCCTCGAAACGAGCCAGAACGTCCCGGCCGCTCAAGGCAGTCCGGACAAGCTTGAGGGCCACACGGCGACGCACCGGCTCGGTTTGCTCGGCGACGTACACCACGCCCATGCCACCCTCGCCGAGCGTTCCAATAACCCGATACGGACCGATCTCACTCGGTATAGGAGCTGCTGACGGAGCCTGAGTCGCGGTGGTCTCCTGTGTCCTTTCAGGGGCATGGGCCAGCAAGCCGGAGAGCTCTTCGGCCAGCTCAGGATCGACACGCCTCACCTCGTCCAAACGGTCCCGGCGGTCGGCCTCAGGCAGCGCGCTCAGCTCGTGAAACAGATCCTCCAGCTTGCGGAACCGGTCCGTGTCGGTCATCGGGCCTCCAATCGGCTTGCCAGCCAAGCCCGCGCGAACCGCCAGTCCCGCTCGACCGTGGCGCGAGACACCTCGAGGGTCTCCGCGATCTCTGCCATCGAGGCGCCCCAGACAACGCGCAGCAACACGACCTCGGCCTTTCGCGGGTCGCGACGGTTGAGCTCATCGAGGAGATCGTTGAGACACGCGGGCTCGACCGGCGTGTCACCCAGACCGCTCAACGTCACCCGAACGGCTCCTCCGCCACGCTTGCCGGCAGCTCGCCTGCGGGCGTAGTCGGCGAGCGCGCGGAGCATCAGCGTGCTGGCGAAGGCAAAGAAATGCTTGCGGTTGGCGAACTCCCGCGGCTCGCGGAGAATCCTCAGGAACGTCTCGTTGACCAGTGCGGCCGGCTCCAGCGTCAGACCATCGAGATCTCCGAAACGAAGCCGCAGCTGACGACGAGCATGGCGCTCGAGATGCTCGTACGCCCAGGCCGCAACCTCCTCCATCGCGCTGCTGTCGCCAGCAGACGCGTCCTGAAGCCACTGGGTCACCTGCGCATCGGTCGCCATCGGGTCATCGGCAGCAACCACGCGCTGAGCGTAGCCATTCCAGCGTCGGACGACGACCACATGATGGCGTAGAGGGATCCACTTCGAACGGAGTGTTGCGCCCCCATGGCCCGGGCTCCCTTACACCGATGGAGGGGTCTCCGACGCGCCCCGTCCGGGCAGCCCTGAAGTCGCTGCACACCGAAATCGGCTCTGCCGATCGTCTGTTGCGCGGGCCAAGGTAGCTCGTCCACATATCTCGAACCATATAGAGAACACGGCACTTGGAGGTTTCTCATGCGTTCGCACACTCACCATCTTCGAGCCATGCTGCTTGGCGGGGTCGCAGCTGCGGCCCTGCTTCTGGCACCTGCAGCCGGCTACGGACAGCTGATCGTGATCGGCTTCGATATCGATCCGTCCGGCAACGACATCGCCGACGGGAGAGACATCACCCGGGCGTACTCGAGCTTCGGGGTCCTGCTGTCGCGCAACGGGAGCAGTGACATCTGCGACTCGGTCTACGCCAGTAACGACCATCCTGGCGGCGACTTTGGCGCCGAGCCGAACGTCGTGACTCTCTGCCCAGGTGACTACTCCTCAGACATCAGCGAGAACTCACACGGCCTTATCCGAGCCTCGTTCGACGGTCCCGTGGTCGGCGCGTGCATCGACGTCTATCCGACGTCGACCGGAGGCTCGGGAGTCATGCGAGCGTACGACCACGCCGGCAACCTGATCACCGAGAGCACATCCACGCCGGACACCACCGAGACCCTATGCGTGTCTGGCGAGCGGATCCGCTACGTCGAGTTCTCGGGTTACGGCGATGAGTACGCCATCTTCGATAGCCTGTCGGTCTCCGCAGGCGCGGGGCCGGGCCCGGCGGTCTCCTACATCCCTGGCGCCGCGAACGTCTCCGGAATCGGTGGCACCCAGTGGAACACCGACCTCGAGGTCACCAACAGAGGTGGGTTCGACATGGACGTTCGCGTCGAGCTGCTGCCGTGGAACCAGCCGAACACCGATCCGGTGTCGTCGTCCTTCACCGTGCCCGCGGACTCGACGCATCGCGTCGTGGATGCGCTCGACACTCTCTTCGGGTACACGGGGGCTGCCACCCTACGAGTCCTCGGCACCGGCGGCATTCTTCGCGCCACCGCTCGCACCTACAACAACGACCCGTCCGGCACCTACGGTCAGTACATCGCAGGTGTCAGGGAAAGCGACGGCATCTCGCCGGGAACCACCGGCGTCATGACCCAGCTCACCCAGTCGCCGTCGGATGACGACGGCTACCGCACGAACCTCGGCCTGGCCAACGCCACCGGCTTCTCCATCAGCGTCGACGTCACTCTGTTCGATGCCAGCGGGTCCGAGGTTGGGTCGCAGCGGTACACGCTCAGACCGTACGAGGCGTATCAGCTCGACAGGGTCTACGAGCTGATCGCAAACACTTCGGTGAACGATGGCTACATCACGGTCTCGAGCCCAACCACCGAGGCCCTGTTCTTCGCCTATGCCTCGGTCGTCGACAACCGCTCGGGCGATCCGATCTACGTGCCGGCCACAATCGACTGACGCGGCTCGCCGCTCTGACGGCCACCCGAGGCCCCCTTCCGTTCGCGGAAGGGGGCCTACGCCATGAGCTCCCGCAGCCTCCGAGACAGCTCTGCTCGCAGAGACGGCTGCTTCCTCGCAGTAGCGACACGCCCCGGAGCAGTCCCAGACCAGCTCCGGTGCCGAAGCCTGGAGGCCACGGGTCCTTCCACGGGATCTCTCCGCTCGCCGTGTGCTGCGATGGACTCACGAAGGTGTTTGCGTCACGGCAAACCGGAAGGCCATGGCAGCTCGGTCGAGATGACGTGGCGAGCGATCACCACGCCTGCCCGAACAGCTGCCTCGGGAACGCCTGACGTAGTTCCCGCTGATGCACGGTGCACTGCTCCTCGTTGCCCAGCCGCTGGTGTGCCAGAGCCTGCAGATGATGGGCGATCCCCTCGATCAGGAGACCTTGGACCGACGGCTGGTTACCGAGCCGTTCGAGCGCCCGGCGCGCATGGCCGACAGCTCGCTCCGGGTGCCCACGCTCCAGCTCGATGCGTGCCGCCAGCAGTCGAGCCAAGTCCTCAAGCTCCGGATCTTCCCGCCACTGCATCGCCTTCCTCAGACTTGAGGTCAGATCGCCGCCACGCTCAACCTGGGCCCACTCTCGCATCGGCTCTACGATCCGAAGCCCGGGGAACGCCCGGGCGATGTCGAGCGCGGGATCGTCCCACTGTCCTTGCAGGAACGCCCACAACGCCAGCAGGTCGCTCTCACGTCTATCGGACACCAAAGCTGTGCCCGCAAGCCGCACGTGCTCGAACGCCCGGTCGAACGTACGGGTCCGTCCATCGGCGGCGGCCAGCCAGGCGATCTTCTCGAGGCTCTCGGCGACCTCTGCTCCGCAAGCCTCGGGCTGCCGGAGCACCTCCATCCACGCCTCCAGGGCCGCACCTCGCTGTCCGTTCAGCACGAGCGCGGTACCGAGCATCTGGCCCAGGCGCGGCGCCCCGCCATGCCGTTGCCGAGCCAACTCCAGCCAGCGCACCGCATCGCCGGCCCCATCGGCCCTGAGCATGGACCGTCCCAGCAGCATCACGGCCGCCAGATCGTAGGACGGCTCGCTCATGACCTCGACGTGATCAAGACGGAACCGAGTCAGCTCGCTTGTGAGATCTTTCGTGCGGCGCTGCTCCACGCGAAGGGCGAGCCGTTGAAGTGCCTTCCAGTAGCTCATCCTGGGGCCGATCTCGTGCGCCGACAGCATCATAGCTCGCATGCGCAGATCGCTCCCGGCGCCATCACGGGCTCCGTCGGCGGAACGCTGGGCTGCAATCTCGTCGGCCAAAGCTTGCAGACGGTCGCGCGCCCCCCATCCGCCGCCCACCAAGATGTAGTCGACGAGCTGGGAGGGCCAGGTTTTTCGAGTCATCAGCTCAACTGCGCTGATGACGTCGGGGGAGGTCATCGGTCTCTCGCCGCTTGCAGCCGAGCTCAGAACGGCGACCACCGACTGGAAGCCTAGCGGGTTGTTGAGACCGAGCGCCAGCAGCTCATCACGACCGTCTCCATCCCGGTCCCACGCCAGCAGGCTGTAGAGATGGCCGCTGTGCACGAAGAGGGTCCGCGGCTCCGACCCGCGGCGGGGGCACCACGCGCCCACCTGGGAAGGAAACCAGACGGGATGGTTACCGAGCCAGGCCAGATCATCGAGCTGATCGCCGTCCAGGTCCGCCGCGACCAGCTGCAACGCTTTCACTCCGGGGGCGACTTCCGGGTAGGATCTCATGAAGCAGATCGCGGAGACCTCGTGGCGCATCAGCTCCCGACCTGAAGAGGAGAACACCACGATCGAGCAGCGTCGCGCCTCGGGCGGGCCATCATTCAGCGCAAGGATGACCTCCGGGCTCGCCGATCCGACAACGTTCGACACCAGGCTGACAGCATCAGCAGAGCCGAGCCCGTAGCTCCACAGATCGTGGCCGCTCGCATCCACAACGACGGCCTGATCGCCCACCACCTGCACCGCCGCGGGAACCGGTCGGAGCCTTTCCAGTAGCCGCACGGAGCCGAGACCTGCGAGCATGGCCGCAGCCGTCACAGCAACCGCCAGTGCACGCCGGCGTCGCTGGCGCGGCGACGCGCGAACTCGCCGCTGTTGCAGCGCTCGGACTGCCTCTCCCGCGTTCTCCCAGCGGTCGTGCGGACGCTTTTCCAGGAGACGCGCAACGAACTGGGCCAGCCAGCGTGGACAGTCCGGGCGCTGTCGCCGCAGATCCGGCGGCGAGGTGCTCTCGTGCAGGCGCGCCAACTCCCATTCGCTACTGGCGCGGAACGGTGGAGCGCCCGTCAGCAGGCGGAACAGCGTCGCTCCCAGCGCGTAAAGGTCGCTCGCCGGGGACGCCGACTCGCCGCGCAGCTGCTCGGGGCTCATATAGCTGACGGTCCCGACCGTGTCCGCAGCTCGGGTGAGGTCCGAGTCTTGATCCATCCGCCGCACCAGTCCCAGATCCCCGAGCCGCACATTCCCGGTCTCATCGCGCAGCAGATTCGACGGCTTCACATCGCGGTGCACGATCCCCGCCTCGTGCAGCGCCGCCAACGCCTCCAGCGCTTGCTCGGCGACAGAGACCACGGCTTCCGGTTCGAACAGCTGCTGGCGCACTTCGTCGGCCAGGGTACCGCGGGTCATCAGCTCCATCACCAGCACCAGCTGGTTGGCGCACTCCACCAGCTCGAAGGTCCGCACGAGATGGGGGCTGTTCACAGTCCGGCCCGCCCGCACCTCGCGACGCAACCGCTCCCGTGCGATGCGGTCCTCGTGGCAAGCAAAGACCTTCAGCGCAACTGCGCAGCCGAGCTCGAGATCGTGTGCGTGCCACACTGTTGCCTGCCCGCCCCGGCCGAGAAGCTCGCCCAGTCGCCAGCGCGGCGGCAGCTGCGGCTGATGCAGTCCTCCGGGGCCCTGCGGGTCCCAGGTCGCGGTGACGTCGTCCGCGTCAGACGCACGGTTGACGTCCGCGGCGCACATGTCGCGATCAGCGTCCTCAAAGCACGTCACGGGCTGCCATTGTGCCACGACGGGAGCTCGACTGGTCCCCGGCCGGCTGCAAGCCTCTCGGGGAGGGGGCCATTGCCGTACCGGTACCCGCCAAGCTCCGCTGGAGAACCCATGACACGAGCTTCCCCCGCAGCTGCCACGACGACCGTGGAGCTGGCTGCCAGATTGCAGGTTACCGCTCCGCGTACGGGCTCATGACCCGGCCGGCGCGGCATCTGCGAAGTAGCTCAACTGCAGCCACTCGGGAAGCCGACGCTGGAGGTCAGTCGGTCCCTCCATTCGCAACGTGCGCCGATGCAAGGCTTCGGACATCGGCAGGTGACCGAGCCACACCTCGGTCATCGTCCGAACGTCGGTGGCCACCTCGAGGTTCACATCGAAGCCGTAATCCTTCAGACACAGATCGACCTCGCCAGGCTGCATGACGACCCACCAGCGGCGCATGGCCCGCGGAGCATCGTCATAGGTAAACCCGACGACGACCTTTCGCGCCGGTAGCGCCTCCCGGTCGATCCGCCGCCGCACATCCCACATCAGCAGCCCGACGTCCAGCTCCTCGTCATCGAGCTGGTAACGCAACCACCTCTGGCCCCATCTCCCGAGCTGCTCGACCACTGGGCCGAGCGCGGCGCCCGCCTCGGTCAAGCGGTACGTGGTGCTACCCGCCTTGTCCTCCTCGCGTTCCACTATCCCCGCCCGTTGCAAGGTCTTCAGCCGGCTCGACAGCAACGACGGCGACATCAGCGGAACCCCGCGGCGCAGATCGTTGAAACGGGTACTGCCGGCGATCAGCTCGCGGAGCACCAGCGGCGTCCACCGCTCGGCAAACAGCTCCGCTGCGCGCGCCACGGGACAGAACTGACCATACTTCCTGCGATCTCTCATCACACAACCTCTTCTCGCCTCCGTCTCAACCTTCTGGGCAGCCGCTCTGGTCCCCGGCTCGACAACGTGGAGCCGACTGCCGGAAGAGCCGCCGCCCCATTCGTGGTCACATCGGCGCCAGTACAGATCTCGAACTTGATGCCGCCTGCCACCGAACGTAGGTTTGGACCCCGAAAAGCGACGGAGTCTCACTCCCAATAGTAACACAGGGGCCACCGCGCCCAGGAAAGGAGACATCATGAACATCGCGACAGTTCACGGAGGTTCCACCACCATCGACAGCTCCCTGGAGAGCCTTCAAGGCGGCTTCCGGGGCGCGCTGATCGCACCCGACCATCCTGGCTACGAGGAGCACTGCCGCCTGTACAACGGTATGATCGAGTGTCAGCCCGCACTCATCGCCCGCTGCGCAGACGTGGGCGATGCGGTCGCAGCCATCCGAACCGCCCGGAAGCACGACCTCCTCACATCGGTGCGCGGCGGAGGGCACAACGGAGCCGGGCTCGCACTACGCGACGGTGCACTCACCATCGACCTCTCCCAGATGCGCAGTGTGCGGGTCGACCCGTCGGGCGAAACCGTCCGCGTCGAAGGAGGTTGCATCTGGGGCGACGTGGACCACGCGACACACGCCTTTGGCCGCGCGGTTCCCAGCGGAATCATCTCCACCACCGGCGTCGCCGGGCTGACCCTCGGCGGCGGCCACGGCTACCTGACGCGCCGCTACGGGCTCACCATCGACAGCCTTCTGGAGGCCGATGTCGTCCTGGCAGACGGATCGGTTGTCACCGCGTCCGCTGACCGGCACCCGGACCTCTTCTGGGCGCTGCGCGGCGGTGGCGGAAACTTCGGCGTCGTGACCTCATTCCTGTTCCGTACGCATCCAGTCGCCACCGTCCACGCCGGCCCGATGCTGTGGCGGATGGAGGACGCCGAGGAGATCCTCGGCTGGTACCGCCACTTCATGCCCTCTGCACCAGAGGACCTGTACGGATTCTTCGGCTTCATGGTGGTACCGCCGACCCCACAGTTCCCTGACGAGCTCCACGGCCAGAAGATGTGCACCGTGCTCTGGTGCTCCACCGACACGCATAACGGTACCGACACAATATCCGAGGCGGTCAGCTACCTGCCGAGCCCGGCGTTCTCACACGTCGGCGAGATGCCGTACCCGATGCTGCAGGCCGCTTTCGACGAGCTGTATCACACCGGTCTGCAGTGGTACTGGAAGGGCGACTTCGTGCGCGAGATCAGCGACGACGCCGTCCGGGTCCACCTCGAGCACGCGGCCCGTCTTCCGACAGCGCACTCGACCATGCATCTCTACCCGATCGACGGCGCCGCCCACCGCGTTGCCAGCGACGAGACGGCGTTCGCCCACCGCGATGCAAGCTGGTCGATGGTGATCGCCGGGGTCGACCCTGATCCTGCAAACCGGCGCCTGATCACCGACTGGGCCCGCAGCTACTGGCAGGATCTCCACCCCCACACCGCCGGCGGCGCCTACGTCAACTTCATGATGGAGGAGGGCGACGAGCGCATCCAGGCCACCTACGGCCCCAACCACCGGCGCCTCCGGGAGGTCAAGGAGCACTACGACCCCGACAACCTGTTCCGGGTCAACCAGAACATCCGGCCGCTGGGTCGTGAGTGAAGCACCGCGGAGCGCCCGGGCAACCGGGCGCTCCGTGCAGCTACGACGGCGCTCCTGACCCACCGGCCAGATCACGACGGCTGAGGGTTCGAAGATCTTCCCCTGTCGGGTACTGGTACACCCGCAGGTCGAAGAACGGCACCACAGCGAGGATGTGATCGAAGATATCGGAGACGATCTCCTCATACTCCGCCCACGCCGTGGTCTTCGTAAAGGCGTACACCTGGACGGGGACACCGCGCTCGGTCGGCTCGAGCTGTCGCGCGAGGATCAGGATGTCCTGGTGGATCTCTGCATGGTGCTCCAGGTAGCTCACGAGGTAGGCGCGAAACGTCCCGAGGTTCGTCATCCTCCTGCCGTTGACGAGGGTCGAGTCGTCGATGCCGTGGCTTCGGTTGTACTCCGCCAGCTCCTGGCGCATCCTGACGATGTACTCCTCGAGGAACTGGATCCTCGAGAAGCGCTCCAACATCTCATCGGTGCAGAACCTGATGGAGGTCATGTCGATGTAGATCGAACGCGCGATCCGACGTCCTCCCCAGTCCTTCATCGCCTGCCAGTTCTTGAACGAGTCCGAGACCAGCGCATACGTGGGGATGCTGGTGATCGACTTGTCCCAGTTCCGCACCTTGACGGCGGTCAGCGAGACATCGATCACATCGCCGTCGGCGTTGTACCTCGGCATGTCGATCCAGTCGCCCACCTGGACCATCTTGTTGGCGGACAGCTGGATGCCACCGACGAAGCCGAGGATCGGGTCCCGAAAGATGAGCATGAGCACTGCGGTCAGCGCCCCCATCCCGCCGAGAAAGACGCCGGGCCTCTCACCAGTCAGAACCGTCAGCACCGTGATCCCGACCACGAAGAGGATCACCAGCTTCAGGACCTGGAAGAGCCCCTTGAGCGGTACCCTCCTGGCCACGTCGTACTGCTCGTAGATCTCCAGGACGGCGTTCAGCAGCGCGTCTGCAACGATCAGCCCGGCCACGATCATGTACACCACACCGAGCTTCGTCATCACACCGGTAAGAACCGGCCAACCCTCGAGAAGCAGGGGAGACAGATGGTAGATCGTCAACGCGGAGGCGAAGTGCGACAGACGGCTGAAGACCCTGCGCTCGAACATGATGTCGTCCCAGCTGGTCTCCGTCCGCCGCACCAGCCGCCCGAGCACAACGTTGATGACGAGCCTCGCCACAAGGTTGGCGACAACCGCCACACTGATGATCCCGGCGACCATCATCGCCGGGAAGAGGAGATTCCCGCCGGCACCCAAGCCGTGTCGATCGAGCCACTCACCAAGCTGATGCATCATGTCTCCGGGACGCCTCGTCAGCGGCGCCTTTTCGAGAGCCCACCAGGGGCGGGGAGCTCATGATCAAGCCGCCGCTGTCCAGTCTGCGACGTCGGTCTCGTCCAGTTCCGGGAATCGGAGCACGTGCTCCGACTCAGTACAACCATCGCTCATCTCACGCAGCATGGGACGATCCCGATCGTCCGCAAGGGTACCACTCCCGACCCTACCGGCCTCGCAGCCAGCTCCGTTCCCAGGCACGGCCCACGCCCGCAGAACCGACGAAGCTCCAAAGCGGCCCCGGAACGGGATCAGGTCCCGGTCCCGCCAGCCGGATCCCGGCCCACGACCCCAACTCTCGCCATCCCGGAAGTCTGAGCCGCTGAATCACCGACATCGCGGAGGGTGGGTGGCATTCTGCACTTGGCACTCTGCACTCGCCACTCTCAACTTCGCCTCGCTCTTCCGAAGATGTGGCGTGCTCGAGCTGCTACCGCAGCCTCGCTGTCACGGTCTTGCCTTCGGCCGTTGTCAGCCGCACCGAGATGGCCCGGGAGCCCAGCGCCTCCTCGACGGTCGTGCTCCTCCCGAGCAGGCACTCGCCGACCGCCCAGGGCACGGTTGCCTCGAGCCGTCCGCCATCGTCGCCGGTCACGGTCAAGGTCAACCGCGAGCCCCTGCGGCGAGCGATCACCCGGTCCTCGCCGTGACGCATGGTCATCGTTTCCCGCCGGTGTTGAGCCAGCGGCGCCAGCAGCGCCCGCACGTCCTCGTCCACCTCGCCGTCGCACTCCAGCGACGTGCCCAGGGAGTCGCCGAGCATCGCTAGCACCACGTCACGCGAGAGTGCGATCTCAACGGCGCCACCGCCGATCGCAAGCTCGAAGTCGTTGCTGGGCCCGCTCGAGGCGCATGCCGCCACCGTCAGAGCCAGCACGAGAGATCCGATCCGCTCCACACACCGTTGCATCTGCGGCCTCCTCGGAGACAGAAACGGAACCGGTACCGAGAAGGTTACAGGGCTGCCCGAATCTCAGCAGAACGACGGAAGCTGCGTCTGCCGGACGCTGTCAATCCGCCCGCTGGCGCTAACTGCTCTCGCCATACTTCGAGCCGGTCAGTACACGCCCGAGATCACCACCTCGATGTCGCCGCCGTCAACCAGCGCATCGTTGTTGACATCCGGATCGCCCGGGCTCCCACAGCCGGAGTCGTCGGCGCACCAGACAACCCACGCCAGATCCTGGGCATCGCACGTACCAGAGCGGTCCACGTCGCAGACACGAGGGCCAACCCCGGCCCAGAAGCCGCCGGTGAGCGTGTACGCTCCGCCGGTCATCGGGTTGCTGGCATCCGGCTGACCGATCGTTCCGGACAGTGTGTACGCCCCGCCTGTCGATGTTCCACCTCCACCGTCGATGGTCCACCACGAGATCGACGCCTGACGTGCCGGCCCTTTGGCGATCACGTTCCTGCCGGTGGACTCCGAACGGCCTCCCTGGAGCTGGTCGGTGCGCGTCGCCACGGCCTCGATGACCCCTCCAGTGCTGCACACCCGGTCGCCCACCGAGGCCTCCATCGCCCAGTGTACGACGCCTGGCTCAGCGACCGTGTGCCGCACCGTCGAGGTCGTCGCCGGCTCTGCCGCACCGTCCAGGTCCCAACGCAGATCCGGCTCCTGAGCACATCCGGCAGAGCGCACCGCCGCGGTAAGCGTGAATGCCTCCTGAACGGCCACGCGTTCGGGGCCATCGGCGCTGCACGCCAGCAAGCAGCGACCGGCCCGATGCTCGTACGCGCCGATGTCGCTGGCGACGTCGCGCGGCTGTCCTTCGATGTCCATGGACGGCGCGACGTCAGAGATGCCGCCGTCGACCGCCGGGCTCGTAGCGGTCAGGTGGAAGTCACCGAGGTCCGCTGCAAAAAACCTCGGCTCCGCCCAGCGGGCACCGCGCTGCTCTCCGGTGACCAGACGGTCGAGCCCGGCCGCATCGACACAGGACTCGCCGCCGGCTCGTCCAACGCATACGACCTGGGACTCACCAAAAGGGTTGTACAGCAGACTGCCGGCCAGCTCCAGCTCGGCGCCATCCGAGACGGTCACCAGCCGGCCCGACATGGTCGGGCTATCGTTGAACAGGATCGTGTTGAGCACCTGTGCCGACGTGCTCGCCCCTGATGAGCCGCCAACCACTTCGACCAGCGAGCGGCACTGGAGACATGCTGCCAGCGTGCTGTTGACGAGGCGCGCGGGCCCTTCGGAAGCCACGACCGCCGACAAACCGCTGTCGACGATCTCGCAGTTGACCACCGCACCGCCACCGACGAGGCGCACGCCGACACCGCGGCTGCGCACGATGTGGCTATCGAGAACGCGCGTCGTGCCCGTGGCAGCACGTTGGTCCAGTCGTGGCTCGAGTGGATCACCGGCAACCTCCTGCAGCCTGTGGCGCACGACGACACCATCCCCACCGCTGTCCGCAATCCGGCTCCCCTCGATGACCACGCCCGCACCGGCGATCTCGATACCGACACCACCGCTGCCCACCACCTCGACGTCGCTCAGGACAAGCTCCGTGCACGGGCCCGGAGCGCACGCGACGCCAGCGATCTCCGTGTCACGCACCGTGGTGCGCTCGATCACGACACCGGAAATCGGTCCGAGCACCGCAGCGCCGGCCGGATCACCCACAGTCAGACGCACGCCGACCTCCCCACCGGTGATCCGGAGATCGGAGAGGACGACGTCGCCGTTGTCCCCCCATAGCGCCACACCCCACTGTCCGGGGGCCTCGATCTGTAGGCCCTGGAGGCGCAGGTGATGCGTCCCTGGACGAACGTTGATCCCGCCCGACACCACCACACCCGGCTCGATGGCGACGAGCTCGATCGGCGCCTCACTGGTACCGGAAACAAACAGGTCCAGCTCCGCCCCTCGGCCGTACGTACCGGCCCGTACACACACGACATCGCCCGGCTCGACGGTAGCAACGGCGTGCTCCAACGTCGCCCACGGCGCATCGGCGTCGCCAGTGCCGGCGTCATCTCCGCCCGGTGCCACGAAGTACGAGCACTCCGCCTGGAAAGCCCCAGCGTCTTTGGACACCTCGGTGAATGTCGCAGCTCCGGACACTCCGCTAACAGTCCCCAGACACACGAGGATCACGCAGCAGATGCGCCGCACAGCCGCTCGGCGAGCTCCTGACTGAAGATCGAAAGGCATGATCGCTCCTTATCCCCTGTGCCGATCATCATCTCATAGACTGAATTCGCAAGCACGGCATCGATTGCCTCATCTTTCAGCACAGAAAAGGTAATGGTAGACGTCACAACCGCCAGACGTCGCGTCGCACGCGCCGGATGGAGAGGCGTACAATCCCTCCTCGAGGAGGAGCAAACATGGACCCGAGCACGCACGTTGCCGTTGACGGACAGACCGTAACCCTCGATGCCGTCGAGCGCGTCGCCCGCCACCAAGCCGAGGTGAGGCTCTCCCCAAACGCGAGAGAGCGAATCGTCCGGTCTCGTCAGTTCGTGGACGACATCCTCGCCTCCGGAGAGGTCGTGTACGGGATCAACACCGGCTTCGGCAAGCTCGCCGAGGTCCAGATCTCGCCCGATCAGCTCGCACAGCTGCAGCTCAACCTCGTACGCTCACACGCCTGTGGCGTGGGCGAACCGCTGCCGGAGGACGTGGTCCGCGCGATGCTGCTCCTACGTGCCAACGTGCTCGCCACCGGCTACGCCGGCTGCCGGGTCGAGGTGGTGGAGCATGTGCTCGACCTCCTGCGCACTGGCGTGCACCCGATCGTGCCCAGCCAGGGCTCGGTGGGCGCGTCCGGCGACCTGGCGCCACTGGCACATCTCGCCCTCGTGCTCGTGGGCGAGGGCGAGGCGGTCTTCGAGGGCCAGCGAATGCCCGGGTCAAAAGCTCTCGAGCGGGCCGGCATGACTCCGCTCACGCTGGAGGCGAAGGAGGGGCTGGCACTGATCAACGGCACCCAGACCTCGGCGGCCATCGGCGCCTTGGCGATCGCGGACGCGCGCCGCCTGATCGAAGCCGCCGATGTGATCTGCGCGCTCTCTCTCGACGCCCAGGCCGGGACCGATGCGGCGTTCGAAGAGCAGGTGCATATCGCCCGACCTCACCCCGGCCAGATCGCCAGCGCCCGTCGCATGCGGCGCCTGCTGGCCGGCTCTGTAATTCGCGACTCGCACCGCGACTGTGGACGAGTCCAGGACGCCTACTCGTTGCGGTGCTCGCCGCAGGTGCATGGCGCCGCACGGGACGCACTGGAGCACGCCGCCACGGTGCTCGGCATCGAGCTCAACTCCGCCACGGACAACCCGATGGTCATGCCGGACGGCCGTCTCGTGTCCGGCGGCAACTTCCACGGCGCACCGATCGCCGCGGTCTTCGACTACCTGGCAGCCACGTTGACCGATCTCGCCTCGATCTCCGAGCGCCGGCTCGCGCGGTTGGTGGACACCTCGCTGTCCGGGCTCCCACGGTTTCTCATGGCGGACCCGGGCATCAACTCCGGCTTCATGATGGTCCAGGTCACCGCAGCCGCGCTGGTGAGCGAGTGCAAGACCCTCGCACACCCGGCGTCCGTCGACTCGATCCCGACGTCCGCGGGCCAGGAGGACCATGTGTCCATGTCCACCTGGGCAGCGCGCAAGCTGGCGAGCATCGTCGCCAACGTCCGGCAGGTGCTCGCCACCGAGTACCTGGGGGCGGTCCAGGGCATCGAGTTCCACCGTCCGCTGCACACTGCTCCCCCTCTCGAGGAGGCCGTGTCGACGCTGCGCGCTCGGGTGCCGCGAATGGACACTGACCGCTACATCGCCCCCGACATCGCTCAGGCCGCCGAGCTCGTTGACGGCCTCAGCGAGCTCGAATCCAGCTGAGCACGAAGCTGCCGAAGTTACTTCTGCGCGAGCCATAACCCGGACGAGCCGGAGCCAAGCATGGCCGGACATGGTCGCAGCGCGAGGTCGGTTCTCGGATTCAACGCAAAGACGCTGGGACGCAAGGCCGCAAAGGAGAAGGGGGGAGGTAACAGAGGTGCATGGCAGAGCTGAGCTTATGAAGGCCGGCCGCGCCCTGGCGCTCGCTGGCCTCAAGCTTCGATCCCTCGTCGTGATCCCAGGACGTGCCAGGATGCACCCATCCTGAGTTCCTCCTCCTTTGCGACACAGCGTCTTGGCGCCTTTGCGTTGAAAACCCTGCCACATCTCTCAGCTCATAAGTGGGCGGGAGGGAGGAGGGTTACGCGTACCGCTGGCGCATCGCCGCATCGCCGAGGGTCGCATCGAGCCACCGCTGCCACTCCGGCCCCCGCCAGGTGCCCAGCGCCTGATGGGTGTCGTAGTAGCTCGTCGGGATCGGATGGGTGCCCACCACCACCTCGAGGCCGTACTTCGCCGGGATGAACCGCTCGAAGTCGGCGAGGTACGGGCACGGCGGGTAGCCAACGATCAGACCCGTGGCCAGGTGGATCACCTCAGCCCCGTTGGCGGCCATCTCCGCCGGCGCGTACTCGACGTTGCCGCCCGGACAGCCATCGCAGGTGGTGTAGCCGACGAGACGAACCTCTTGGCCGGCGTAGCGGGCGAACGCACCTTCACGGTTCTCCAGGGCTCGCAGGCACTTGCCGCCAGCACACCGGCGCCAGCGGTCACAGATGATGATCCCGACTCGGGTCATGAGGTCCCCCCGGGCTTCCCCTCGACCTGGTTGAGCAACCGCCGCAAGGTGACCTCATCGAGCTGATCGAGCCTCGAGGCGAGACGATCCCGAAGCTGCTCGGAGCCGTTCTCCTCGTCTGACTCCACCGGCAGCCCGACCGCCCGTTTGACGCTCTCCAGAAACCGCTTCGGGCTGACCGGCTTCTCCAGATAGGTGAGCGGCCCGACCATCGTGCGCCCGGACACCACCTCATCGAAGTCGTCCCGACCCAGCTCATCGCGGGCATGGGCCGTCACGATCATGATCGGGATCCGCGCCCACTCCTTCCTCTTGCGCAGCTCATACAGGAACCGGATCCCCGATTTCTCCGGCATCACCAGGTCGAGCGAGATGAAGTCCGGTTTGCGGCGCCGGACCGCCTCCAGCGCCTCGGCGCCGTTGGCCGCAGTCTCCACCTGAAATCCGGCTCGCTCCAAAATCCCCGAGAAGAACGAGCGCACGTCCGGCTCGTCGTCGACGATCAAGATCAGCTTGTCCTCTGGCCCGCTCATGGTGTCTCCTTCGTGTCGTCTTCGTTCCTCTCCGGAGGGTCGTCCGGCGGTGACGGTATCGGCAGGCGGTTCCTCGGCAAGCGGATCCGAAACGTCGAGCCCTCTCCCGGCGCGGACTCGATCTCCACGCTGCCACCGTGCTCCTGGATCGCCTTCTTGGTGACCAGCAACCCGAGGCCGGTACCCTGGGTGCCCTTGGTGGTGAAGAAGCTGGTGAACACCTTCCGCTTGACCTCGTAGTCCATCCCGCAGCCATCGTCCTCGACCTCGATCTCGAGCTCGCCTCCTCGCTCGCGCGCTCGCACGACCACATGGCCGTGTCCCGGGTCGGAGACGAGGCACGCATCGACGGCGTTGGAGACCAGGTTCGACAGCGCGGCATGGATCGCCTCTGCATCCAGGTCAGCAGCAGGGATCTCGGACTCCGCGTCGAGCGTGATCTCGACCCCCTTCTCTCGCGCCGCCTCGCGGTACAGCTCCACGACATCCCGCACCAGCCTGTTCGGATCCGTGGGCTCGACCACCGGCACACGGCCCTTCGCGAAGTTCAGGAACTCGCGCACGAACGTGGTGATCTTCTGGAAGTTGCGATCTAGCATCTCCCATCCCTCGTTCACCTTGTCGGTGCGCTCGTCCTCAAGACCCCAGCGCAGCAAGAACATCCCGCCTTCGAGGCCGGTCAAGATGTTCTTGACGCCGTGAGCCAGGCCCGCCACGGTCTGGCCCACCGCCGCCAGCCGCTCCGCATCGAGCTTCTCGCGCTCGAGGCGCTTCACCTCGCGCAGGTCCTGAAGGAAGCCGGCGCTCCCCAACACCCGATGGTCCTCGCGCATCACGACGCCGGAGAACCGGACGGGAACCTCCTCGTCGTCTCGCCCGCGGATTGTCGTCTCCGGCAGAATACAGCTCCGGCCGCGGCTTTCGATCACGCGCACGAACTCCTCTGGGTAGACCCGCTCCAGCTCGCTGCTCCCCTTCATCTGCTCGGCAGTCACCCCGAGAAGGTCCTCGGCGGCCGGGTTCATGACGGCGATCGCTCCGTCCTCTTGCGTTGCAACGATCCCGTCAAACGAGTGGTCGACGAGGCTACCCAGGAACCGGCGCTCGCGGCCGAGCTGCTGCTCCAGCGCCACCAGATCGGTCACATCGTGCAGGATCTCGATGATGTACTCGCACGCCTCTCCGTTGCGCGAGAGCGGCGCCGTGGTCACCACGTAGTGCGCCTCGGTACCGTCTTTGCGCAGCCCGACCGAGCGCTGCGTGTGCACCTTCCCGTCAGCACAGCTTCGCACCGCCGGGCAGTCGGGACACCGCTCCGATCGGCCTTTGACCACCTCGTGGCACAGCTTGCCGACATGATCCCCGAACGTCTGCCGGAGCAGCTCGTTGGCACGTACCATGCGCATGCTGCGATCGATCACCGCCACGTAACACGGGACCCGCTCGAACAGGATCTGGTGCTCCGTCTGCAGGGTGTGGCTCTCGGTGACGTCGATCGACATCTTCATCACGTAGGCAACGCGCCCGTCCTGATCCGGCACGGGAACGAGCCAGACCACGTAGTGGCCCTTCCGCCCGTCACGGTCGACCCACACCTCGGACGCAGTACGCCCCTGTCCGTCCTGGAACACCTCCGCAGCGCGGCAACCCCTACAACGGGTGGTCCGCCCCTTGAGCACGTCGTAGCAGCGGCGGTCGCGCCAGTCGCCGAACGTGTCCGCGAGCCGTCCGTTGGCGCGCACGATCCGATAGTCCCGGTCGAGCACCGCCACGGTATGGGGCACCTTGTCGAACAGGTGGCTGCGAATCCAGTCGTCCAAAGCCTGCGGTGTCATGGCCGCCCCCGTGCCACCTTCTCGATCGTCTCGAGAAACGCCGCGGCGTCCGGTGGCTTCTCGATGAACCCGTCCGGCTCGAGAGAGACCGAGTCATCCTCCTCCGTCTCGACGTCAGGCTTGAGCGCCGTGATGAACACCACCGGAACTGCGGCCACCCGCTCATCCTGGCGGAGTCGGCGGAGCAGTGACACACCGGTCTCCTCCGGCATCACCACATCGACGCACGCCACGTCCGGTTGCACCCTGACGATCAGATCGAACCCCGACGCGGCGTCCGACGCCACATGCGGGCGATGACCACGCTGCTCGAGCACAGCGGCCAGGTACGCGACCACGTCGGGCTCATCGTCGATCACGACCACGTCGAGCCCGGCGTCTGCCATCACTGGCTCCAACCGTGGGCCGCCTCGCCGGCGTGACAGGTGGCACACTCGTGCAAGCGCTCGCGGTTCACCTCGGGACCCTTCTGCTTGTGGCAGGTGATGCACAGCTCATGCATCGCTGTCTCGTAGCTCGCCGCCATTCGCGGACGCTGGGGATCGTCGAGCTCCACCGTCGTCCCGGCTTGCGCAAGAGCCAGATCCCCCCGGTGGCATCCCTCCGAGTCACAGGTCACCGTAGCCTCGGCCCGCTTCGCTCCATCGGTCTCGATATGACATGCAGCGCAGGGATCCTCGGCGCCGGTCGCTGCGATGTGCCGCTCGTGGCTGGAGTGGTCGAAGATGTCGGTCGGCGACCACATGTCGCGATGGCACCGCCAGCACGGGGTGTCCTTGTCCTTCGGCTCGTCCATGTGGTGGCAGAGCACGCACGAGTCGTCGGCGCCGAGACGGTCGATATGGCTCTGATGGCGGAAGTGCACGACGAAGTCGCCACGGTCGCCATCGATCTCGAGGATGTTGCGTCCCCTGGAGCGTGCGACTGGCTCCGGCTGCGGTCCGGCCCCGAACAGCGCCTCGTGAGGAAGGAACGCAAAACCGACAGCGGCCGCGAGCACGAACGCCACCGAGTTCCGTTTGAAGCCGCCCAGGGCACCCTCGCCCACCCATACGGCCGACGCCGGGTCCGGAGCCGGAGGAGGCACGCGGCCCGGCTGTGCATCGAGGTGCTCCTCCGGTTGCCAGACCTCGTAGTTCTCGACCAGGAACATCCAGATCAGCACAGCGATCCCCGGCACCAGGCCGAGGCTCATCAGAATCTCGAGCCCGGACGGGAAGTAGCTCGTACCAGTGGGAGTGATCGTGGACAGTCCGGCCACACTGACACGGCTCAGGGTGAACCCCGAGACGATCGCGAACGCCAGCCAGCCGAGCCCGGTACGGCTGGATCGCAGCTTCCTGAACTGGAGCAGGACGGCCGGAATCAGCAGCAGCACCGCCATCTCCAGCCAGAACAGGAACCCGTTGAACGATGCCTCCAGAAGGAACGCGGCCTTGCCACGAACCGCAAGGTCGGCGAAACGGATCACCGCGAACAGGCCGACGATCCAGGCGCACCACAGGCCGAGCTTTCGCAGCAGCTGATCGTTGATCCGGCGCCCGTACAACCAGTGTGCGATGTGGGACTCCACGATGACCGCACCCAGGCCCATGGCGACACACGACACGAAGAACAGCACGTTGATGATCGGGCTGTAGAACAGCGGGTGCTGCCGATGCGGCATGATGGCGAACAGGGTTCCGAGGGAGCTCTGATGGAGCACCGACAGGGCAATACCGAAGATCACCAACGGCATCGTCGCCGCCTTCAAGAAACGGTAGAACACATCGACACTCTGGAACCGATCACGATAGCGCTCCAGCACCACCGGAGCGAACTCCAGCGCCAGAACCGTCAGGTACAGCATCACGCACCACGCCACCTCGAACAGTGGCGAGTGGAGGTTCCAGAACACGACCGGACGCCAGATGTTCCATGGCAGCCCCAGGTCGACGATCAGGCTCACCACGAAGAACGTGTAGCCGAGGAACCCGAGCAGCACCGAGCGGCGAGCCAGCACGTGGTAGCGCTCGGACTGGAACACGTACACCACCGCGGCGATGGTGAACCCGCCCGCCGCGAACGCGACACCCGCCAGCTTGAGACCGATCCACAGCCCCCACGGCGTCAGATCGCTCAGGTTCGTGGTCGCGCCCAGCCCGGTGAAGAACCGCGCCATCAGCGCCACCAGCGACGCGCCGACCAGCGCCCACAAGACCGCCTTGACGACTCGGACCCTCATGCCTCGCCTCCTTCGTCCTCGGTCTGGGTGGGACGCTCGACAGCCTCTGGATGCCCCTCCGTCGCCTCGACATCCCGGCGCCGCTTGGCGTACAGCCACGTACCCGTCATCAGCAGCCCGACACCGATGAACGTCGGTGGCACGGTCGCCAGGATCCGGTGGGTACGGTGCGGCAGCGGCTCGGTGGGCAACGGCCGGTCGTTCAGAGACATCCACGTGAGATCGATATCCGACAGGTACAGCACCCTGGTTCCGCCGACCTCGTGCTCACCCCAGATCCGGTCCTCGAAGTACCTCCCCGGGCTCTCGGCGATCCTGCGGCGCGCCTCCTCCAGCGCCTCCTCGCGGCTCGTAAAGAACACCGTCGCCTGCTCCGGACACGCCGCGGTGCACGCCGGTTGCTCGATCTCGCCGCGCGCCATGGCCTCCGCGCACAGGGTGCACTTGCTGATGTACGGGATCGCCTCCTCCCACTCGTAGCGGGGAATCCCGTACGGGCACGCCATCATGCAGTACCGGCAACCCATGCAGATCGCACGGTCGTAGACCACGGCGCCACGCTCCGTCACCTTCAACGCCCCCACGGGACAGACCGCGGCACACGCCGGCTCGAGGCAGTGTCGGCATTGCAGGCGTACGAACCGGTCTGGATCACGACGCACCACCGAGCAGAACCGGTCGCCACTCAGGCCATCGGCCTCCACCCACGGATAGTGCACGTCCTCGCCGAGATGGTTGACCTCGGCGCACGCATCCACGCACTTCTCGCACCCGGTACATCGGGTCGTATCAGTCAGGATCGCGTAGCTCATATCGGTTGCTCCTGGGTGCCGATCTCCTTCGCGACGGCCTCCGGATAGTCCGGCGGGAACCGCCAGGCCAGCTCGGACGGCGCCCTGGCCAGCGGCATCAGCGCCATGTGCGACAGCTTGCTGAACGGTGCGATGACGAACAGCAGCTCGGCGCTGAGCATGTGCACCAGCAGCGTCGGGTCGTAGGCGAACGGGTTGAGCTGATGATGCGTGGCGAGAAAACCGGAGATGAACGGTAGGGCCAGCAGGATCGGAATAGCGTAGTCCTGTGGACGGCTCAGCCCACGCATGGGCGGCTGTGCCACACGGATCACCACGAGCGCGAACACGACTGCAATCGTCAGCAATGTCAGCAGATCTGCGACGTTCATTGGCAACGCAGGCCAACGCAGTCCGGTGTTCGCATGGATCAGACGGATGTGGGCCAGCAGAAACACCGGCACCACGATCACACCGATGTGGAACACGATCGACAGCGCGCTCAGCCAGCCGCGATGCACGACGTGCCGAACCGGCACCAGCCAGTCCAGCGTCTCGCGAACGGCCCTGCGCCACGGCACGTTCCTGTCATCGGTCATGCGATAGGCCCTGACCGACCCCCAGACAAGCAGAATGACGTTGCGCGCCAGGCCCAACACCAGCACCGCCACGCTGAACCGGAACAGCGGTCCGCGGACGAAGTCCAGCAACGGTTCCACAGTCACCTCCCCTTTCACCCGAGCATCGGATCGTCGGCCTGTCGCTCGGCGGCCGGCTTCGCGCCGGGGATCTCGATCGCCCGCAGCACGAGATCGTGGAGCCCGATCAGCTCCACCCCTTCGAGCTCGTAGTCCTCGATAATTTCCCGGAGCTGCTTCTTGCAGTTGGCGCACGGTGCGATCACGTAACGGGCGCCGGTCTCACGGATCTGCTGGGCCTTCTTGAGACCGCCCACGCCCGTGCGAAACTCCCGGATCTCGTCCACCGAGACCGTTCCACCACCGCCGCCACAGCAGTAGTTGTGGGTCCTTCCGGGCGTCATCTCGACGTAGTTCTTGCAGAACGCCTTGATGATCTCCCGTGGCCGATCCACCAGCCACCCCTTGCGCGCGATGTTGCACGGATCGTGGTAGGTCACGACGTCGGTCACGATGTCCGGGTTGAGGGTCACCTTGCCCTGCTCGAGCATGTCGTACAGCCACTCCATGCAGTTGATCACCGGCGGCGCGTCGGGACCTCCGAACACCGGCACGAAGTCCTTCGCCGACCGTGAGGCGTGGCCACACTCGCCGATCATGATCTTGCGCCCGTTCAGACGCTTCACCTCACCCACGAGCTGACGGATGATCCGGCTCAGGTAGCGGTCGTTGATGAACAGCCCGTAGTTGATTCCGTCGAAGTACTTCGAGCCGATCGTCCAGCTACACCCCGAGGCGTGCAGCACAGCGGCGTTGCCCATCAAGGTGTCTGCTTCGAGCAGAAAGTCGCTGACCGCCGGGAAGAACACGTACTCGGCATCCTCCACGTCGATCGGGAACTTGACGGCATCGGTGCCGAGCTGCTCCTCCAGCTCCTCCTCGAGGAACTCACAGGTGTCGGTCATCGCCACCGACGGGATCGCCGAGGTGTTGCGGGTCGAGCCCTCAAGCTGCTCGCGGACCGCCACCACCAACGCCTTCGGCGCGATCCCCATCTCGGTGAGAATGTGGCGCATCAGATGGGTGAGCAGTCCATGGTCGATCCCCATCGGGCACTCGATCGTGCACCGCCGACACGCCGTGCAGCGATAGATCGACTCCGCCATGGTATCGATGTGCTCGTCCGTCAGCTCCCAGGCAGTCCCGAGCCGAGCCCGCAGCATGCCCGAGAAGGTGAAGTACCGCCGGTACACCTTCAGCAGGAGCTCGGAGCGGTAGCATGGGATGTCCTCGACCGCCCCGGAAGCCTCGTACACTGGGCACACATCGGCGCACCGCGAGCACTTGGTGGTGACGCGCGAGTACAGGTCCAGCCAGTACCCGTACGCCGAGTGCTGGAGCACGGCGCGCATCACCTCCAGGAACCGGCGCGGACGGTCGCGCACCTCGAACGGCTCCACATAGAACGAGTACTTCGGCGCTTCCGAGACGGCTCGGGAGCTGACCTTGGGTTCAAGCTTCTCTACTGGCTCTGCGCTCATAGTCCCCCCGACACACACCACCCTCCCGTGCAAGAGGTGCACCAGCCGCCGCCAAGACGGTGCTCAGCGGAGAGAACTCTCACAGATACAACGGTTCTTTGAGCTTCAGAGACTCGATCTCCACATGAGACCATCGCATTCTGCGTGCCTCATGCCGGTTCACTCTCGCAGAGTGCAGCCATCTGCCGCACCCGGACTTTGACACGGCGCGTCATTCCAGGCATGGTAGCGTTCGGGAGCGCAAAGCCAGGCGCCGGAGCTTCGCGCCTCCACTCGAAAGTCGACGTGCCGGCGTCCTCGTTAAGGTGGCCCTGACATGTACCATCAGAACCCCGCGACCGCAGAGATCATCCTCGACAGCGTGACCGACGGCGTCTTCACCGTCGACCTGGAGGGACGGATCACAGCGTTCAACCGCGCAGCGGTGCAGATCACGGGGGTGCCCCGCGAGGAGGCGCTCGGCCAGCCGTGCTGCGACGTTTTTCGCGCGAGCATCTGCGAGTCCGCGTGTGCGATGAAGGAGACGCAGGCCACCGGCCGCCCCGTGATCAACAGGCCGGTGTACATCATCGGGCCGGAAGGCGACCGGATTCCGATCAGCATCTCCACCGCCCTCTTGCGAGACACTGATGGCACCCTGATCGGCGGAGTGGAGACGTTCCGCGATCTCACGCTGGTCGAGGAGCTCCGCAAGCAGATCGAGCAACGGTACAGCTTCGGCGACATCATCGGACGCAGCCCGGCCATGCAGTCGCTGTTCGACATCATCGCAACGGTGGCCTCCAGCGAGAGCACCGTTGTCCTGGAGGGCGAAAGCGGCACCGGCAAGGAGCTGTTCGCCCGCGCCCTGCACGAGCTCTCTCCTCGGCACAAAGGACGGTTCGTGGCAATCAACTGCGGCGCCCTGCCCGACACCCTGCTCGAGTCCGAGCTGTTCGGTCACACCGCGGGGGCGTTCACCGGCGCCCGCGGCGATCGCCCTGGCCGCTTTGAGATCGCCCGCGGCGGCACGATCTTCCTCGACGAGATCGGCGACATCTCCCCCGCGATGCAAGTGCGCCTCCTCCGTGTTCTGCAAGAACGCGTGTTCGAGCCGCTCGGCTCCGTGGACCCTGTGGAGGCGGACGTCCGCGTGATCGCTGCCACCAACCGCAAGCTCGACGCGCTGGTCGAGGAGGGCACCTTCCGTACGGACCTGTTCTTCCGACTCAACGTGATCCGTCTGGAGCTGCCACCGTTGCGTGACCGGCGAGAGGACATCCCGTTGCTGGTCGACCACTTCATCGCGCGCTTCAACCGGTCTCAGGGTCGCAGCGTGGTGGGCGTGTCGGACGAGGTGCTGGCGGTGCTGATGGGTCATCACTTCTCGGGCAACGTCCGGGAGCTGGAGAACATCCTCGAGCACGCGTTCGTGCTCTGCCGCGGCGACATCATCGAGCTCCAGAACCTGCCCAAGGAGCTGGTCCCCGAGGGCGGAGCCAGCAAGCTGCAGATTCCGCCCGGCTCGACCTTGAAGGAGATCGAGCGGATCTACATCACCGACGCGCTGCGCCGCAATCACGGCAACCGCAACGCCGCCGCACGCGAGCTCGGCATCCATCCCAGCACTCTGTTCCGCAAGCTCCGCAGCCTCGATATCGACGTTCCCGAACGCGACGGACGCTCGAAGCCGCGGGGCTGACGCGGCCCTCGGCCGCATTGGTGATCGAGGCTCCGCCTCGGCACGAGGCGAAGCCTGGCACGGCTGTCGAGCTCATCCGACTGAACGAAGCAGATCGGACGGCGTTGAGCTCGTTCGTCGCCGGCCAGGCTCCGGGTAACCCCGCACCAGTCGACGGAGAGCCGGCCACGCCTGAGAAGCCCGCCCCTGCTCCACCGCGCACGACCCCCAACGCGACACAAGCGACCGGCAGCCGAAGCCTGTGGGCTACGGTCCGACGCATCGGCCAGCGCCCCG
>CAZEJK010000006.1:27824-38934 GCA_964512045.1 uncultured Thermoanaerobaculia bacterium
GAGTCGTAACCACCGCGGGCTCACGCCCGCACCCGGCGTCACGTCGGAGAACACCGGACATCACAATCGGGTTCACACATCCTGATCTCTTCCATTGCCGTCTCGACCATGCTTCACGCGAGGGATCGTGGCGCACCCGGTGATCTGGAACGCAACGTTGCGGTACGTGACGCCTGTCCCTCTCAGGAGCGCTTCGCGATTGACCGAAACAACCCGACGGCGTTGGCCCCCATCGGACAGAGCTTCCGATAGCGTTGCGTCGTGAACAGATCGGCACCGGAGGCCTTCAGCTCACGGGAGTCCAGCTGACCGAGCTCGCGTGCGAGATCCTTGACGGTGCCACCCGCCGCACGAACCGACTCCCCGATCTCGCTCCAGCGGCGGACCCGGTCCTCGAGCTCGTCCAGATGGCGGCCGGGGTCGTCGTACCCGCCAAAGTGGGTCAGGAGCAGCCGCCCTGGTTCGAGCGAACGCACCAGATCGATGCTCTCGCGCCATCGCCCGACATCGATGTCTGGAGGCGGCATCGGCGGCACGACGTGCGAGCATCCGGGGAAGCGAACGCCGCCGACGTCTCCGGTCACGACTGCGTCGCCGACCTGCCACGCGACGTGGTGCGAGGCATGGCCAGGGGTGTGCCACCCAAAAACCTCCACACCGTCGACTCGGACCGGATCGCCCGACCCCACAGGACGCACCAGCTCCTCCGGTACGCTCTCGGTCGTGCCCCATAGCGGCCGCATCATCGGTCCATACAGACGTCTGGCACTGGCCAGGAGCCGCGACGGATCCACTAGATGGTGAGCACCCTTCGGATGCACGTACACCGGACAACCAACGCGGCGAGCGAGAGCTCCCGCTGCCCCCGAGTGGTCGAGATGAACATGCGTGAGAAAGATCGCTCGCAGGCGCTCGAGCTCGAGCCCCTCACCGTGCAGACCACGCTCCAGGCGCCTGACGGTGCTCGCGGGCCCGGTCTCGAGGAGGACAAACCCATCATCCCCCGTCGGCACGGCAAACACCGAGATGATCTTACTGATCTTCAGGTACTTGAGATCAATGGTGTGGATCGTCGGGTGCATCCTTCTCCCGGGAAGCGTGGAGTCCACCTCCCAACCGGACTCCATGACCGACCTGCTGCCGGACCGCAGGAACGGTACCACGTATCACCGTGTGATGTCTTGAACCGGGAACCAGAGACATCGCACTCCGGTGCCACGTACCGCGAAGCTGCAATGACGGCGCAACCGGGACCGGCTCGCACATCCCCCCTGCCCAAAGCGGCTTCACGGCACGTGGAGCCGCTTTGGGCACTACCCGCACCGTGCGCATGCTCCCACCGACCGCTGCACCTCGACCCAGCGCCCGAGACGGCTCCCAGCTACTCCACGGTGAAAAACTGCAGAGAGACGGGTACCGGCCCATCCGCGAGCACCCAGTCCGAGAGCTCCGTGGCTTCGCGCCAAACCCACTTCGCGTCCATGCCATCGCGACCACAGTCCCAATCCGCAGCATCAGGAGGCGTCGAGGTCGTGATGTGACGGCAGATGAGTGGGTTCGCCAGGCCCGTGACGGGGAGCTTCAGCATCACCGTGTAGCCCGAGGCCGGATCTCCACCGTCACGCATCCCCGTGATGGTCCAGAAGAAGGTCGGATCGATGGTGCCGAGAGCGCCGGGATGCGGTCCAGGCACACGGTGCACACGAAGGCAGGTAAGGTCGCCCGGCGTCATCACCTCCACCCACACCTCGGGGCCGTTGTTGAAACCGTAGCTACCGGTGAGCCCCCCGGGCATCTCGCATCGAGTCTCGTCGTCCTCGATCACGACACCGGGCCAGAACCCCGAGACGACTGCCTCCTCGGCCCCCACGGAGGCGACACCGACCGCGTTCTCGCCAAGGGTGTCCCCAACGAGGATCGTGGTCCCACCGGACGCCCAACCGCCCGCCGCCGCGAGCACCCGTCTGTCCGCGACGGGCGTCCCCTGGGCAGTTGCGGGGCTCGCCGAAAGTACCGCCACGACCAGCGCAACCAAGGTGCCAAGATGACGTCTCCAGATCCGGGATCCGATCATGACTCGACCTCCGATCTCGGGTCGGCCGCGCGAGCGCCAGGCTCAGGGGCAGGTGTTTGCATAGAAGACGTAGTCCTCGTCGTACACCCCGGCACAGGTGTTGGTTCCCCCACCCCCTACCGGTCCGCCCGAAAGCTTGGAGCCACCGACGTTGGTGCGATAGTAGTTGGCGCTGTTGATCGAGTACGTGCTGCCGGCCACAGTCGAGTTGATCACATGAATGTGGTATGTACCGGAGGTCGCGAAACCGCAGGTCAGGCCGCGGTTCGACGTGCCTCCGTTGGCCTGTATCACGCTCTGCTGGATCACGACCGGCGCGGGTGTCGGTCCATCCGTCACTTGCGGTGTGAGAATGTAGATACCGTGGTTCGCACCGCTGCCGGAAGCGCTCGCGGTGACCCTTCTCAGCACCGGCGCGGAGACGCGGCAGTCCACACCGGTGCTCTCACCCCCATCGGAAGCGATCGCGGTGGCGGTCACGTCAACCAGCGTCGGTGCCGAGTGGCTCAGGATCTCGACCCCGATGCAATTGGACGAGCCCGATGCAGTGGCGGTCACGTCGTACATGTCTGGCGACGAGTTGAAGATGTAGATCCCGTAGGTGCTGTTGCCACCCGAGGCGACAGCGGTCACGTGGCGCATCACTGGTGCGGCCAGGTCCACTACCACGATGGCTCGGGCCATGTTGCCGGTGCCGGTGATCGCGGCGGTCACGTGCGTGAGCCGGGGTGAGGTGGCGCTGGTGTAGATGGCCGGGCTCACCCGCGTGCTCTCGACGGTGAGGAACCGCACCTCCGCATCGTTCGCCCCGACGAGCGTGCCAGTGCTCCCCGAGGTGCCGTCGAATGTAATGCGCGTGGTCAGCTCGCCGGAGCCCTCGATATCGACGTAGCGCTTCATCGTGACCTGCTCGGTGTACACGCCCGGCATCACCTTGACGATGTAGCGGTTGGTGTCGGAGGCGTCACTGATCGAGGCCAGTGCAGCAGAAACGGTGTCAAAGTCGCCCCCGCTCTTGGCGACGACGACCACGTTGGCATGGTGCCGCTGAAAGGCGCTCCCGTGCTCGCCGTCGAGGAGGTCGGCATTGAGTGCATCCACGAGTGTGCTCGAGGCCACCGCCAGCGGTGAGATGCCGGTCGCGACGGTGGACACCAGCTGGCCGGAGGAGCGGATGCTCCCGGCAACGTCGAGCCTGGCCTGCGGACTCCCGGTGCCGATGCCCACGTTGCCGCCGCTCTCGACGAACAGCCGGTAGTCGGCGACACCGGTCTCGGCAAGGTTCAGACCGGTTGCCGACGGCGCATTGAGGTGCCAGTCGTTCACACCGAGGCTATCCTGCAGCTGCAGCCAGGCCGAGTTGCCACCGATTCCTCGGATAGTGAGCGGACGCTGCAGCCCGGAAGCAGCGCCGATGCCAACCCGGCCGGCGGCGTCCACGCGCAGCCGCTCGGTGCCGGCGGTCTTGATCACCAGGTCCTGCGCGTCCGTGGTGCCGATGAAATCCGCGCCGGGCGCGGTGCCGGCGTTGCCGGCCAGCGCCCAGCCGCTGGCGATCAGCTCGGAGGCGTGCTTCCCATCGAGAGTATCGGCGGCGAGCGCAAACGCTACCGAGGCGATGCGTCGGTCCGGCACGAGGCGCACGAATGACGTGCCATCGCTCGAGAACCAGACCCGGAGGAAGCAGTCGACATCGGCGAATGCGGTCGCGTCCAAGGGCTCCATGAGGGCGGTATCCCCGAGCAGCACGGAGAAGACTCCGTCCTCCACGGTCAGGTTCACCGCCGCCACGGGCTCGGCCCCGGCGGAGGACGTCGCGTCGTTCGACCAGTAGGTCGTACCGCCGACCTCATCGACGACGGCGAGCTTGAAGTAGCCCGTCCCGGAGTACGCCGAGCCGCTTACCGTCACGCGGCCCTGGTAGGCGACGAGCTGAGGCGCAGCGTTCTGTGCGACTCCCGGCGACACGGTAACGAACGCGGCAACGAACACAACCACAACAGCACGGCTGAGGCATACACGGTCGCTCATGGTGGCCTCCAAAGCTCGAGACGCTCCAGACCGGCGCCCCCGCGACGCCTACGGTCCGCCACGTCCGCTGCGAAAGGCTGCAAACAGAGATCGAGAAATCAACTTGGGTACCGCACGATGGATCATACCACCACAACGGCATCGCAAGGCATGTCGAAGGTGCCGCGTATGACCTCGTGATGCTGTGACGCCTGCGACTTCGGCGGTACCGGATACGGGCCCGACTGAGAGCCTCCGCGATCTCCGCACGATTGCGATCTCGGGTCCAGAACCACGCATCACGATGCAGCGCCCGAGACGGACAGCTCAAAGCGTCACGATACCCCGCGGTGCCGGTGCAGGGATGAAAACGGCGTGCGTTCGGGTTCTCGCTAAAGTTGATTGAGTCCGGTTCCCAATAAAGGAGTCCTCATGCGTCAGTCTGCTTTCGTGTGCCTCACATGTCTCGGTGTGCTCTCTGCGCAGCTCTCCTGGTCAGCAACCTACACCGTTACCTCCACTGCAGACTCGGGCGCTGGGACCCTTCGTGAGGCAGTGGTCCAGGCCAACGCCAACGCGGGTCCCGATACCATCGAGTTCAACATCGCCGGATGCCCCGGCGACGTGTGCGTCATCAGCCTCGCCAGCACGGCGACCCCGATTCCGAACATCACCGATCCACTCACCATCGACGGCTGCAGCCAGCCAGGGAATGCAGACCAGTGCACACAGGCGATCCCCGACCGCGGACCGTACCGTATCGTCGTGCAAGGCGACGGGGGCGGACACGCCCTGCGCCTCGCGGCCGGATCGGACGGATCGGTCATTCGCGGCCTCAACCTGCGCAACTTCCTCAACGCAGTGGCACTCGAGAACATGACCAGCTCGGCGATCGAGAGCAACTTCATCGGAACCGACGAGAACGGCACGACCGCCGCTCCCAATAGCGGCAACGGAGTCATCGCAGTCTGCGATGGTCAGAGCAACACCATCGGAGGATCCACCGCAGCCCAGGCCAACCTGATCTCCGGCAACGGCGGCGACGGCATCCAGCTCTATGGCGGGTTCCCTTGCGGTCCCGGGGCCAACGTGGCGCCGAAGAACAACACGATCGTCGGCAACTGGATCGGGACGGCGAAGGACGGCATCACGCCGATGGGCAACGCATACAGCGGAGTGAGCTTCTTCGGCGCGGCGGCACCGGACACCTTCTCCGGAAACGCCGTCATCAACAACGTGATTGCAGACTCCTCCAGCGGCGTGTTCGTTGCGGGTCCCGCAACCACCACGCGGATCGAAGGCAACTGGATCGGAACCGACTCCTCTGGCACCGTCGACCTGGGCCACGAGTACGACGGTGTGTACTTCGATAACGCCGTCGGCAACACCGTGGGCGGCGCCACCCCCGGCGCCGGCAATGTGATCGCATTCAACGCCTACGCGGCGGTGGCAGTGGACGACCTCGACGGACCGGCCTCGAGCATTACGGTCAGCCGCAACTCGTTCTATGCCAACGGCGACATCGGCATCGATCTCCTCGTCGATGGGCCCACCGCAAACGACGCAGGGGATGCCGACACCGGCCCCAACTCCCTCCAGAACACACCGGTGATCGTCAGCTCGACGCCAGCCGCCGGATCGACCCTCGATGTGACCTTCCTGGTCGACTCCCCGGGCACTCTCACGGTAGAGCTCTTCGTCGCTGACGCGGGCCAAGATGAGGGGCTGACGCACCTCGCCACCACAACCTACGCACTCAACGGTGGACAAACGACCATCAACATCCCGGACGGCGGTGCCAGCCCAAGCGACCTCCTCGTGGCCACTGCCACCGACGCCTCCGGCAGCACCTCCGAGTTCTCCGCCCCCGCACAGGTTCCGGTGGAGCTGCTCACATTCAGCGTCCGCTAGTCGCCAGCGCTTGCGGTCACCATGAGGTGGCCGCCTCAGAGAGGATGCGGACAGCACGACAGGCCGCCACGGCGTGTGAGGCCCTTGCCCGTATCGGAGGTGACGAGGCGGCGGCGGCTGTGCTGGCGGCCACCGAGCACCCGGCGGCCACCATCCGCCGTGACGCTGTGTGGGCGCTTCGTCATCTCGGGGGGCCAGCCACGTGCTCCCTTCTGCACAGGATCGTCTCTGACGATCCCGACCCGCGCACCCGTCGCAACGCGATCCGCAGCCTGGCTTCGCTGGGTAGTGATGGTGCGGTAACAGCGCTCATGGGAGCTCTCCACGATGCGGCGGAGCTCGTGCGAGCGACAGCGGCCGAGGAGCTCGAAGACGTTTTCCCAGGGCGGCTGGATCGGGTCCTGGCCGAGCACCACACGCGTGATTGAGCTGAGATGCGTGAAACGCTCCTATCCCTCTCCTGCTGCAGGATCCGGCCGCTTCCAACGGTACGGGAGCTGGATCACCTCGCCCGGTGTCTGTATGGCTCGAAGGGCTTCCAGCATGTCCAGGACGATGCGGCGCTGGCGTGAAGCGTTACCGGGTTCGCCAAACATGCTCCCGCGGGCGAGCTTCACCTCGACCCGTCTGGGAGGCTTGATACGAGCGGAGCGCTCGGGGCAGTTGCCGATGGAGACCGTCGCGATGCCACGGGCTTCGATCACTCGCTGAATCAGACCCACGGTCTGATGGCACTTCGGTCACACGGGCACCAGAAGCACCACGTCCACCTGCTGCTCCTCGAGCCGCGAGATCATCGCCGGTAGCGTCTCTCTGACAAGGGGACGCACGTCGTTGACGTAGCTGAAGCTGTAGCTCTCGTCAGCGACTCCGCCCACGATGCCCTCGTTCTCCAGCTCCAGCAGGCGGTCGATCGGAAAGACCGTGTTGAGGTCCTCCCGGGCCAGCGTGTGATCGTAGTGCGCGTGGGCGATGGCAAGCTCGTCTGATCGGACCGATCTGGGGATCGCGCGCATGCTCGGGTCGCCGTGGATGCTGGCGGTCTCGAAAGGCGCCTGGCGGCCCTCGACATACAGCCCGGCAGTGCTCACGAGGGCGATACGCTGCTCGGCCAGATCACCAGCGTATGGCGACCAGGGGATGCCGTCCGGGGCCAGGAAGGGGTAGTGCTGGATGACCTTGTGCACGTCGCCCCGTTCGAAGTCCGGCAGGCTGTCCCGGACCCAGCTATCGTAGGCAACGCCGAACCGTTCCAGGTCAATATCCATGGGCTCTCCTCGTGAGCATCATACGGGTGATCGATGAGAGATAAGGGCTAGGCCCACATTCACACATCCTGGGTACCGGCACTGTCACGCAGCACGTCGCCGCCTGCTCAGCTCATGTACTGCTCAACTGCGTTGGCCAGCTGGTGGACATCCTCGCGGTCGACCTCCCGGCTGGTGACGAACCGGATACCGATGGCCGTTGGTGGGTAGACATCGAAGCCGACTCGTTCGAGGTGGTCGACCAGGCCATCCTCCGTTCGGTCAGTGGCAGACACCCGACAGTACACCATGTTGATCTGGACGCTGGCGACGTCGACCTCGATCCCCCGAATCTCGGCGAGGCGCTCTGCCAGGAAGCGGGCATGGGCATGGTCTGCTTCAAGCTGGGCCGGCCCCTCCTCCAAAGCGATGATGCCGGGTGCGCAGAGCACGCCCACCTGGCGCATCCCGCCCCCCATGATCTTGCGCCGGTACCGTGCCCGGCCGACGAAGTCTGCCGACCCGCAGAGCAGGCTGCCCACCGGCGCCCCGAGGCCTTTGGACAGACAGAAGCTGACGCTGTCGCAGTGGGCGACGATGTCGGCTGCCGGGATCTGCAGGGCGACGGCGGCGTTGAACAGGCGCGCTCCGTCCAGGTGGACCGGAACCCGGTGGGCGCGGGCCAGCCGCGCCACCCCGGCCATGGCCTCCAGGGGCATGACCGTACCGTCGGCGAGGGCGTTCTCGAGCACGATGAGGCCGGTGTCCGGGTGGTGCACATCCGGCACGGTGCGCAGACGAGGCAGGATATCGGCTGCCGTCAACCACGGTGTGTCCGCCGGTACGACCGTGCGCGTCTGCACGCCGGCCAGAGCGGCGGCAGCCCCCGCCTCGTGGTCGATGACGTGGCTCGATTCGGCCACAATGACCTCGTCGCCTGGCCGGGTGTGCACTGCAATGGCGCATTGATTGCCGAAGGTGCCGCTGGGCACGAACAGGGCAGCTTCGGTACCAACAGCTTCGGCCGCCATCCCCTCGAGACGGATCGCCGACGGGTCCTCGCCGCAGACGTCGTCTCCAACCTCCGCCTCGGCCATCGCCCGTCGCATGGCCGGTGTGGGTACCGTCATGGTGTCGCTCCGGAACTCTCGACGTCGCATAGATCCTCCCGCGGCCTCGACCGTCGGCGCTCAGTATGCCTGAGAAGCGCAAGGGGAACCTGTCTGTGGTCGTGCCATCACGGGCAGTGAGCCATCTCGATCGGGCTCCACATTGCACGGCGTCTGGCACCTCCACCGCGTCCGCGCAGACCACCCACCCATCCGGCTCACCCAGAAGCCCTGCCCTGCTACGGCGTGGCCGCGGCGGGCAGGCAGGGGCAGCGAAGCCGAGTCATCTCGACCTAGCCGGTGCCGACGGTCTGGCATGGGGGCTGGTCAGCAGATTGGGAAACACAACCCGCTTTCCGGCCGGAGCGTCATTGCTCGTCGCGCCTGTCAGCGAGCGCGCCGAGCTCGAGCTCGGATCCCTCGTCCCGACCCCCGCGCTCGTTACGCCGGCCCAGTGCCCGCTTCGGAGACAATGCCGTGCACAACCGCGAAGAAGCGCTCGAGCGGCCCGAGCTGATCCAGCGCCTCCACAACACGGTCAAGGTCCAGACCGACGTAGTCGTGAACGAGCACATTTCTGAAGCCAGGTAGCGGGCTCAGAGCCTCCACGAGCTCGGTTTCGAAGCGGCCGTCGCGAGCCAGGCTTCTCACTGCCTGCGTGTAGTCCTCGAAGCGGTCGCCACGACGCGCCGCGAGCTCGCCGGAGATATCGATCACTAGCTGGCATACGGTGAGCAGTGAGAACAGCACATCATTATGGAGGCTGAGGTTTCGCTCGAGCGCGGCACGACCATCGATTCGAGGACGGAGATCGCGGAGATGGTCAAGATGTCGGCGCAGCTCCGCCAATCGTTCCACAAGGTACGTCATGGCGGTGACAACGCCTCGAGCTTGAGCGCGCGCGTCCTGCGGAGGAACGGCTCGAGATCCGCAGCTTTGAGCTGGACGTCGCGGACAAAGGCATGGTCTGCCTCGAGATCGCCGCAGTAGACCCGCTGGCCATCGAGGACCACGCGACGTGCAAACGTGGGGGGCACATCGTTGAGTACCACAAGGTCCAGGCTGCGTTGCCCGAGGTGCGCCTGGACCGACGCGCTCAAGCGAATCGACGCTTGGAAGCGATCGCGGGGGGTGGGCACCGCGCCGCAATCCATGACAACACCGATATCCAGATCGCTCTCGCGATGAGTCCGACCCTCCGCGAAGCTGCCGAAGACGTACGCCGACACGATCGCCGGTGACGCCAGCTCCTCGAAGAGCCTGCTCGTCCTGGTCACCATCTCCTGCGAAGACCGCGATACCGCCATCACACGTATTGTCGCACTCCAGCCACCTGTCGGGCTAGTGGACGCCACAAAGGCCCCGGGACCAGGCTCGGAACGCCGTGGACCACGTAGCACCTCTACTGTCTCGTAACCCTGCGGCTCCGTTGACACGCAGAGCAGGCCTGCAGCACGGCCCGAAACAGTACAGAGGTCCGCGCTCCCTGCACGGGTGGGAGCTCGGCATTTCACACCGTTCACGTTGCGAGCTTTGTGGTGTGTGACACCACCCGGTGCCTCGAGCTACTCGATCCGAGCGCGCAGCCACTGCTCCATGGTGTCGAAGACCTGTTGGTTGTTCGTCTCGTTGAACATCTCGTGGTAGCAGCCGGCCCACTCCACGTACTCCACCAGCTCGGCGGGGGCGGTTCTCGCCCAGATGCGGGTTGCCTCCGGATCGGCGAGCTGGTCGGCGCCGGACTGCATCACCAGTGTCGGGCACCGTAGCTGCGCTGCCCTCTGCATGGTGTCGTGGTGCGCGGCCACCACCTCGGTGAACCAGCGCGCGGAGACCGTGTTGCTGACCAGCGGATCGGCGAGATAGGCAGTGCCGACCTCCTGATCACGACTGAGCAACGTCGCGTCGAGAGACTGCGCGAGCAGCAATCCAGGTGCGAGCATCGAGAGCAGCTGCGCCACTGCACGCAGCAGGATGCTCGGTCGGGAGTCGGGGTGGATGCCAAGGAAGGGCGAGGACACCATGAGCGCACTGAAGTCGTCCGGATACGTGAGAACGTGGCGCAGAGCAATCAGCCCACCTTGGGAGTGGCCGACCAGACCGAGTGGTCGTCCTGGACATACCTCTCGTATCTGGCGGTGCAGCGCTTGCACGTCGCTGAGGTAGTCATCGAACCGCTTCACGTGCACGCGACGACCGGAGCTGCGGCCATGGCCACGGCAGTCGAACGCCCAGCAGTCGAACCCGCGCGACGCGAAGTGCTCCATGACATGTTGGTAACGGCCAGAGTGCTCCGCGAGCCCATGAACGAACAGGAGCACCGGCGCGCTCGTGTCGTCCGTCGGCAGCCGTCGCCAGTACAGCTCGTGGCCGTCGCTGCTCTCGGCCCAACCCTGATCACCCTGCATTGCGAGCCTCGGAGACGCCGGTTCTCACCCTGGCCACGGCCTGCTTCCAGCCAGCGTAGAGCTTCCTCCGTCGCTCTGCGTCCATCTGAGGGATGAAGCTTCGATCCGTCTGATGCACGTCCTGCAGCTCGTCAGGACCGTTCCAAAAGCCCGAGCCAAGGCCTGCCAGGAGGGCGGCGCCGGCAGCGGTGGTCTCCAGGAGCTTCGGTCGAACGACGGGGATCCCGAGCAGGTCGGCCTGGAACTGCATCAGCTGGTTGTTGGCGGCGGCGCCACCGTCCGCGCGCAGCTCGGTCACCGTTGTGCTCGCATCGCGGCTCATGACCTCGATCACATCTCGTGTCTGGTAGG
>CAZEJK010000006.1:38944-46411 GCA_964512045.1 uncultured Thermoanaerobaculia bacterium
TCGAGGGTGGCCCGGATGATCTGGTCGCGTCCGCTTCCCAGGGTCAAACCCACGATGGCTGCACGGGCACGCATGTCCCAGTATGGGGCGCCCAGTCCGGTGAAGGCCGGAACCACATACACGCCCTCGGTGTCGTGGACGCGTTCGGCCACCCCTTCAGTATCCGCTGCGGCGCCAATCAAGCCCAGCTCGTCGCGCAGCCACTGGATCGCGGCGCCGGTGGTGAAGATCGAGCCCTCGAGGGCGTAGGCCGGTTGGCCATGGGCGTCGCAGCAGATGGTGGTCAGCAAACCGCTGCTGCTGCGGCGCAGCTCGGAGCCGGTGTTGAGCACGACGAACGAACCGGTCCCGTAGGTGTTCTTCGACATGCCGGGGTACCAGCAGCCCTGGCCATACAGTGCCGCCTGCTGGTCACCGACCATGCCCGCCACCGGAACTCCGGCGGGCAGCACCCGGTGGCGAACGCTCAGGCCGAAGACCCCGGCGCTCGGCTTGACCTCCGGCAGCATGGCTTCGGGCACGCCGAAGACGTCCAGCAGCTCGGGATCCCAGCGCCGCTCGCGAATGTCGAAGAGCAGGGTGCGCGAGGCGTTGGTCTGATCAGTGGCGTGCACCGCGCCTCCGGTCAGTCGGAAGAGCAGCCAGCTATCGACGGTGCCGAACAGCAGATCCCCCGCTGCTGCGCGCCGACGCGCTTCCCTGTACCGATCGAGGATCCACTGGACCTTCGAACCCGAGAAGTAGGGATCGATCACCAGTCCCGTTCGCTCGTGAATCAGGGCCTCGAGGCCTTCCGCCCGCAGATGCTCACAGATATCTGCAGTCTGGCGGCTTTGCCACACAACCGCCCGATGGAGGGGCTCGCCGGTGAGGCGATCCCAGACCACTGTCGTTTCCCTCTGATTGGCGATGCCGATGGCTTTCAGCTCGCCCTTCGCGAGCCGCGCCTGCTGCAACGCCACCGCCATCACATCGAGGCTCGCCAGCCAGATCTCCTCCGGGTCCTGCTCGACCCAGCCCGGCTCAGGAAAATGCTGATGGATCTCTGTGTAGGAGCGCCCCAGCACATTGCCGCCACGATCCAGCACCATCGCTGTGCAGCCGGTCGTTCCCTGGTCGATCGCCATCACTGCATCGGGCATTGCACGCACCACCTTTCACCCACCACGCCAGTGTAGCCACACCGGGCAGGGCTGGGCGAGGACGAGGGTGGTGGCGCGGAGCGCTGTGCTGGTGCACCGCCCAATGCGGGCCAGAGATCCGCGCTCCCTGCAACGGGCGGGAGCTCGGCGGCTACCCACCATTCAGCGTGCGATAGGAACGCGGACGTCCCGTCCCCAGAATTGTCGCCGCGCAGAACACTCAGCCACGCAAACCCCGCCCCCCATTTCTCGCAGCACCACGGCCACCAGCTGCTCCACAAGGCCACAACGCGGTGCGTCGCACCGAAGCACAGACGTGTGGAGGTGTAGACAGGCGTTATGGCGTGCCCGGCACCTAGCCAGCGTGGCCGGTTTCGTCGCCGAGTGTCGCGATTACCAGTGGACGCGACACTTCATCGGGAGGATTCCGAGCCAATGCGCCTTGTACAACCGGCACCTGTGCAGGAGCTGCTGGAGGACCAGTGCCTCGCGCAGCCCCTTCCCCACCATCCGACCGACCTCGATCTCCTGCGGGAGGCGCTGGTGCCCCTGATCGGCCGGGTCACCACGGAGGATGTACGCGAGATCGCGGCCTCCGGCACGTGGGTCGGGCTCGAGGGCGGACGGCGGCTCTTCTCCCAGGGCGACGCGGCCGACGCCCTCTACCTGCTGGTTCACGGCCGGCTGCGGGCCTCGGTCTCCACCGATGACGGCTCGAAGCGCGTACTCGGTGACCTCGCCCGCGGTGAAGCGGTCGGCGAGGTGGCGCTCCTCGGGCGAGGAGTGCGCAGCGCGCACATCGACGCCGTCCGCGACAGCCGTCTCTTCCGGCTGGAGGTCGACGCGTTCCACGAGATCGCGTCCCGGCATCCGGAGTTTCTCTGGAACCTGTCGCGCCTGGTGGTCCGCCGAATGGAGCGTTCCCCCGGCGCGGCGCGCGACCTTTCGGCGGTGCGAACGATAGCGATCGCGTGCTCTGGCTCAAACGAGATGCGGGAGCGCTTCGTCACCCGGTTGGCCACCGCCCTCGAGCCCTACGGCACGGCGGCGATCCTGCGCCCGGCCGATCTGCCACCGTCGATCGAGCACACCGGCGATCCCGGCCGACTGGCCGCGTGGCTCGACGAGCACGAAACCCGGCACCGCTTTCTGCTCGTTGTCACCGATCCTGCCGAGGAGACCCAGCGGCAGCTCCTGTTCCGACAGGCCGACCGCATCCTCATCGTCTGCCCGGTCGACGGCGACCCCGGGGACAGCCAGATCGCTCGATGGTCCACGGCGGACCGCAACCGGCAGGTGCGCGTGCGACGCGACCTGGTGCTGCTGCACCCCGACGGAAGCCGTCCACCCACCGGAACGGCGCGCTGGCTGGAGGCGCACGAGCTCACGCGGGTACACCATCTGCGCGAGGACCGTGACGGCGACTACGAACGCCTGGGACGGTTTCTGGCCGGACGCGCGGTCGGGCTGGTGTTCGCAGGTGGCGGCGCGAGGGGCTTCGCGCATCTCGGTGTCCTGCGCGCGCTCAAGGAGGAGGGGGTCACCGTCGATCTGCTCGGCGGCACCAGCATCGGCGCGATCCTCGCGGCGACCATCGCCAGCGACTGGGACGACCATCGACTCCACGCCGCCCTGCACGGCGCATTCGTCGCCACGAACCCCGCGAACGACTTTCAGGTACTGCCATTCGTCTCGCTCGTCAAGGGCCGGAAGATGGAGCGGCTCCTGCGCCGGAACCTGGGCGAAGAGGGGATCGAGGACCTATGGCTACCGTTTTACTGCGTCAGCTCGAACCTGACGGCGAACACGAAGGCGATCCACACCCGGGGTCCGCTGTGGAAGGCCCTGCGCGCCAGCGCGTCGATCGCCGGTGTGTTCCCGCCGGCGGTTCTCGACGGGCAGCTGCACATCGACGGTGGTACGTTCGACAACCTGCCGGTCGACACCGCGCGCCGGCTCGACGCGGGCCACGTGATCGCCTGCGACATCATGCGCTCCGCTCACGCGGCAGTCGGCTTCGAAGCGGTGCCGACAGCCGGCCGCCTGCTGATCGACCGGCTGCTCGGTCGCAGGAGGTACCGCGTTCCTGGAATGATGGCCACGATGATGCAGGCCGGATTCCTGTCGGGGCTCGAGCGGGCCCGCTCTGCGGCGACCGACGCCGACCTGTTTCTCGAGCCCAAACCGGGCCGGGTGCGCTTCCTCGACTGGAAGGCCCTCGATTCGGCCGCGAAGCTGGGCTACGACCAGACCAGGGTCGCCCTCGGCGACCCAGACGTCCGCGAGCGTCTCGACGCGATCCTGCGGCGACCGAACCGGCCCGCTCTGCCGCAATGACCGTCGGTCAGCGATTCTGGTCGAACAAATCCGTCAGCAAGCTCGCCTCTCGCCTCGCCGATGCCTTTCGCAGCAGACTGCGAAAACGGAGGGACGAGCTTCGAGACGCTGCGGTCACCTCGCAGGCCCCACAGCACTGAGCCCGGAGGAGAAGGCCGCCCTCGCTGCCGCTGCTCGAACGCTCCGCGAGCGCTTCCCCCGCGAGGACGGTCGCCTGATGCCCACCGGCCTCGGCAACGCGCTTCGCGCCGCCGAGGGCCGCGCCGGCGAACGATACGGCCTCGACACCGTCCTCGCCTGGCCCAGGGTCTACCCTGCGTCTCCGACCGGATGGTAGACATCCTGAGTGCCCAGCGGTTGCAGGTGGACGCCTCCTCCAAGCTCACCGCAGCTTTCACCATCCTCGTGCCAGTGACGGCGACCCTCCTCTGGCGCCACGGGTGGCGGCTGCTGCTCACCGCCCTCTGTCTCGTCCTGGCACGGGTGTCCTCCAGGGACGCCGAGACTACGGCTCTCCGTTCCACGGCAACCTATCGGCACGCACCCTCCAGATCGCCGCAACGCCACAATGCCGTTATGCAAAGTGTGGCACCCCTCGTATGGCACCCCTCTTCTTCTCTTCTGCACAGCTGTGGGAAGATAGTCTTTTCCCACATCGACAAGTTCCCACATCGACACTATATTCGTACGCGGAGGTGACCATGGTGACGGACAAGGTCCTTCGCCCAGACTCGAAGGGGAGAATCACCCTTGGCAAGCTCGCGCAGGGGGTCAGCAGCTTCCGCGTCACTGTCGACGAGCACCAGCGCATCGTGCTCGAGCCCTTCACCGAGATCCCGGTTGCAGAGAAGTGGGTGTTTGACAACCCGGCCGTACGAAGCGCTCTCGCACGCGGGCTGGCTGATGCCCGCGAGGGTCGTGTGGCCGAGCTCGGCAGCTTCGCCGAGTACGTCGACGAGGACTGATGCGGTTTCGCCTTCAGTTCACCCGGGAAGCCGCGGAGAACCTCAAAGCGCTGGAGGACGACAAGGGGCTCGCCAAGAGGCTGAAGGCGGTACGCAAGGCCCTGGGGTTGCTCGAGACCAACCCGCGGCGCCCTGGCCTGAACACCCACAAGTTCTCCTCTCTCCACGGCTCCGGGGGCGAGGATGTCTTCGAAGCCTATGCTGAGAGCAAGACTCCCGCTGCCTACATGATCTTCTGGATCTACGGGCCGGAGCACGGCGTGATCACCGTCATCGCCATCACCAGCCACCCGTGAAGGCTGCTCCCTCCCCTCTTCTCGTAGGCGAGGGGTTCATCCCCGCAGTCCCTGTCGTCGGCGAGGTCAGCGCAACACGAGCGTGACAGGATCGGTCGAGCCGGCGTTCGGAGCTTCGGGGCTCCGGGGCTTTGGCTCCTGCGCCTCCTCGGGGCTGACGTGGCGAGCGAAGCCCTTGCCGAAGACCTCCTGGGCCACGGAGATGGCGACGAACGCGTCGGGGTCGGCCTCGGCGACGCGGCGCTTGAGGCGGCCCACGGTGTCGTCCTGACACAGGTTGTCATCGGGAGGAGGTGACTGAGGTGTCAGGGATAGAGATTCGATGCAGCGAGGCGTTCAAGCAACAGGTAGTGGGGGAGGTGGCGTCGGTGAACTACTCGATGGCGAACTCGAGCAGCTCCACCGGCACCTGGGAACCCTGGTTCGAGATGGTGAAGAAGTTGGAACCGATGCCCTGGGTGTTCCCGGCGTTGTCGGTCACAATGGCGGCAATCGTGTGCGTCCCGTTCTCATAGTCGGTGGTATCGAAGCTGAGGTAGAACCCCGCACCGTCGGAGTTGTTGTACCCCGGAAAGATCGTGGCGATGGACGGCTGGTAGATGTTGTACGTGGGGTTCCCGATCGGCACACCGTCCACACGGATCTCGATGGTCGAGCCGTCGGTGGGAATCGTGTTCGGCTGGGGTGTCAGCACCCAGCCGCTGATGACGAACCCGCTGCCCGAGATGGTCTGACCCGACGACGGCGCCTCGATGTCGCCGAACGGCTTCACAGCGCTCGCGTTGTCACAGGTGATCGTCTTCGTTCCGAGGGAGCTTTCGGTGCCCTCGCCGTCAACCATCCGCGCCTCGAGGACGAACTCTCCGTTGCCACCGTTGGGCAGAGAGTACGTGGCGAGCCTGTATCCCCAACCCGCCTCGGACGCTCGTGGCATCTCCGGAAAGGCAGCCTGGACGTCGGGCCGGGCGTCCTTGACAAACATCGCAGTATCGACGAAGAACTGGCTGCCTCCCGGGGCTTCCTGGGCATAGATCTCGACGCTGACCACCTCGATGTCATCGAGGGCCCAGCCGGTGACCGGCACCGATCCGCTCACGACGGAACCGTTGCTCGGCGTGTCGAACCCTCCGAACGGCGCCGATGTCGTTCCGGTGGCATACACACGCAGAAACACATCCACCGTCTGCGGGGAGTTGGCCGCCGCCGGATCGGCGACGGTGATCGTGCCAGTGGAGTCGCCCGGCGCGACACCGGACGGATCGACCGTCACGTCGACGTGGTAGGAGCCAGTACCGGAGGATCGGCTCAGGGAGATCCACGTCTGATCGGCCGACGCTGTCCAGTCGAGCACGACGTCGCCGTGATTGCTGATCAGCAGCGACTGGGCGCTGGTCACGACTCCGCCCTGCTCCGCACCGTAGTTGAGCCGGCTGCGATCGAGCACGATGAAGGCCGGATCACGGCTTCCAGCCAGATGCACGGCTTCGCCCCGCGCTCCCGGTGCATCCTGCGCAAACGCAGGTTGGAGACGTGTCGACGAGGCGACGAGCACGACCATAACAGCAACACACACCACTCCACCGCGACGGCACCGAGCCATGCTCACTCCTTCGAGACGCCTCTGGGCTCTGGCAACCCTCATGCAACCTGAGACTGGCGCTTTGCGGAAGGCGTCGTACCGCATGCTACCACTCTCATGGAGCCGCCCCAGATCGCCGGCGCGGGCCATGGTCTGGCGAAGGTCAGCGATCGGCGCCAGCTTCGTCGAGGTCCCGCTCCTGGAAACGTGCTGCCTCCTCGGGCTTGTCCCAGGCGGTGTAGAGCGCGACGAGCCAGGTGGCGGCGTCGGTGGTGCGCGGTCCATCCGGTCCCTCGGAAGCGAGGTAGGCGGAGTGGGCCGCGAGGATCAGTGGCTCGGCCTCGAAGAACTGTCCGCGCTCGGCGAGGAGGTTGCCGAGCGGCAGGCGGTAGGCCACGCGCCCGAGGCTGCCTTCGGGGAACGCGCGGTCGGCGATGGCGACCGCGGCGCGCAGCTCGACCTCGGCGTCTGCGAGCTTGCCCTGACCCCACAGCACGTGCGCCAGGCTCCAGTGGCTCGAGGCCACGTCCGGGTGATCGGGACCGTACGCTCGCTGCATCCGGTCGAGGGCTTGCCGCAGCGACTCCTCGGCCTTCTCCCGCTGGCCCGCGGCGTTGTAGACCATGCCCATGTTGTTCAGCGTTCGTGCGACCGCAGGGTTGTCGTCGCCGAGAACCTCACTGCGCATGGTGAGGACCTCGCCGAGGAGCTCGAGGGTCCGGTCGAAGTCCTGCTGCCGGTAGTAGACGTTACCGAGGTTCTCGAGACCCTTGGCCAGCTCCGGGTGGCGGTCGCCGGCAAGCCGCCGGACCATGTCGACGTTCTCTTGCAGAGGCGGCAGCGCCTCGTCGTAGCGGCCCTGGAGCAGGAGCAGGATCCCGAGGTTGTTGAGCGCCGCTGCTGTGTCCATGGCGTCGCCGTCGCCGAGCGCGCGGCGGATCTCGAAGCCCTTGCGGGCCAGCGCCTCGGCAGCGGCGTAGTCGCGCTCCGCCATCTGCACCAGGGTCGCCTGGTTCTCGTAGCATGCGGCGACCTCGAGCGACTGCTCGCCGTGGATGTCGATGTTCATGGCGATCGCCTGCTCGATCACCGGTGTGGCCTCGTCGTAGCGGGCGAATTCCTGCGCCTGCAGGGTCAGCAGGATGCGG
>CAZEJK010000006.1:46421-56534 GCA_964512045.1 uncultured Thermoanaerobaculia bacterium
GGTTCGCCGAACGCCCGTCGCTGACGGTCGAGCAGCTCGCGGGTCAGGTCGACGGCCTGGTCGAACCGGGAGTCGCGCCATGCGACCTCCGCCAACCCTTGCAGCGTGATGATGCTGTCGGGGTCGTCGACGCCGAGCAGCTGACTGCGCGTGGCGTCGGCCGCCTCGAGCAGCGCTCGAGCGCGATCGTAGCGGCCGAGGTTCTTGTAGGCGGTACCGATGGTGTGGCGAGCCTCGGCTTCAACGAGCGGCCGGTCGGGGAACGAGGTCGCGATCTTCTCCGTTGCCTGGTCGAGGGCCTCGACGACCGTCACGTCGTACCCCTGGCCCCAGGGGTTGGCGGCGCCCAGCGTCTCGGTCATGAAGCGGGTGACGGCCTGGGCCTTGGCCGCCTCGCCTTCGGCGCGATCGCGCTCCCGTGCCACCGCCCGTGCCTGCACGCTCGTGGTGACCCCGAAGGCGATGAGCAGCAGCAGGACGGTGGCAGCGAAGGCGGCGCCGAGCCGGTGGCGCTGGACCATCTTGCTGAGCTGATACATGGCACTCGGCGTGCGGGCAAGGATCGGCTGCGAGCCCAGATACCGCTCGACGTCGTCGCCGAACTCCGCAGCGCTTCGGTATCGACGGTCAGTCTCCTTCTCCAGACCCTTGGCAACGATCGTCTGGAGATCCCGGTCGGGGCGGCGGGCGCCGCTCCAGCTCTGGCCCAGGGGTGCTGGCGGCTCCTCGCAGATCACCCGCACCGCCTCGATCAGGGCCGCGCGCGACACATCGTACGGACGGCGTCCAGTGAGCAGCTCATAGAGGATCACACCGAGGGCGTAGACGTCGGTGCGGACATCGATGGCGGCCACGTCGCCGCGCGCCTGCTCGGGGCTCATGTATGGCAGCGTGCCCTTGATGACGCCGATCTCCGAAACCAGGGTGGCGGCGATGTCGGCGTCGGTGATACGGGCGAGACCGAAGTCCAGGATCTTGAGTGAGGGCACGGACGGCCTCGTGGTGCCGCCGCTGGAGGGAGGTTCGTCCTCGGTGACCATGATGTTCGAGGGCTTGAGGTCGCGGTGGATCACACCCCGCTGATGGGCGTAATGAACCGTGTCGCAGATCGCGCGGAACACTCCCAGCCGGATCGTGAGCTCTGCGTCATCGAACTTCTTCGGACGCGAGGCAAGCCACTCATCGAGCGTGAGGCCACGCACGAGCTCCATGGCAAAGTAGTCGTGCCCGTCGTCGGTGTGACCCGACTCGTAGATTGCGGCAATGTTGGGGTGTCTGAGTCGGGCCAGCGTCTCGGCCTCACGGCGGAACATCTGCACGTGGAGCTGGTCGACCACGTGGTCGCGGCGCATGACCTTGAGTGCGACCAGTCGCCTGGGCTGATTCTGCTCGGCCTCCCACACCACTCCCATACCGCCGCTTCCGAGCCGGCCGAGGATCCGGAACCCGGCGATGGTGGCCGGTTGCTCGGGACGGCTGTCTGGCTCCACGGTCGGCGATACCGAGATCGTGTCGTCGTCCTCGTCGATTCTCGGCTGTGCATGGACCTCGGGGTCATCCGAGTCCGGTCGGCTCGTCGCATCGTTCATGGCAGTGCCTTTCGAGGTGCGTTGTCTCGTGCTGTCCGAGATTCGGTCGCGTTTTCTTAAAGCTGCCGGTGTCGCGATCAATTCCGGCGGTAGCAGATGGATGACCCCTCGCCTCCCCCGGACCATCCGGTTGACTACAGCACCTGGGCTACAATCTCGACAGTGAAGGCTGAAACGGCACAGCTCCTCGGCCAACAGATTGGCCGAATCCGGGTCATCGACGTGCTCGGCGAGGGTGGAATGGGCGAGGTCTACGTCGGCTTCGACGACACCCTGCAGCGCAAGGTGGCATTGAAGGTCATCCGCAGCGAGTTTCGGCTCCAGGAGGAGGCGAAGGCACGCTTTCTGCGGGAAGCGCGCATCCTGTCGCGGCTCGATCACCCGCAGGTCTGCACCGTGTACGACTTTCTGGAAGGCGACGACTGCGACTTCCTTGTGCTCGAGCTGGTCGACGGCCGCAACCTGCGCGAGGCGATGGAGAGCGGCCTCGAGCGCGACGGGTGCCTGTCGATTGCCAGGCAGCTCCTCGAGGTGCTCGACGCGGTGCACGAGGAAGGCGTGGTCCACCGTGATCTGAAGCCTGAGAACGTGATGGTCGCCTCCAGCGGCGCCATCACGGTGCTCGACTTCGGCCTGGCACGGTCGCAAGAGCACGAGATTGCCGTCGACTCCTCGCTTCCCACGTTGAGCCCTGCCACGAGCGACGCGAGCCCACCGGCGCAGCGCCCCTCCGGAAGCGGCCGATCGGTGTACGTCAAGACCCGGCTCGGCTCGGTGATGGGCACTGCCGGCTACATGAGCCCCGAGCAGGCCCGCGGCGAGTCGGCGACCGCCGCCAGCGACATGTACGCGACAGGCCTGATGCTTCGCGAGATGTTCACCGGCGTCGCACCGTTCACGGCGGCCGAGGAGCCGACGAGGATCCTCGATGAGGCGAGGACGACCCCAGCGCAGCAGACCGTCGACGAGGTCCCGGGCCTGCCGGGCCTGGCCAGCCTCATCCGGGATCTGCTGCGCGTGGAGCCCGTGGACAGGCCCTCGGCGAAGGAGGCCCTCGAGCGACTGCAGTGGGCCAGCGCGGCCCCGCTGCGCCGACGGGCTGCACGGCGGCGGTTGGTTGCCGCTGTCGCCGGTACGGTTGTGATCGTCGCCGCCGTCGCCGGCGGGCTCGTCCTGGAGCGCCATCGCCGGCGCTGCTCCGGCGCCCAGCAGCGCATGGAGGACGTGTGGAGCACATCGCGTCGCGCCGCCGTGCGCAGCGCCGTGCTCGCAAGCAACCCCGCGGCACGAGGCACCTGGGACGCGGTGGAACGACTGCTCGACTCGTACGCGCGCGCGTGGCAGACCAGCCGGTTGGAGGCGTGCGAGGCCACGCTGGTGCACGGCGAGCAGCCGGTCGAGATCATGAACCTGCGGATGGCCTGCCTCGACGGCTGCCTGGCGGAGCTCGACGCGCTGGTGGAGGTTCTCCACGAGGATCCGGCCGCGGTGCTGTGGCGCGCAGTCGCTGCTACCCATGCACTGACACCGGTGGACAGCTGCAGTGATCTCCAGCGGCTCAGCCCGTTCATGTCCGATCCGACCGACCCCGAGGCTCAGGAGGCTGCAGATGCCCTGGAGGCGGCGTTGGCACGGGTCAAGGCCCTGCACGACGCCGGCCGCTGGGCGGATGGTCTGGCGGAGCTGGAAGCGATCCAGCCCGAGCTCGACGCGCTGGGGTGGCCACGGCTGTCCGGCGAGGCGCTGTACCTCAGGGCTCGCTGTCTTGAGCGGCTGGGCCAGATCGACGAGGCTGATCAGGTTCTGCGCGAGACCACCTGGCAGTCGGTCTCGCATCGGCTCGATCGAGTGGCGGCGAACGCATGGGTACGGCGGGTCTGGGTGAACGGCGTCCTCAGATCGGAGTTCGAGCGAGCCCACGAGATGACCGGCTACGCTCACGCCGCCATCGCGCGGCTCGGCGGCGACCCGGAGCTCGAGGCGGATCTGGCCAATCACGAGGGCGTCGTTGCGGCGAGATCGGGCGATATGGAGACCGCCCTGGCCTACCTGCAGACGGCGCTGCAGATCCGTCGCGATCTCTACGGCGACGACCATCCGCGAGTGGCCTCGACGCTCAACAACGTGGCGCTGGTGCTCGAGGAGCTCGGCCGGCTGGAGGAGTCGATCCGTACCAGCCGCGAGGTCCTCGAGATCCGGATCCGCGCCCTCGGCCCGGACCATCCCGAGGTGTTCGGCTCGCTGACGAACCTGGCAGCGGGCCTCGACACCGCCGGTCAGGCCGAGGAGGCCGACGCGCTCACCCACCAGGCGTTGCAGATGGCCGACGAGGTGTTCGGTCCCCATCATCCGGCAGCGGCACAGCTCAGAACCAACGTCGGCCTGTGGCTCTATCGCCAGGAGCGAGGCGAGGAAGCACTGGCTGTTCTCAACCAGGCCGTCGACACCTTCACGGGGGCCCTCGGCGCCAACGATCTCCAGACGGTCACGGCTCGCCACAACCGCGGCCTCGCCCATCTCCAGCTCGTCAACCTGCAGCAGGCGCTCGGTGACTGCTCATGGGCCCGCGACCGGTACGCCGAGCTGCTCGGTCCGGAAGGCGAGTCGGTGGGTCTGGCGGAGCACTGCATGGCCGCGGCCCTGGTGGAGGCCGAGCGCCACGAGGAGTCGATCCCGCTCTTCCGGCACGCTCTCGAGGTTGCTCGGGAGGGCGGTGACAGCCTGGACCCCGATGCGCTCCGCTTCGATCTCGTCCGCGCACTGTGGAACGCCGGCGAACGAGACGAGGCGCGCGCACTCGCAAGCAGGATCCGCCTCGGCCCGGAGTCCGATCCGGAGGTGGTCGAGGAGTACCGCGCGTGGCGCGCTGACGTCGGGCTGTGAGCGCGCGCGGCGGGTCTGCGACGGTGGCGCCGGAGTCCGCGGGCCAACGGGCGGGTGGAAGGTCTGCGTTCACCAGCCATCCAACGAAGCCTCCCCTGCACCGGGCAGTGCTCCGGTTGCCCAGCTCGTCGAGGAGGTCGTCACCCTCCCACCCGGCCCGCGAGACGCGGGCCACCACAACCGGATCGCACCGCTCGTGTCGTGCAGGCGCCGGCACATGCCACGGCGGAGCCGCGCGGGTTGGGTGGCGGCAGCGCAGCCGGGTCTCGGGCTAGCTGCGGGCTCGGCCTGCCTCGATCGGCTCGTCATGCACGGAGCGGATCTGGTTCGCCTCGCCCACCTGCACCACCACCGGACGGTGCGCGGCAATCTCGTCGGTCTCCAGCTCGACGTACGCTGCGATGATCACGATGTCACCCCGCTGGACCATCCGCGCCGCTGCACCGTTGAGGCACACCTCTCCCTCCTCGCCGAGGATCACATAGGTGGACAGCCGTCCGCCGGTGTTGCAGTTGTAGATGTCCACCTTCTCGAACGGCAGAATGCCGGCTGCCTCGCACAGCGCCGGATCGATGGTGATCGAGCCCTCGTAGGCGAGATCGGCGCCGGTCACCGTCGCCCGATGGATCTTGGCCTTCAGCAGGGTTACACGCATGTCTCATCCCTCTCCTGATTCATGGCCCACGCCAGATGCAGCCCACGCAGGGCCAGGTCCGTGACGACCGTATCGAACAGCCCCTCCGGCTCGTACAGGCCGGCAAAGCCACCGGTGGCGACCACCACCGCCTCGCCAGACGGGAACGCCTCCTTGCGCACCCGTCCGATCAGCTCACGCACCGCCCCCACCTGACCGTAGTACAGCCCGGCCTGGATGCTCTCCACCGTGGAGCGGCCGACAACGGTGGACGGCTTGAGGATCTCGACGGCGGGGAGCTGCGCGGTGCGCTGGTCGAGCATCTCCATCGAGATCCGCACCCCCGGCAGGATGATGCCGCCGAGGTACGCCCGCTCCGACGAGATGACGCACAGGGTGGTCGCGGTTCCGAAGTCCACGATGATGATGTTCTGTTCCGGATACAGGTGCACCGCGGCGATCGCGTTGGCGATCCGGTCGGCGCCCACCTCGCGTGGGTTGCGGTAGCGGATCTTCAGCCCCGTCCGCACCCCGGCCTGGAGAACGAACGGCTGCTGCGCGAAGTACTTCGCACAGGCGTTGCGCAGCGAGTGGAGCGCATCCGGTACCACCGAGCAGATCGCGAGCGCACGGATCGCGTCGCGGTCGAGCCCGTTGGCGCGCAGGACGCCGTCGAGGAACACGCCCATCTCGTCCGACGACGCGCGCACCGGTGTGGTCTTGCGAAACTGGAGGCGCAGGGTCTCCCCTTCGAACACCCCTCCGTGCATCAGCGTGTTGCCCACGTCGAGACAGAGGATCACGAGCTCACCTCCGGCAGCGGCACGTTGTCGATCAGCCGCACCCCGGCCACGTGCACGGCGCCGAACCTGCGCCCGGCCCGTTCGACCACGTAGTCCACGTCGAAGCCCGCGGCCTCGAGCCGGCCGATGACGGCCTCCGGCGGCTCGCTGCTGGCCAGGAGCTTCGGAAACAGCGCAGCCCGCTCCCGCGCGTCGGGCGGCAGCAGTCGGTTGCGCGAGCTCAGCGCCAGCCCGTCCGGGTCGCGCACCGTCGGGCAGGCCACCACCTCCACGCCGACGAACAGCGCCTGGCACATGTCGCGGATCAGCTCGTACTGCTGGTAGTCCTTCTCGCCGAAGTACGCCCGCGCCGGCCGCACGATCCCGAGCAGCTTCAGCACCACCGTCAGCACCCCGTCGAAGTGGCCCGGACGGTGTGTCCCCTCCATGATCGCGCTGGCCTCACGCTCGGTGACACGGAAGCGGTAGCCGTCGTGATAGATCGCCTCGTGCGGCGGCGCCAGGATCCAGTCCGCCCCGTCGCGTTCGGCCATCGCGGCATCGTCGGCGAGGCACCGCGGGTACGCCTCGAGATCTCGCGGATCGTTGAACTGCGTGGCGTTGACGAAGACGCTCACCACGGTGCGGTCGCACTCCGCTCGCGATCGTCGGATCAGCGACAGGTGGCCCTCGTGCAACGCACCCATGGTGGGCACGAACCCAAGGGTCGTGCCGTGTGGCAGCTCGTCTCGGAGCTGCTGCCACGCCTCGAGGGTCCGGATCACGCTCATCGGTAGCTCTCCTCCGAGCTCGGGAACCGGTGTGCGCGCACGTCCGCCGACCAGCGGGCGAGCGCATCGCCGATCAGCTCGAAGCCGTCGAGGTAGGTGCGCAGGAACTTCGGCTTGAAGTCACGGTCCATCCCCAACAGGTCCTGGAGCACCAGCACCTGACCCGTCGTGTCCGGACCGGCGCCGATGCCGACGGTGGGCACCGCGAGCTGCTCGGTGATCTGGCGCGCCAGCTCGGCGGGCACGCACTCGAGCACCACAGCGAAGCAGCCCGCCTCCTCCAGGCCCCGGGCGTCATCCAGCAAGCGTTGCGCGACGTCCGCCTCGCGCCCTTGCACCCGAAAGCCGCCGATCTGGTGGATCGACTGGGGGGTCAGGCCGATATGCCCCATCACCGGCACGCCGGACGCCACGATGTGCCGGATGGTCGGGAGGTTGTCGCCGGCGCCCTCCAGCTTGACCGCGTGCGCACCCGCCTGCATCAGCGCGCGGACAGCATCCACTGCCGCCTCCAGGCCGCGGCGGTGCGCCAAGAACGGCATGTCGCCGATGATCAGGGAGCCCGGTGCGCCGCGGCGAACGGCTGCGACGTGGGCCGCCATCATCTCGACGGTTGCCGGGATCGTGGTGTCGTGACCGTGCATCACCATCGCGGCGCTGTCGCCGACCAGGATGCAGTCCACCGGCGAGGCCGCGATGATCCTCGCACTCCAGGCGTCGTAGCAGGTGACCATGACGATCGGATCGCCACTGTGCCTTCGGGCCGTCAGGTCTGCAGGTGTGATCATGGGCTCCTCTTCGTCTGCACATTTGCCTGCGCAGTGCTCTCGAACAGCTCACAGAACGCGTCGTACACCGCCGCCAGCGGGCTGTCCGCCAGCGCCTGACGGTTGCGCGCCACCGTCGCGTGGTCGCCGCGCGCCAGCGGGCCGGTCAGGGGCTGGTCCGAGGCCCACAGGTTGCGGACGACGGCCTCGAGGTACGGCGCCATGGCGTCCGGCGGAACGCCGATCTGCTCGGACTCGGCACGGATGGTGCTCCACAGCAGGGTCGTGAAGTTGCCACCGAGCACGCACAGCGCGTGGTACAGCGGCTTGAGATGCGGCTCGATCGCCACGTACGGGTTCTGCAGCTCGGGCAGGACGTCCCGCACGCCCGGCCTCCCCCGCTCGCCCACAAGCTGGATCGACCGGTACACCTCGAGCGTCTCGAGACGGTCCGGGGCGAACGTGAACAGCGGGTGGAGACCAACGGCGCGCTCGCTGACCAGGCAGCCCGAGCAGTGGATCCAGAGCGCCACGGGAAAACCGGCGCAGGCGTCGAGCAACGGCTCGATCGCGTCGTCCGGAATGCACAGGAGCACGCGCCGGCCAGTGACAGCTGCGGCCAGCTCGACGCCACAGCCGCGCGACCACGTCTCGTACTGAACCCCCTCGAGGGAGAAGTAGTAACCGAGATGGCGCGCCAACCTCCCGCTGCCCACCAGCAGCAGTGGCGCCGTGGGTACCTGTCCCATGGATCAAGTCCTCGCCGTCATGCTCCGGGCCGTGTGACAGTCACTGTCGTTGTGGCCGTTGCCGTCCGATCGGTGCTGTCGGTCCCGCACCGCACTGTAGCCGGCCTCCGGCTGGAACGCAACTTCAGTGAGGGCCGTCACGTCCGAGCGAGGCCATGATGTCGAGGCTCGGTGTATGCTAAGAGGATCATGATTCTCCAAGGAGGCATCCCAATGGTCTGTCGACCCGTCATTGTTCTCGCCGTGGCCCTGGTGCTCGCCGCCGGCGTCGTCGGCGCTGCTGAGGTTTCGCTCAACGCCGTGACCTTCCCCGAAGGCAAGAACGTCGACCTGGAGCTAACGCCGACCGACCGCGCCCCGCGGGCAGACATCGAGGCAGAGGTCCGCTACCGCGACGGGCAGGCGCAGGTGGAGGTTGATTTCGACAACCTGAAGCCCGCTGTGCTGTTCGGTGGCGACGTCACCTGTTACGTCGTCTGGGCCGTCAAGCCGGATGGCACGTTCGAGAACCTCGGCGAGCTGTTCATGGACTACCGCAGCGGCAAGGTGGAGATGTCCACCGGTCTGAAGCGGTTCGCGCTAATGGTCACTGCCGAGGCGTACTCGCTGGTGGACGCACCGTCCGAGCTGGTGGTGTTCACCAACCAGCCGGCCGAGGCAAAACGCGCCGACATCGCGAACTTCGTCTTCGCAAACCTGCAGCCGGCTCCACCGCACGAGAAGGAGAGCATTGTCACCGTCCGCTGGGACAGCGACGAGCCGTTGGATCTCGTCCAGGCAGAGAAGGCGTTCGAGCTCGCCGAGCGCACCGATGCGGCAACGTACGCCCCCGGCATCATGTCGGATGCACGGATCAAGCTGGGACAGGCTCGCAACCTGGCGGAGTCCAGCAAGGACAAGACCCGACTCGACTACTCGCGACGGGCGATCGCCCTGGCCAGCGAGGCGATCCAGATTGCAGTCCGCCGCCAGGAGGCAGAGCGGCTGGCGCGCCAGATCGCCGAGCGTCGCGCCGAGATGCAGGCGCTGGAGGAACGTGCTCGGGAAGCCGAGGAGAAGGCCCAGGAGGCCGAGGCCGCGATGGAGCGCTCTCGCGCTCAGCTCGAGGCAGCCCGGGAGGAGATCGGCGAGGCCAACATGCGCAAGGCCAAGGCGCTGGAGGCGCAGCGCGAGGCAGAGGAAGCCGTGCGTGAGGCAGAGGCCGAGCACCGGAGACTCGCCGCCGAAAAGCTCACCCTGCTCGAGGAGCAGGCCGAGCTGCGCAGATCCCTCGACGACATGGAGGCGTCGATGGAGGAGCTCCGCGAGGAGAAGGAGGAGCTGTCGAACCGGCTCCAGGGCGCTCTCTCGATGGTGGCCGACACCAAGAGCTCGGCGCGGGGCTTCATCGTCAACCTTCCTGACATCCTGTTCGACACCAACGAGTCCACCCTGAAGCCGGACGCCAAGATCGTCATCGCCAAGCTCGCGGGGATTCTGCTGATCATGCAGGACCTCAACCTGCGCATCGAAGGCCACACCGACTCCAAGGGCTCGGAGGAGTACAACCAGAAGCTCTCGGAGCGCCGCGCAGACTCGGTGCGCACGTTCCTGCACAACAGCGGGATCGACGTCAACCGGATGATCGCCGTGGGCTACGGCGAGAACAGACCGGTGGCCGACAACGACACCGCCGCAGGCCGGCAGCAGAACCGGCGCGTCGAGATCATCATCGCCGAGGGCACCGTGCAGGAAGGCGTGGAGCCGCAGTAGCCGGACGCGCCGCTGCGCGGAGACAGGAAGAGATCGCTGCGATGGGGGGCCATCCGGTTGGATCCGACTCCGGCCCTGGTCCCGGTCCCCGCCCCGGAAGCCGGCGGCCGGGGCCGGGACCGCTGACCGGGTCCGGAAGCCGGCGGTACTCCGGTCGGCTCGGTGG
>CAZEJK010000007.1:0-20237 GCA_964512045.1 uncultured Thermoanaerobaculia bacterium
GGTGGAGGCTCTGGAGCCGCTTCTGGATGGGCTCATCCAACGGTACGCGGCAGGTTGAGGCCTCTGCACCGTCTGTTGAGAGATCGACGTCTTCTTCGGGGAAGGGCGCGGTCGGGGAGGCTGTTTTCTGGTGCCTGGAGAGGGTGTTTGAGGAGGTCAGACGATGATTTTTTTGCAGCAGTGCGACCTGTACACGCCAGAGTCCGTTGGTCGACGTGACGTCCTGGTTGGCGGGGGCCGGGTGCTGGCGATCGCCGAACGGATCCCGGTCCCCGAAGGCGTCGACGTCCGTGTCATCTCGGCGGACGGCCTGCGGATGATCCCGGGGCTGATCGATTGCCATGTCCACATCGCCGGCGCCGGTGGCGAGGGCGGACCGGCCACCCGGACCCCGGAGATGCAGCTGTCGCAGATGCTCGAAGGTGGTGTGACGTCGGTCGTGGGCTGCCTCGGTACCGACGGGATGACCCGGAGCGTGGAGAGCGTCCTGATGAAGTGCAAGGCGCTGCGGCAGGAGGGGGTCTCTGCCTGGATGTACACCGGGGCGTATCAGGTGCCGACACCCACGATTCTCGGCGATGTGGGCAAGGACGTCGCGATGATCGAGGAGGTCATCGGCGTCGGCGAGATCGCCATCTCAGACCACCGTTCGTCCGGTCCGACCATCGACGAGCTGATCCGGTTGACCGAGCACGCCAGAGTCGGCGGGATGCTCGGCGGCAAGGGCGGCATCGTCAACTTCCACATGGGCGATGCTTGTGATCCGTTCCGCCCGCTGTACGAGGTGGTCGAGCGGTCGGAGCTGAGCCTCAAGCAGCTCCTTCCGACCCACTGTAACCGGAACTACGAGATCTTCAAGGACGCCGCCACCTATGGGAAGCATGGCTATCTGGACATCACGGCGAGCTCCTACGAGTACTTCCCCCAGTACGAGATCAAGCCATCGAAGGCGATCGCTCAGCTGGTGGCAACCGGCGTGCCGCTGGAGCACATCACGATGACGTCGGACGGCTGCGGCTCGTTGCCGGACTTCGACGAGGACGGGAACCTCGTTCGGCTCGAGACCGGCCAGCCGAGGTCGGTGCTGCGTGAGATCCTTGCCACGGTGCGCGAGGAGGGGATGCCGTTGGAGCAGGCGTTACGGGTGGCCACGGCCAACGTGGCCGACATTCTCAAGCTGCCCCGCAAGGGCCGGATCGCCGTCGGCCACGACGCCGATCTGGTGGTGCTCGACGGCGACGATCAGATCCGTCACCTGCTGGCGAACGGCACCTTGATGGTTCACGATGGTGAGATGCTGGTGAAGGGAACGTTCGAGCGGTGACCGTCGAGCTGGGCCCCCCAGAGGCCGCGTTCCAGCTCGAGCCCGGAGCGCTGAAGGTCGAGAGCATTCGGGTGCTGCGCGGCGCGAACTACTTCTCGGGCGGGCCCGTGGTGATCCTCCGTCTCGACCTCGGGGCTTTTGACGAGGTGTTCTCGGACGCCTTGGAGGGCTTTGCCCAGCGCCTCGAGGCGACGTTACCGTCGTTGATCGAGCACCACTGCTCCGTCGGCCGGCGCGGAGGGTTCCTCGAACGGGTCCGCCGCGGCACTCTCCTCGGCCACATTACCGAGCACGTTGCGATCGAGCTGCAGACCCTGGCCGGGATGGATGTGGCGTACGGCAAGACCCGCAGCACCACTGATCAGGGTGTGTATAACGTCGTCTTCCGCTACTTCGATGAGGTCGCCGGCGTGTCGGCCGGAATCGCTGCGGTGAACCTGGTGAACACGCTGCTTGCGGGCGGCGAGCTCGATGTCGCGGAGGTCGTGGCCACGCTGGTGGCGATCCGTGAGGAGCGGATGCTCGGTCCGAGCACCGCCGCGATCGTGGAGGCCGCCCACAGGCGTGGGATCCCGTGGCTCCGACTGGACGCATACAACCTCGTCCAGCTCGGCACGGGGCGGTGGCTACAACGGGTTCGCGCCACGGTCACGTCACGGACCGCCGCGATCGCCCTGGAGACCGCAGAGGATACCCTGCTGACCCTGCGCATGCTCTCTGACGCGGGTGTGCCCGTCCCGTCGGTAGCGTGCACGGACTCGGCAGATGAGGCGGTCGCCATCGCGTCGTCCTGGGATGTGCCACTGGTGGTGGCGCCGCGGGAAGGCGCCGATGAGCGGGCGATGAGCATCGACGTGATCGGACCGCATGCGGTGCAACGGGCGGTCCGGCGCGCTCAGGCGTCCGATCCGCACGTTCTTCTGTACGCGCGCGTACCCGGTTCGACGTACCGTCTGCTGGTCGTTGATGGCGAGCTCGTGGCAGCGGCTCGGATAAGACGGCCGCGGCTTGTGGGAGACGGACGCAGCACGGTCGGTGAGCTGCTCGAGCGGCTCAACGCGGACCCGGCGCGTCAGGTCGGTGACAAGGGACCGCTGTCGACGATCGCAGTGGACGAGCAGGTCATAAAAGAGCTGGCAGGCCAGGAGCTCGATCTGGACTCGGCGCCTCCGGCTGGCTCCGTGGTATGGCTGGCGTCCACCGGATCGTTGCGCACCGGCGGCTCTGCGCACGACGTGACCGACCAGGTCCATCCGATGAACCGGTACCTGGCCGAGCGGGCGGCGCGGACCATCGGGCTGGACGTGGCGGGAGTTGACCTGGTCTGTCCGCACGTCTCTCGGTCGGTTCTCGAGAACGGTGGCGCCGTCACCGCCGTCCGGGGCGCGCCAGACTTCCGGCCCCACCTGATGCCTGTGGACGGTCCGCCTCGCGATCCGGCCGTCGCTCTGGTCGATGCGCTGTTCCCGTCCGGCCAGCCAACCCGTGTGCCGATCATCTCGGTCACCGGTACCGTCGGCAAGACCACGACCGTGAACGTGCTGGCCCACTGCTTGCAGCAGGCCGGCCATACCGTGGGGATGACCTCCACCGAGGGCCTGTTCATCGGCGGCCGGCGGCTGATGGCCGGCGACATGACGTATCCGGAGCATGTGGCTCTGGTCCTCAAGGACCGCTCGGTGTCGAGCGTGGTTCTCGAGACCTCGCGCGAGGGCATCCTGCGTGCAGGGCTCGGTTACGAGTACGCCGACGTCGGGATCGTGCTCAACGTCCACGATGACCACGTCGGCGCCGACGACATCCAGCTACTCGAGGACCTGGCGTACGCGAAGTCGGTGGTCGCCGAGCAGGTGTGGGACGACGGTCTGGCTGTGCTCAACGCCGACCAGGAGCTGGTGCTGGAGATGCGCGACAGGGTGTACAGCCGCCTCGCGCTGATCTCGGTGGACTACTGGAACGAGACCGTGCAGGAGCACGTCCGAGAAGGTGGGCTGGCGGTGGTGGTCGATGGACCGGACCTGGTGATCCTCGACGGCTCGTGTCGCGAGCCTGTGGTCCGCCTCGCGGACGTTCCACTGGCTTTTGGTGGAGCTGCGCGGCAGAGCTACGAGAACCTGGCGGCCGTGACTGCCACGCTGTACGTCCAGGGCCTGTCTGTGGAGGCGATCCGGCATGGTCTGCTGACCTTTCGGCCGGACAGCTCCACATTGCCCGGGCGCATGAACCTCATGAGCTTTGGCGACCAGGGACGAGTGCTGGTGGACTATGCCCACAACCGTGCGGCATACGCCCGCCTGGCGGAGTTTCTCGCCGAGCAGCCGGAAGCGGCAGTTGTTGCCGCACTCGATGCGCCAGGCGACCGTCCCGATCATGAGATCACGGAGCTCGGACGCCTCGCGGCGCAGACCTACGCTGCGGTTGTGCTGTACGAGGACAGCGACCGGCGGGGCCGGCGACCCGGCGAGATCGTCGCGCTGCTCGAGACCGGTGCGATCGCCGGCGGCCTGACGGCGGACCGGGTGGTCGTCGCCGAGTCTCCTGAGGCCGCGTGGGACCTCGTCCTGGACCAGATGAACCCCGCGACCCTCGGGGTGATCCTTACCGAGCGCGGCGCTGCTGCGGTTGAGCATATCTTGAGCCGTCGCTGAGGCGCCGTGCGCCGAAAGCGGCCATCCTGAGACAAAGCCTCAACCGAAAACTTCTGCTATGCTCGCGCCTTGCGGCGCGGCGCCGCGCGCGCGAGCGGTGCGACAGGTGCTCCGCGATCGATCAAGGAGGCGGCAACGTGGATCTTCTTTTCATTGGCGCGGTCGTCATCATCGTGCTCGTGGTCTTGGGCGTGGCTGGCTTGCGGAGCTACCGCAAGGTGGGACCCAACGAGGCGTTGATCATCTCCGGTGGCAAACGGCGGACGGTGACGCTCCCAGATGGCTCGCAGCGGAAGGTCGGGTACCGGATTCGCATCGGCGGAGGCACGCTGGTGCTCCCGATGTTCGAGCAGGCCGAAACGCTGCCGTTGGAGATCATTCCGATGGACTTCGTGGTCGAGGATGCGATCTCCACCAACGGCATCCGCGCCACGGTGCGAGGCACGGCCGAGGTCAAGATCGCCGGCGACGAGCCGTCGATCATCCTGGCGGCGGAGCAGTTTCTCGGCAAGCCGGTGACGGATATCCGAGACGTGGCGCTGCGCACCCTCGAAGGCAGCACACGGGCGCTCATCGGTACCATGCCGCTGGAGGCGCTCAACAAGAACCGCAAGGGGTTCACTGGCGAGGTGTTCGGCGACGTGTCCGAGTACTTCGCCAACATGGGCCTGAAGCTGCTGTCGTTCAATCTGAAGGAGATTACCGATCCTTCCGGTTACCTCGAGGCTCTCGGCAAGCCGCGGATCGTCGAGGCGCGCCGTGACGCAGAGGTCGCCGAGGCCGAGGCCGCGCGGGATGCGATCATCCGCTCGGCCCAGGCGCAGAAGGAAGGGGATGTCGCCAAGCTGGCGGCCGAGACCGAGGTGGCCGAAGCGAGCCACGCTCACTCCAAGCGCCAGAGCGAGCTGTCTGCGGAGCTGAACCGCTCGAAGGCCGCGGCGGACTTCGCCTACGAGCTCGAGCGACACAAGCTGTCGGAGGAGCTCAAGGCCGCCGAAGCGAAGGTGCGAATGGTCGAGAAGGACTCCGCCATCGAGCTGGAGAAGCGCGAGATCGAGCGCGTTGACCACGAGCTGGAGGCAACGGTCCGACGCCCCGCGGCAGCCGAGAAGTACCGGCTGGCTGCCGAGGCCGAAGGGATGGCCGAGGCGAAGAGGATCCAGGGCGAGATCGAAGCCGGCCTGGTGTCCAAGCTCGGCAAGGCCGAGGCGGAGGCAATCCGACTCAAGGCGGAGGCGTGGAACACCTGCTCCGAGCCAGCACTGCTCCAGCAGGTGTTCGAGAAGCTACCGGAGCTCGCCCGGGAGATGGCTGCGCCAGTCTCCAAGGTGGACAAGATCGTCATGGTGTCCAACGACGGCAAGCTGGGCACCTCCAAGATCACCGGCGAGATGGCGGCGATGATGAGCCAGCTGCCGGAGGTGGTGAAGTCGATCAGCGGCTTCGATATGGAGGCGTGGCTGCGGCGCGCCGGTGGCGGGAGCCGCCAGTCGGCGGAGAACAAGGGGCCGGACGCCGGCGGCGAGGAGAGGTAGGCGTAGGCGATGATCTCGAAACGGCTGGGACGCGTGCAGCTGTCTCCGACCCTGAAGATCAACGCCAAGGCCAGGGCGATGCGGGCGGCGGGGCACGATATCATCGACTTCTCGGTGGGAGAGCCCGACTTCCAGACCCCGTCGCCGGTCAAGGATGCCGGGATCCGTGCCATCGAGGAAGGCTTCACGCGCTACACGGCGAATGAAGGCATTCCAGAGCTGATCCAGGCGATCTGTCACCGGTACCGATCAGACTACGGAGTCGAGTACGGTGACAGGGAGGTCATGGTCTCGACCGGCGCCAAGCAGTGCCTGGTGAACCTCCTGTTCGCGATCCTCGATCAGGGTGACGAGGTGATCGTGCCGGCACCGTACTGGGTTTCGTACCCGGAGATGGTGAAGCTCGCCGACGGCTCTCCGGTCATCGTGCCCACCCGCGAGGAGAACGGGTTCCGGCTGACCCCCGACGAGCTGCGTGACCATCTCAACTTCAACACCAAGGCGCTGATCCTCAACAACCCCTCCAACCCGACCGGCAGCGTGTACTCGCGTACGGAGCTCGAGACGCTGTGTGAGATCGCGGTCGCCGAAGGGGTGCTGATCATCTCCGATGAGGTGTACGAGAAGATCCTCTACGGCCCGACCTTCGCCTCGGTGGCGGCGCTCGGGGAGCGGATCCGAGAGCACGCAGTGATCGTCAGCGGGGTGTCGAAGGCGTACTCGATGACTGGCTGGAGGATCGGTTACGTGGCGGGGCCCCGAGACATCATCGCGACCATGGGCGTGGTCCAATCGCACACCACCTCCAACGCCAGCTCGATCGCCCAGAAGGCGGCGGCCGAGGCCCTCGCTGGCGATCAGGGGGCGGTGCGCCAGATGGTCGAGCAGTTCCGGGCGCGTCGCAACCTGATGCTGGCCAAGCTCCAGCGGATCCCGAGGGTCTCCTGCTACGAGCCCGAGGGAGCGTTCTACCTGTTTCCGAACACCTCGAGCTACTACACGACCGAGCACGGCGGCATGAAGATCCGCAACTCGTACGGTCTGGCCTACTACCTGCTGCGTGAGGCAGGAGTGGCCGTGGTGCCGGGCTCGGCGTTCGGCGCCGATGACAACATCCGCCTGTCGTATGCCACCTCGTCGGAGCTGATCGACGAGGGGATGGAGCGGATCATCGAGGCGATGGCGCGCCTGACCGAGTCGGCGGCGCATCGCAAGGTGGCTCTGCACAACGTGATGACCTCGCCGCGATCGATGGTGGAGTCGAGCAGCAACGTCTCCGTAGAGCAGCGCGATGCGCTGGTGGCGGAGGCGGATGCGGCGCTACCGTACGATCGCTACCACGAGTGGAACGCGAACATCAACGGAATCGTGGTACAGCTGCGCACCAACGAGCGGCATCTGCACGACTTCTGGATGGAGAACTGGTACCCGGCGCAGCTCGAGGCGGACCTCGAGCCGCACGTGATCCTGTACGCGGTGACGGGTGTTGCCGGCAGGATGCCGTATGGGTACTACTGTCCGGACATGAACACCGGCGTGCTCTTCAACACCTCCTACTACGGGCAGGTGCGGGCGTGGGCGCTCGGGATGGTGGCGCGGGCCAGCGAGCGCTTTCTCGACGTGCACGGTCTGCGCGCGGCGTGCGTCGATCTGGACGGGCACGGTGTCGCCCTGATCGGACCGAAGGGTATGGGCCGAGGGAGCGCGTTCCACCGCTTGTTGCAGGCGCCGGGAGCGCGTTTCGTGTCCAACGACTTCGTCTTCCTGCGCTACCGGGGACACGATGCGATCGCCGATGCTCCGGAGCGGAAGTTCTACGTCAAGACGGCAGTGGCGCGCGACCTGCCGACCTGGTCCCGGGTGTTCGACCGTAGCCTGTGCGAGAACGTGGTGTGCGCGCCGTCGGACTGGACCGCGCCGCTGCCCCCCGGCGAGGAGAGCCCGCTGGAGCTCGGTGAGCCGTTCTGCTACTGGGGCTCTGAGGAGTCGCGGGCGATGATCGACCCGGCGTGGTTGCGCGGACCGCTACAGGTGACGAAGAGGACCCGGATCGGGACGGTGGTGCTACTGACCAGTGAGCCTGGCGCTCCATCTGTCCGGAAGCTCGAGCCGGGCGAGGCGCTGGAGACGATCGCGTCCGGCCGCTACCGTCGGCGGGCCGGCGCAGCTCTCGGAGTGCCCCAGGAGCAGCCGTTCTTCAACCCGTACCTGCTCGATCTGTCGGTGGACCAGGAGGACCTGCAGCGCCGGCACACCCATCAGCTCGTGAACACGGCGGCGGTGTGGTCGGTGAACGTCGACGAGATGCCGCCCGAGGCGGTGGCCGCTCGGGTCCGCGATGTGATTGGCACGCGATGAGGGTGGTCCTCGACACGGGACAGCAGCGCGGGCCTGCTGCTCTCTGCGGCCGGTTGGAAAGGAGAGTGGGGTGTCCAACACACTCGGGATCGTGAAGCCGGACGGAGTTCGACGGAAGCTGGTGGGGACGGTCATCTCGAGAATCGAGCGAGCCGGCCTCGAGCTGCGCGGCCTGAAGGTGGTGCAGCTCGACCGTGAACGGGCCGAGCAGTTCTACGACATGCACCGCGACAAGCCGTTCTTCCGTTCGCTGGTGGAGTTCATGACCTCTGGACCAGTTGTGCTGATGGTGATTGGCGGACATCGCGCGATCGATCGCTGGCGAGACCTGATGGGGGCCACCGACCCGGCACGAGCGCGGTACGGAACGGTCCGGCGGGAGTTTGGGACGTCCATTGAACGCAACGTCGTGCACGGCTCGGACAGCCCGGAGTCGGCGCGGCGCGAGGTGAGCTTCTTCTTCGCAGACGACGATGTGCTGCCCAAGGAGGCCCGACCGCGCGGAGCGGAGGCCCGACGAGGTAGGTGAGGATGTCAGACACGCTGTATGACACAACGCTGTACGCGCGGTTCGCCAGGGACTTGGAGCGGCGGCTCGACGGGCCGAACATCCGCCAGATGCGCCTGCAGGACCTCAAGGAGCCGGCGTTGCGCACCGGCACGAAGACGACGTTCGGCTCGTGGGGCTGGCGCTCCTTCGTGTCCAGCCGAATCGCCGAGAAGACCGTCGTGCTGGGGTCGGAGGCGGTGCGCGAGCACCGGATATCCGACACGAAGCGGAAGATCATCCGGGCGGCGCCGGACGAGCTCGACTCGGTGCTGCACCTGATCGAGACCTTGCCATTCGTACACCTGCGGCGCCAGATGGGCTCGAACGGCGAGTACAACCCGGTCTGCAACCTGTACATGTCGGTCGCCGATCCGAAGAACCACCGGTTGGCGTACATGTGGGGTCACACGATGGGTCCGGTGACCGGCAAGCCTGGCCCGGAGTTCACCCTCATCCACATCCCGGAGGAGCACCAGATCCGCCAGCAGGCGCTGGTCCTGCCCGACCACAACATCACGATCGTGCTCGGCTCGGACTACATGGGCGAGGACAAGAAGGGGTTCCTGCGCAACGGGATGCACGCCGCGGGCCGGCTCGGGATGCTCGGGCTGCACGCCGGTACCAAGGTGGTGGTGATCCGCGATCCGCGGAGCGGTCAGCTCCGGCGGTACGGGATCTTCCTGTTCGGGCTGTCCGCTACTGGCAAGAGCACCTGGTCCTGTCATCAGCTCGGGCTGGACTGGAAGCAAGGCGAACGGACCCTGGTGTGTCAGGACGACATCTGCTTTCTGAAGAAGGATGGCTCTGCGCTGGGCTCCGAGTTCAACTACTTCGTCAAGACCGATGTGGATGCCAAGCTGCAGGAGGCGATGTACAGCTCGTTGGTGCACTCCAGTGCTCTGTACGAGAATGTGATGATCGGCGCCGACGGCGAGCCGGACTTCCTCGACGAGCATCTGTGCGGCAACGGTCGCGCCGTGATCATGCGCAAGCAGCTGAAGATCCGTCACGGGCGCGGACCGTTCTCGATGAAGCCGATCTGGTACGAGAGCCTGAACCTGCCATCGGTGGAGGAGCTCGACGGCATAGGGTTCGCGTTCATTACCCGGCGCAACACCATCATGAGCTTTGCACAAAGGCTGACTCCGATGCAGGCCGCCCTCGCGTACCTGTGGGGTGAGTCGAGCCATAGCTATGCCTCGAACCCGGCCAAGGCCGGGGAGTCGGTCCGGACGGTCGGCACCGATCCGTTCATCATCGGCTCACGCGCGCACAAGGTGAACGAGTTCTATCGGATCGTCACCGCGCTTGCCGAGCAGTACCCGGAGCGGATGATGTTCTTCCAGTACAACACCGGCGGTATGGGCGAGATCCTCGAGAAGCTGCCCGATGGCAGCAAGCGGATGGTGCGCAAGACCGAGCGTGTACCGATCCACACCATGGCAGCGATCCAGCGCGGCGACCTGCGCGGCACCAACCAGTACCGGCCGAGCGTTCTCGGCACGGAGGAGATCGTTGCCACCGAGGGGGCGGATCTCAGCGGCTACCGGCCGGAGGCGTACTACGACCCCGAGCAGATCGATCAGTACCTGCGCGACCTGGTCGAGGGCCGGCGGCGGTTCACCGAGGAGGTGGCCGAGGAGGGCCTGCTGCCAGAGATCGTGCAGGCGGCCGAGGCATCGTTCGCCATCGCGCCCACCGCCACCTCGGTGTCCACTGCGACACCGCGGGCCACGAAGCCGGAGCAGGCGCCGCCGCCACCGGACACGACGTCTGCACGGTTGACCGACTGGACGCCGAACCGGCGCCTGGTCCGTGACCGCGGCTGGCGGTATGGCTAGTCGAGACCGATCACAGCTCAGAGTCCTCGGGCGGCACGCCGCGCGCACCCGCGAGCTCCGGCGGCGAGTCAACGACCGTCGTCCGGGCGAGGTCGTGGTGGACGGCTGGCGGATCCTGCACGACCTGGTGGAGTGGGAGGAGACAATCCTCGAGCTGTACCTCGCCAGCTCGGTGGTCGAATCCGCTGACGAACGGGTGGTCGCCGCCGCGTCCGAGGTCCTGGTGCTGGAGGACTCTGTGCTGGCGCAGATTGCGCCCACACGCCATCCGCAGGGAGCTTTGGCGGTGGTTCGAGAGCCGGTGTGGCCGGAGTGGACGCCTGGAGGCGCCACGGTGCTGCTCGACGCTGTCCAGGATCCCGGAAACGTCGGCGCCGTGGTCCGCAGTGCCGCGGCGCTGGGGGCGCAGGCGGTCCTGCTGTCGCCCGGATGCGTCGATCCGTGGACTGCGGCGGCCGTTCGTGGCTCGGCGGGCGCGGTGTTCCGGCTCCCGGTGCTGCGCCCGGTGGCGGTCGACGAAGCGATCGCAACGGTGAGGGCGGCCGGCGGCGAGGTCTGGGCCACCGGCGGATACGGGACGCCGATCGGCGAGTGGTGGCCACACGTGCCGCTGCTCGTGCTCTTCGGCAGCGAGGGTGAGGGCTTGAACGAGCGGTGGCGTGCATCCTCCGACGGCACCGTGTCGATCCCGCTCGAGCGAGGGATTGACTCGCTCAATCTGGCCGTGGCCGCTGGCATCGTGCTCGAGCGAGCCCGGGCGTGCAGCTAGTCCACCGGCAAGGCTTTGATCAGTGACGAGATCGCGCGGAACTCGTCGGTGCCGGCGCGCTCCAGCAGCTCGAACAGGATCGACTCGGTGGTCGTGACCGTGGCGCCCATCGCCGTCAGGCGCCGGAGCGCCGTGTCCCGGTCGCCCGGGCGTCGCGACGCCACCGCGTCATAGGGAACGTGCACCGCGACTCCGTCGGCGATCAGGTCGGCAGCGGTCTGGAGTACGCACACGTGGGCTTCGATGCCCACGACGATCAGCTGACGAGGAGCGAGCGCACCGAGGCGGGCGCGGACTGTCGGCTCGCGCAGGCACGAGAAGGTCATCTTCGCGACCAGCGGCTCCGTCAACAGATCGCGGAGCTCGGGCAGCGTGGCGCCGATCTTCTCCGGGTACTGCTCGGTGGCCACCACCGGCACCGAAAGCTGCCGGCAGGAGGTGAGCAGTGCGGCGATCCGTCCGACGTGTCGCTGGTCCGCCATCACCCGGTTGATCTTCTCCTGGACGTCCACTAGTAGCAGGGCGCAGTGTGCGCGCTCGAGGAGGAGCGGAGCGACTCCTGGGTTGTGATCGTGCATGCGATCTCCTTTCATGCTGCCCATCCGGCGGAGCTTGGATCCCCCGCAAATGGGCTGGTCTCAGACGGGCCGCAACAGGCGTGCCACCCAAAGCCCAGCTTCCGGTGCGCGTTTCCGGGCCGTTCCCGGTCCCGTGGCGGTGGCTACAGAGATACAATGCCCGCCATGAGCGATGCAACACCGCAGCCGTGGTCGATCTCCGATGCCGCCGAGCTCTATGGAATCGATTCCTGGGGCCAGGGCTATGTCCAGATCTCTCCGGATGGTCACCTGCTCGTCCGGCCCGACCGTGAGGAGGAGCGTACCATCGATCTGCTGGAGGTCGTCGAGGGGCTTCGCGAGCGGTCGTTGACGACGCCTGTCTTGCTCCGGTTCCGAGACGTTCTCGCAGATCGGGTGCGCTCGCTGTACCGTGCGTTCGAGCGCGGAATCGCCGAGGCAGGGTTTCGCGGATCGTACATGTGCGTGTACCCGATCAAGGTCAACCAGCAGCGCCAGGTGGTGGAGGATCTGCTGGCGGTGGGTTCCGCGTACGGGTTCGGCCTGGAGGCGGGATCCAAGCCGGAGCTTCTGGCAGCTCTCGGTGTGACGGCGCGAGCACAGACGCCGATTGTGTGCAACGGTTTCAAAGACAGCGAGTTCATCGAGACCGTGGTCCTTGCGGCGAAGCTCGGCCGACAGATCATTCCGATTGTCGAGAAGTTCTCCGAGCTCGAGCTGATCGTCAAGCATGCGCAGCGCTACGATGTCCGGCCGACGATCGGTGTGCGCGTCAAGCTCTCTGCGCACGGGGCTGGCAGGTGGTACGACTCCGGTGGGCTGCGCTCCAAGTTCGGGCTGTACGTCTCCGAGGTACTGCGAGCGTTCGAGTACCTGAAGGAGCGGGAGATGGCGGAGTGCTTGCAGCTGCTCCACTGCCACATCGGCTCGCAGGTGTCGGATATCCGCCGCGTCAAGGTGGCGATCAACGAGCTCGCACACATCTATGCCGAGCTGAGCCGGCTCGGGGCCGGGATGCGCTATCTCGACCTGGGCGGAGGTCTTGGTGTGGACTACGACGGGAGCCAGTCGAAGAGTGACTCGTCGGTCAACTACACCCTCGAGGAGTATGCCACAGACGTGGTGTATCGGATCACCAACGTTTGTGATGACGCCGAGGTTCCCCACCCGACGATCATCACCGAGTCGGGCCGCGCTCTCACGGCGTACCACAGCGTCATGGTGTTCGATGTGGTCGGAACCACCAGCTTCGATGCGTTGCAGGTTCCTCCCACGATCGAGGAGGCGGCGGGAGACACCGATCCCAACGAGCTGCCGCAGCCCCTGTGGGACCTGTACGAGGCGTACCACGCACTTGGTAGCGGCCGCGTTGAGGAGACCTACCACGATGCCGTCCAGGCGCACGAGGAGGCGATGAACCTGTTCAGCCTCGGCTACATGCCGTTGGCATGGCGGGCGCTGGCCGAGCAGCTGTACTGGGTGATCTGTACCCATGTCCTGCAGGCATCGCGGCAGATGGAGGAGCCGCCCGAGGAGCTGGAGAGCCTCGCCAAGCAGCTTTCCGACATCTGCTTCGTCAACCTGTCGATCTTCCAGTCGCTGCCGGACGCATGGGCGATCGACCAGCTGTTCCCGGTGGTTCCGATTCAACGGCTCGACGAGGAGCCCGGACGAGAGGCGATTCTGGCCGACATTACCTGTGACTCCGAGGGGAAGCTGGACCGCTTCGTCGGCGGCAGCGCCGGGCCGCGTGGAACCTTGCCAGTGCACAAGCTGCGCGAGGGCGAGCGCTACTACATGGCGGCCTTCCTGGTCGGCGCGTACCAGGAGATCCTCGGCGATCTGCATAACCTGTTCGGCGACACGCACGTCGTGCACCTCGGCTTCGACGAGGAGGGCCGGTGGGCGATCGAGGAGGTGGTCGCCGGCGATACGGTTCGCGAGGTGCTTTCCTATGTGCAGTACGATACTCGACACCTGCACGAGCGGCTGCGGAGCGCCGTCGAGGCGGCGATGCGGGCCAAGCACCTGACCGTGGCGGAGGGCCGGCAGCTGCTGGCGTTCTACAGGTCGGGGTTGACCGGGTACACGTACCTCGAGGAGGAGGGGAGCGAAGGTGTCGACTGACGCGCCAGACCGGAGTGACCACAGGGCGGATCAGGACCAGGGTCAGGATCAACCGGGACCACAGCCGGAGCCGGCGGTTGATGCGCAGGGATCTCACACCGGCTCGCAGCATGGGGCGTCGCCGCTGACTGGCGAGGCGCAGCTGCCCGAACGGATGACGCCGTTCACGGCCGATCGTCCCCGCCGGCGGGATCCGGAGGCGCGACTGCGTGTGGCGGCGGTCGGATGTTTGCTGGCAGCCGGTGCTCTGATCCTGGCGCTGAGCGCGAGCCAGGCGCTGTTCAGCCGATGGGTGTCGTCGACCGTGCTGCAAACCCGGAAGGCCGTCGAGACCCGGCTGCCGCCATACGAGCGGCGTGAGGTGGCCGATCGGCTCGATCGGTTCTTTGCGACGCTGCCCACGCGCGAGGACCGCGATGAGCTCACCGGGCAGTTCATGCGGATGGCGCAGGAGATGCTCAACGACGGCCATGTCTCGCACGAGGAGGCGGACAAGCTGGTGGCGTGGCTCGGGGAGGTCCAGCTGGAGAAGCCGCCGTCAGCAGAGGAGAGCGGCCGGTGAGTGAGGGGTTCCGCCTCGAGGCGCCGTTCGAGCCCGCCGGCGACCAGGTGGACGCGATCGAACGTCTGGTCACCGGGGTCAACGACGGCGAGGCGTTCCAGACGCTGCTCGGGGTGACCGGCTCCGGCAAGACCTACACCATGGCCGAGCTGATCGCACGCACGGGCCGACCGACCCTGGTGCTCTCCCACAACAAGACGCTGGCGGCGCAGCTGTACCAGGAGTTCCGAGCGTTCTTCCCGGACAACGCCGTCGAGTACTTCGTCTCCTACTACGACTACTACCAGCCCGAGGCGTACGTCCCCTCCTCGGATACCTACATCGAGAAGGAGACCTCGATCAACGAGGAGATCGATCGGCTGCGGCTGTCCGCAACCCGTTCACTGTTCGAGCGTCGGGATGTGATCATCATTGCCTCGGTGAGCTGCATCTATGGCCTCGGCTCGCCAGAGGCGTACTTCGGGATGCTGCAGCTGTTCGAGCGCGGGGTAGAGGAGCCGCTCGAGGACGTGCTCCGCCAGCTCGCCAAGATGCAGTACCAGCGTACCCACTTCGACCTGGCGCCGGGGGTGTTCCGGCTGCGCGGGGACGTGCTGGAGATCTATCCTCCGTACGATGACAGCGCCGTGCGGATCTCGTTCTGGGGAGACGAGGTGGAGCGGATCGAGCGGATCGATTCCCTGCGGGGCGCCGTCCTCGAGACGCTGGACCGTGTGCCGATCTACCCACGCAGCCACTACGTCACTCCGAAGGAGCGGCTCGAGACCGCGCTGGTGGCGATCCGGAGCGAGCTCGATCAGCGCCTGGCGGAGCTGAAGGCCGCGGGCAAGCTCCTGGAGGCGCAGCGGCTCGCGCAGCGAACCCAGTTCGATCTCGAGATGCTCCAGGAGCTCGGCTACTGCCAGGGGATCGAGAACTACTCGCGGCATCTCACAGGGCGACAGGAGGGCGAGCCCCCGCCGACACTGCTCGACTACTTTCCGCGCGACTGGCTCTGTCTGATCGACGAGTCCCACGTGACCGTTCCGCAGATCGGAGGCATGTTCCACGGCGATCGTTCGCGCAAGCAGACGCTGGTCGACTATGGCTTCCGGCTTCCATCGGCGCGGGACAACCGGCCGCTGACCTTCGAGGAGTTCGAGAACCGCCTCCACCAGGTGGTGTTCGTGTCCGCCACGCCGGCGTCCTACGAGCTCGAGCAGTGCGGCGGCGTGGTGGTCGAGCAGCTCATCCGCCCGACCGGTCTGCTCGATCCCGTGGTCGAGATCCGGCCTGCAGCCCATCAGGTGGACGATCTGGTCGGTGAGGTGCGGGGGGTGGTGGACGCGGGCCACCGCGTCCTCATCACTACCATGACCAAGCGGATGGCGGAGGATCTGACCGAGTATCTGGGCGAGCTCGGGTTGAAGGTGCGGTACCTGCACTCGGAGATCGATACCCTGGAGCGGACTGCCATCATCGCGGACCTGCGCCGCGGCGAGTTCGATGTTCTTGTTGGAATCAACCTGCTCCGGGAAGGTCTGGATCTGCCAGAGGTGGCGCTGGTGGCGATCCTGGACGCCGACAACGAGGGGTTTCTCCGTTCGGAGACCGCATTGATTCAGACCATCGGGCGAGCGGCGCGCAACCTGGACGGTCGTACTGTGCTGTATGCGGACCGCGAGACCGGCTCCATCCGCCGGGCGGTGGCGGAGACAGAGCGGCGCCGGGCGATCCAGCAGGCGTACAACGCCGAGCATGGCATCGAGCCACGATCGATCGTCAAGGACGTGGCCAACCCGCTGGTGGCGATGGCGAACCTCGACTACTACGAGCCGTTCGGACGGCCGGACTCCGCCCTGGCCGCCGAGGCCGTACCGGAGGATGCACAGTCGCTGCATGCCCTGATCTCGGAGCTGGAGCGGCGGATGCGGGAGGCCGCACGGCAGCTCGAGTTCGAAGAAGCGGCAAGGCTGCGCGACCGCGTCAAGGAGCTGCGTGCCCGGCAGGTGTACAAGAGCTAGCGCACGTCGGGCCGAAGGCGCGTGGCAAGTGTGCAGGGACGGGGAGCCGCTTCCACTCGCGTCGTGCTGGTGCCGAGGCGCTCAGGCGTTCGGATTGACAGCCGGAGCCTCTACCGCTTCGCCCGATCGCAGTGGGCGGTGACGTTCCCTTCAGAACTTCACGGCGTAGCGCTCGCCCGAACCATCCATGCAGCTCCCGGTTCCACTGGGACGGAGGCCGCGCCGGATCGAGAGCACGCACTCGAGGACGGTGTCGGTGTCGCCGCGGAGGGTGACCGCCACCTTGCGGCTCGAGTTGCCGACGGTCAGCGGAGCCGGCTGCGGCTCGAAGCTTCCGACGCCTCCGGTGTCCGGCGGGCCACCGGTGGGCATGGCAGACGGCTCGAGGGGGACGATCCGGCCGCGCAACGCCTCGCCGGTGCGGGGGTGCACGCCGTGAACGGTACCCGCCTGTCCGTCGAGGATGACAGTCAGCCGCGTCGGCTCGCCGTCGGGGAGCAGGCGAATGGTTCCCTCTCGGGTAACCGTGCATCCGGTGAGGGCCAGCATGGTGACCGCCACCAGGACGATGAGAGCAGCAGGACCACGCATGCGACACCTCCATCATCATTCAACCGGTTTGACCCGGCAGGTCATCCCGCCTGCACGACTCCGGGTTTGCGGGACAGACACGAAAAGGGGCCCGGACGAGCCGGGCCCGAAGTACGGAGCGGATCGATTCCAGACGACGCTGGAGTCAATCCTCCTCCTCCTCCTCCTCGCGAGCCGCTGCAGCGATGATCTTCTCCTGCAGCTGCTTGGGGACCTCGTCGTAGTGGGAGAACTCCATGTGGTAGTCGCCACGTCCGCCGGTAATGGAGCGCAGGGTCGGCGAGTAGGTGAGCATCTCCGCGAGGGGAACGAGGGCACGGATCGTGCTGGTCTCGTCCTCGGTATCCATCCCTTGCACCCGGCCCCGCCGGGAGTTCAGATCACCCATGACGTCGCCCATGTTGGAGTCTGGCGCATACACCTCGATCTTCATGATCGGCTCGAGGATGGTGGGTTTGGCCTTCTGCACGGCCTCCTTGAACGCCTTGCGGCCGGCGATCTTGAACGCCATCTCGGACGAGTCGACCGAGTGCTCCTTGCCGTCCAGCAGGGTGACCGTGAAGTCCACTACCGGGTAGCCGGCAACCACGCCGCGCTCGGCGGCCTCCCGGATCCCCTTGTCCACGGCGGGCCGGTACCCCTGGGAGATGGAGCCACCGAAGATCTTGTCGACGAACTCGTAACCGTTCCCGCGCTCGGCCGGCTCGATCCGGATGGCGCACTCGGCGAACTGGCCGGAGCCGCCGGTCTGCTTCTTGTGGCGGGTCGTGACCTCGGCAGAGCCGGTGATCGTCTCTCGGTAGGGGACCTTCGGTTGGTGCAGGACGACGTCGACCTTGTACCGGCGCTTGAGCTTGCCGATGACCACCTCCACGTGGAGCTGTCCTGCGCCGGAGATCAGGAGCTCCCCGGTCTGCGGATCGCGGCCAACGGTGATGGTGGGATCCTCGTCCTTGATCTTCGCCAGCGCCGTCGCGAGCTTGTCCTCGTCGCCCTTCGACTTCGGCTCGAGAGCGAAGCTGATCGATGCTTCCGGGATCGCAACCGGCGAAACCCTCAGGGGGCGTGCAGGCGCACACAGCGTGTCGCCGGTGGCGGTCTCCTTGAGCTTGGGGATCGCGCAGATATCGCCCGGAGCTACCGTGCTGGTACTGACGAGCTCCTTCCCCTGCATGATCGACAGGGCATTCAGCCGCTCCTTGGAGTCCGTGCGCGGGTTGAGCAGCGTGTCGTCGGATGACAGGGTGCCGGTGAACAGGCGCAGAAGGGAAATCCGGCCGGCGTACGGGTCGGAGAAGGTCTTGAACACGTGGGCGACGGCGGGCTCGTCCGCACTCACCTGAAGCTCGAGCTCGGTGCCATCCTCAGCAACCGCCGGGACAGAGCGCCAGCTCGGCGCCGGCAGAAGATCCACGAATGCGTCCATGATCGGCTGAACGCCGATGTTCTTGCTCGCCGAAAGACAGAAGACGGGCACGAGCTGACGCTGCCGGATCGCACTGGCGAGCCCCTTGCGGAAGGTGTCGGCGTCGAGCTCGCCGGTCTCGAGATACGCTTCCATCAGCTCCTCGTCCTGCTCGGCGACCATCTCCATGAGCGACTCTCTGGCCGAGCTCACGGCGTCCGCCATGTCGCCGGGGACGTCCGCTCGAGCCATCGTGCCGCTTTCGTCTCCTTCCCAGGTCAGAGCCGAGCCGCTTGGCAGATCGACGACGCCGGTAAACGACGCTTCTTCGCCGATCGGTAGCTGCAGGGGGACCACCTCACGTCCGAACTTCTTCTGCAGTGCATCCAGGGTCCGTTCGAAGGATGCCCGATCACGGTCCATGAGATTGAGCACGATCATCACTGGAAGACCGTAGATCTGGGCGCATTTCCACATCTTCTCGGTCTGCACCTCGATGCCGGCCACGGCCGACACCATCAGGGCCGCGGCATCGGCAACACGCAGACCCTGGATCGCCTCGGTGGTGAAGATACCGTACCCGGGCGTATCGATCAGGTTGACCTTGGTCTCCCGGTGCTCGATATGGGCGACAGCGGTCGATATCGTGATCTTGCGCTCGATCTCGTCCTCATCGAAGTCCGTCGGCGCGTTGCCGGTGTCGACCTTGCCCAGCCGGTTGATGGTGTTGCTGTCGAACAGCATCGCCGAGACCAGAGAGGTCTTCCCGGTGTCAGAGTGGCCGACAATCGCGACGTTGCGGATCGTGTCGACAGTGTGGGTGGTGCTCATCGTGCCTCCTCAGCTCCTCGCCGATCGCGGGAGTATAGCAAGACGTGTGCGCCGCACGTTGGCTCGCTGCGGCGTTGTTGTGGTGCTGTCAGCGCTCAATCGGCTCCGGTGAGGATCCGGTGAGGATGCGGTAGACCTCGCGATACCGGTCGACCGTTCCCTGGACCACATCGTCCGGCAGCTCGGGGGCTGGCGGCTCCTTGCTCCATCCCGAGCTCTCCAGCCAGTCGCGCACGTACTGCTTGTCGAACGATGGCTGGGCGCCGCCCGGTCGGTAGGCGTCCACGGGCCAGAAGCGCGACGAGTCTGGGGTCAGCGCCTCGTCCATCCAGACCACCTGATCGTCCGAGTCCAGGCCGAACTCGAACTTCGTGTCGGCGATGATGACGCCCCGCTCGCGCGCATAGTCGGCGGCCTCTGTGTAGAGCCTCAGGGTGAGCGCGCGGAGCGTATCGGCAAGCTCAGCGCCGACGATCGCTTCCATTCGCTCGAACGAGATGTTCTCGTCGTGACCGGAGGTCGCCTTGGTCGCTGGCGTGAAGATCGGTTCCGGAAGCTCGGCGGACTCCACCAGCCCGTCGGGCAGTGGAGTACCGCAGACCGTGCGGCTGCGCTGGTACTCCTTCCAGCCGGAACCGGCGAGGTACCCGCGGGCGACGCATTCGATCGGAATCGGACGGAGCTTGCGTGCGTACACGCTCCGACCAGCCAGCTCCGGATGCGACCGGTACGGCTCGGGGAACTCCTCCAGCTGTGTTGCCAGGAGGTGGTTCGGAACAGTTTCCTGGAACCGCTCGAACCAGAAGCTCGACAGCTGCGTCAGGATCACCCCGCGTCCCGGGATCGGCGTCGGCAGCACGCAATCAAACGCGCTGACTCGGTCTGTTGCGACCAGGATCAGCGCGTTGTCAGTTGCGTAGATGTCTCGGACCTTCCCCCGGTTGACCAGCTGACCGTCGGCCACGGCGGTCGACATCAGCGCTTCGGACATGGTCTACGCGTTCCGTTCCAGGAGAACCCGGTTCGCCTGGTGAGCGATGCGGGACTTGTACCTGGACGCCGTGCGATGGTGCAGGACGCTGTGACGTAAGGAGACGTCGACCACCGAGAGGGTC
>CAZEJK010000007.1:20247-51393 GCA_964512045.1 uncultured Thermoanaerobaculia bacterium
GCAGCAGGCGAGTCACCTCGCTCGAGTCGCCCGTTTCGACTGCGCGGCGCATGCGGCGCATTTGACGGCGGACGCGGGTCCGCACGGACCGGTTGCGCAGCCGGCGCTCCTCAGATTGACGGTGACGCTTGCGCGCCTGCTTCTTCGTGCCTTTGATGGCCATGCTCACAGACTCCTTCGTGCCTCATGTAGTGCTCTGCGCGGGTGTCGTTCGAGTCGTACACCGTGCTGATGATCTCAACGGATCGTGATCCCGAGTGAACGGAGCTTGTCGCGCGCGAGGTCCGCTTCCTTCGTGCCGGGGTGCTCGTACACGACATATTGGAGGTGGATGACCCCCTGCCCCTGGTCGTTCAGTGTGAGGTATGTCATGCCTTTTTTCAACTGGGCTGCAGCGGCCTTGTCACTGTTCGGGTAGTTCTCGAGGACCTTCGAGAACGCCTTCAAGGCCTCTTCTGGTTGCTCGAGCGCCGTGTGGCACTCGCCGATCCAGTACAGTGCGTTGTCGGCGAGGTCGGTGGCGCCGTAGCGGTCCACGTACTCCGCAAAGCCCTGGATCGCGAGATCGTAGTTGCCGCGCAGGTAGTCCTCGTAGGCGTTGCGGTACAGCTCGTCAGGGCTCATCTGTGTGGGCCCTGCGCTCGGTGCCGGGCGAGCTCCTTCGGCCGGGGTGGCGTCGGGGTCCTCGACCTCCGCTGCCTCTCCGTCTCCTTCGCGCACCGACACCGGCGGGATCTGCACCGGGGAGTAGGTACGCTGGCGGGACTCGGCGAGCTGCTGCGAGATCGTCGCAAGCCGACGGGTGGTCAGCTCGAGCGAGGCCCTGAGCGCCTCGATCTCCTCGTTCAGCTCGTCCATGCGGGTGGCGATGTCGGCGTTCGATCGCATGACGTTGGCCGCCTGCTCTGCAGTCTGGGCCTCCAGGGCCTTCAGATCTTGACCAGAGATCTTCTGGTCCAGGCGCTGGACCTGGCGTTGCACGTCTGTGATCTCACGGTGGAGCAGCGACATGTCATCCGAGCTCGTGCACGCGGTAACGGCGATCAGGGCAATGAGCAGGATCCAGCGACGCACGGCGGCCTCCTTTGACTAGCGGGCGACAATCACGAAGTGGGCGCGACGGTTCAGCTGCCACGCAGACTCGTTGTGGCCCATGGCGAACGGCTGCTCCTCACCGTAGCTGATGGTACGGATGCGTGAGCCGTCGATCCCGAGCGAGATCAGGTACTCCCGGGCGGCGTTGGCGCGGCGCTCGCCGAGTGCCAGGTTGTACTCCCTGGTGTTGCGCTCATCGCAGTGGCCTTCGATCAGGATCTCGACATCGGGGTACTCGGCAAGCCATGCTGCATTCTCGGCCAGCGTGTCGCGCGCCTCGTCGCGGAGGCGGTACTCGTCGGTGTCGAAGAACACATCACGCAAGTACCCGCGACGGTTGAGCTCCTGGAGATCTTCCGGAAGCTCCTCCTGCACCTCGACGGAGGGTACTGGCTCTGTCGACGGCGTCTCGATGACGTGCTCGGGAACTGGCGTCGTCGTCGTCGTCGGTGCCTGCTCGGCGGCAGTGCCGGCGCTCGGAGCCGTGGTGGCCTTCGGACCGCCCGCACACGACACCATCATCGTGGCAAGCAGCACAGGCACAAGGATGTGAGACGCCTTCATGCGGTACCTCCTTGGGACGCAGTACTCTACCAGCCGTGCGCCGGTCTGACAAGGGCAGTGGTCACGGCGTTTGCGGTTGATCGCGGTCGGCATCGACGAGGCCTCCCGCGGGACGCTGCAGCTGACCGGTCCGCGCCAGCTGCTGCAAGTAATCGTACACCACGATCGACCCCGCCACTGCAAGGTTCAGGGAAGGTACCAGGCCCCATTGTGGGATCTGGATCACAGGATCGCAGGCCTCGAGCAGCTCGTCCGGCAGACCGCCCAGCTCTGCACCGAGAATGAAGCACGGACGCACGGGGTACACGGCATCGAACAGGCTGACGGCCCGTGGATGGAGCTCGATGGCCACCGGCTGCCAGCCGCGAGTGGCGATGTGGTCGAGCAGCAGCGTGGGCTCGGCCGCCAGGTGGACGATGTCGGTGAACGCTTCGGCGGTGCGGGCGGCCTCGGTGTTCCACTCCCGCTCGCCGGTCAAGATCACCTGGCTGCACGCGGTGGCGTGGGCGGTGCGAACCAGCGAGCCGACGTTGTGCTCTTTCGAGATCTGCCACGCCGCCAGTGCGAACGGGCGCAGACCGCGACGGTACGTTTCGTGCCGTCGTTGACGACGTTCCTGCTTGCGTCGAGCTGCCCACATCTCCTTCGCTTCAGACGGCATCAGCCCGATGTCTCCAGGTGTGCACCGGCAAATGGGTATGGCAGCAGCTCGCCGACTCGGTGGACCTGTTGTCGGCGGCCGTCGGCCGTCGCCATGATGACGGGGACGTCACCGAACTCCAGCATGACCTGACGGCATGCGCCGCACGGAGGCGTGGGTTCCTCGGTGGCGGTGACCACCGCGACGGCGTCGATAGTGGTCGCACCGGCAACCACAGCTGCGGCAATGGCGTTGCGCTCGGCACACACCGACAGCGGGTAGGCTGCATTCTCGACGTTGCAGCCAACGAACACCTCGCTGTTTGCCCACACTGCGGCTCCTACTCGGAAGCCCGAGTAGGGCGCCCAGGCGTTCGCGAGGGCCCGACGCGCGGCATCGACGAGGCGGTCGACGACGTCGTCAGCGAGCTCGGTGGTCACGGAAACACCCTCCATCGTGCAGTGGCGCCTTCTCGGCCACGGGCCGTAGTGCGGCCGTGGTCACTATACACGGCAGCGCCGGGGTCGATCGACCCCGGCGCCGCCGGGCTGTAGCCGAGCTCGCATCGAGCCCGCCGATTACTCCCGTGGCCGGGACGGCTTCGCCGAGCTCGAGGAGGACGACGACCGTGGCGCCGGTCGCACGCTCCTCGAGGAGGAGGAGGAGGACGAAGACGACCGCGGGGCCACCGATGGACGGGACGACGACCCGCTGGAGCGCGGGCGCACCGAGGGCGGCGGTGTCGATGACGATGAGCTTCGTGGTCGCACACTCGGTCGGCTCGAGGAGGACGACGGCCGCTGGATCGTGCTGGAGCTCGGTCCGCGCGAGCTCGGAGCCCGCAGCGACGGCGACGACGGCCGAAGCACCGGTCGCGGCGCAACCGATGGGCTCCGGCTGCTGCTCGGTGGGGTGACGGAACGAACGCCCGGCGCGGTGACGGAGCCGGAGGTCGGCGGCACGATCCGACCTCCGCTGCGTGGGATCACCGGCGAACGCTGGTCGCTTCCCGACGGCGGCGAGATCGATCTCGGCTGGGCGCCGGATCGGCCGAACGCATCACCGCCGAGCAGGGTCCCTGTGCGGGGGGTCGACGGGGCAGTCAGCGGTGTGCGGTCCGTGAGCGTGTCACGGCCCAACGGGCGGTGGATGTTGGCCGGAGCCCTGTCAGTCTCGGGGCGGGTGGAGATACCGGGACGGACCGTATCCGCTCGCCGCTCGATCGACGTCGAGCCCGGTGCACCCTCGAGTCTGGTCACCTCACGCGAGACCGGCGCCTGGGTACGCCGCGCCAACGTCGCAGTGTCCACCGGCCGCGCCGCAGCTGCGATCGCCGTGGCATCCAGCTCGTCGTTCCTCGCCAGCAAGGGGCTGAGATCGTTCGATCTGTCCACCTGACGGAACGCACGCTCCACCTCGCGGGCGGCGGAGCCCGCCTGCGGGGGCTCGGTTAGCAGCGGCCCGGAGGCGACGACGGCGCGCGCGTCACCTGGAGCGGAGGCGAGGACCTCACCGGCGGGACGCACTCGACGGGCCAGATGGCTGTCGCCGAAGTCAGAGGCCGGTACCACGTTCCAACCGCGCGTATCCATCTGGTCGAGACGCGCCGAGCCGGAGATGTCGAGTGCCAGCCTGCCCGGCGTCGGTCGTCCCTCGTCCCCGCCGCGAGTTGTGCGGACCGGATCCCGGCTGTCGCGCCCGGCGCCCGCAGGCGGCATCGTGCTGGAGCGTGGTGGGCGAGGCCCCGAGGGGTGCCAGCCGTCACGCCATGGACGGCGCCAGTGGTCCCAGTACCAGTAGTCGTACCACCCGCGCGGGCACCATCCGACCCAGCCATCCCACCACATCCAGTTGACCCAGGCGGGGCCCCAGTAGTCGCCCCAGAGCCACAGCCAGCCACCGTGGCTGGCGTCGAAGAACCAGGTTCCGTAGTGGTGCGGCAGCCAACCCCACGGCTCGTAGGAGATCCATGACCAGCCGGTATGGGTCCAGTACCAGCGACCGTGTGTGTACGGACGCCAGGTGGCGGCCACTGCCGGACGCCAGGCCCACAGGTCACGGCTGTCGATGTAGATCCAGCTGCCGTAGTTGTCGAGCACCGCGCCCTGGCGGGCGTACCTCTGGCCGACATGGCGGGTGGAGCTTCCCTCTTCAGTCGGCTGGACGCGATCCATCACCCACCGGCCGAAGTCGTCGCCTCGCGTCAGGTACGCCTCCGTGCGCACCACCTGATGGTCGGCGATCTCGGCCGAGGAGCCGGTACGGACCTGCACGGTGCCGGTGCCGGTCAGGACGTCGGCGGAGCCTTCCCAGACCTCCACGCGCGTCGTGTTGGAGCGCAGCGTCTCCAACCGGAACCAGCCGGGCCCGTTGAGGTACACGGTTGCCCCGGGCCCGTCGACGCGCGTCGGCTCCTCGACCAGCGACGAGGAGGGGATCGCCACAATCGCCGAGCCGTCCGCGAGGAACAGCACGGTGCGCGGGTCGTCTGTTCCGCGGCTGTAGGCGACAGCATCCAGCGCGAGCGCTGTGTACTGATCGAGCCAGACGCTGGAGCCATCCGACAGCCGCAGCTCGACGCGCGCCTGCCGGGCCGTATCGACGCGGTCGCCGGGCACCAGCGGCATGTTCATCACCGCTTCGAGCGTCTCCTCCTGTGTCGCGGTCTGCACGGTCGCATACCGCTCCACATAGGCGATGTAGCTTAGCGAGGTCAGGTCGTCCTCTGCAGAGGCCGGTACGGCCACCGCAGCAGCGACCGCGCATGCCAGCGCGAGCGGTACTACCGCTCGGTTGAGCCTGGTTGTGAGGACGTCGTGTTGCATCGTCCACCTCCCGTCCGCTCCCATGATACGCAAGACTCGTACCAGCGGGCCGACACGCGGAGCCCGATCGTGCGCTGTCGGGCTGCTCTAGCGCAGTCGGTCGAGCTCGATACGCCGCTGGTCCTGGCGGACCTTGATCAGGGTCCGGGGCGGGTAGTAGCCGCCGCGCAACGATGCATTGGTGTAGGTGACGCAGCCCGGTCCCATCAGTACACCCGGGTTCAAGACGGAGTTGCAGCCCGTCTTGCATCCGTCTCCGAGGATCGCACCCAGCTTGCGGAGCCCGGTGTGCACGACCTCGCCGTCGTGACGAAATGTGATCTCCCGGCCCACGTTCTTGACGTTGGACAGGATCGTCCCTGCACCGAGGTTCACGTCGCGGCCGAGGATCGAGTCGCCGACGTACGCCTGGTGCGGTGCCTTGGCGCCAGGCAGCAGAATCGACCCCTTGACCTCCGAGTGCGCACCGACCACGGCGCCGGCGCCGACGATCACGTTTGACCGGACGTAGGCGCCGGTGCGCAGCGATGCCCCCGGTCCGATGATGACCGGTCCGACGATGACGGCTCCCGGCTCGATCTCGCAGCCCTCATGGATCATGATCCGCTCGCCGAGAACATGGACACCGGGGGGGATGTGGGTAGCGATCGACCAGGTGCTCCAGCGCTCCAGGTACTCCTTCAGGGCATCGCCGAGAGCGGACCAGACCGGTTGGCCGGTATCGAAGATGTCGGCGTGTTCCCAGCCGGTCAGATCAAAGAAAAGCTCGGGAAGAAACGCGCTCATTGTGGGCTCCGATGGTGACGTGGGGCTCGCGGTGCATCCGTGCGCCCGCGGCGGATGACGGCGACGGTCTGATCGTCAGAAGGGACTGTTTGCGCCGAGAACTCCGATACAGCAGCAAACACGGTGTCCACGAGATCGTTGGCAGACAGGTCGCGGTGCTGGCGGACGAGATCCTCGAGGCGCGTCATGCCGAACTCTTCGCTGGAGCGGGCGCAGGCTGTCTCGGTGATCCCGTCGCTGTACATCAGGATCAGGTCGCCGGGGGCGAGTCGCACCAGGTCGACGGTGTAGCGGCTGTTGGCGCGGGGTCCCAGCAGTAGGCCACCGGTGCTGAGTCGCGCGCTGGACCCGTCGGCGCGGACGAGGATCGCGGGCGGATGTCCTGCGTTGCAGTATACGACCGTTCCGTCCACGTGGACCTCGGCGAGAAACAGGGACACGAACCGGGTCGATAGCCGGGCCCGATGGATGAGCTGGTTCAGGCGCTCGACGGTCCGGCTGAGCTTGAACTCGCGCGACAGGCCCATCCGCAGGCCGGTGGCCACGTCCCGGACCTGCAAGGCTGCCGGCAGGCCGTGCCCGGTGGCATCGGCGACCACGACTGCAAAGCTCGAGTCGGTCAACGTGATGAAGTCGTAGGCGTCCCCGCCAACGATCTCCGTGGCGACGGTACGGGCGGCCAGATCGAAGTCGCCGTACCGGGGGATCCGTTTTGGCAGGATCGAGACCTGAATCCGCCGGGCCTCCTCCAAGATCGACAGTAACGACTCCTCACGGATCTTCTGGTTGATGGCGAAGCGGACGATGTTGAGCATCGAGATGACGTCGTCGCTCTCGCGGTCGGGAGGCTCCACGTCGAACGAGAGGATGAACTGGCCGTCGGCTACCGACACTGCGGCGAACAGCGGACGCGTTCCCAGAGTCTCCTCGAGGCGTGGGTCCAGTGCGGGGTCGTTGCGTTGCATGACCACGCACCCTTCATCGAGCAGCTGCTCGATCGGGGCGTAGTCGCGTCGCACCTGGGTCCCGATGCCCGATGCCGTCGCGTCACCGAACGTCTGCACCATGTCGTAGGTGCCGTCGTCGCGCGCGTAGATCCGCCCGCCACGGATCCCGAGGTCGTCGGCGAACGTGTCCACCAGCATCGACGCTGTGCTCGTAATCGTCTGGAGCGGCTCGGAGCCGAGCGCGATCGTCTCCAGGGCCCGTTCGATCCGCCTGTACAGAGACTTCACGGGGTAGGCCATGGCGGGATCATGGCACAATTGGCGGGAGGAAACAACCGGCGGCGCGACGCTGTTGCACGGCGTTGCGGTGACCGATCGAGGGCGCCGTGCATACCACTCTCAGGCGACGGCGTGGAGTGCTGCCGCCTCAGTGGCGCGATGTGCGCACGACGGTGCGTGAAGGAGGACCGAGTGGAGCGACGAGAGCCGATGTGGAAGCGTGCGACCCTGGTGATGCTGACTGCAGTCCTGATGACCGCCGGGTGTGGCAGAGCCACGGGCGATGGCGAGGCCGGCCGCGCGGCCGCTGGGAACGACGAGCACGCAGTGTCCGTCAGAGGCACCGCGGGGAGCGGCGATGCCCAGATCCGCTGGGTTGAGAGCTGGCAGCAGGCGTTCGAGCAGGCCAAGGAGAGCGACCGTCCGGTTGTGGCGAGCTTTTACGCAGACTGGTGTGTCTGGTGCAAGCGTCTCGAGACCAAGACGTTCAACGATCATCGGGTGGCGGAGCTGATGGGCTCTCAAGCGGTGGCTCTGAGACTTGACGTGGACGGTGACGGCAGACAGCTGGCGCGAGATCACGGGGTCCAGGGTTTGCCGACGGTGGTCGTGTTCGCGCCGGATGGTGACGAGATCGGCCGGGTCGACGGTTACGTGCCGGCGAAGGACTTCCTGTCAGCAGTGGCCCCGATGCTGGGCGGCGGGCAGAAGAGCTGACGCAGCCACGGTCGCGCCAGCAGGAACCCGGCTTCCAGGTCCCAGGCGGCGGCGACACGCTATCTCAAAGATGCCGATACCTGAGGCGGCTCACACTCCAGCGGCCGTCCCGACTGCCGCACGCTGCTCCGGACTCTCGTCCGCAGCCTCCTCGTCCGATTCCTCGTCCTCACCGGTTATCCGGTCGTCGGCCGCCTGGATCGAAGCGAGGTCGGGCATCAGCTCGTCGGGCTTCGGGTCGTAGGCTGGCTGCTGGAGCGGCCAGGGAAGCTCGGCGATCTCCGGCCAGAGCTCCGTGCACTCGATCTGGGGCTCGGTACCGTCCAGGAAGGACTCGAGAATCACCTCGCCACAGGCTCGTGCGGCACGCAGCCCGGAGAACCGATCGGTCGGTGTGAACACGACGCCCGCAGGGACCGGGAAGTCGAGTGCCCGGGTGGTCTCGTCGAGCCCGGACAGGTACTGCTTCATGAAGCGGATCCAGATCGGTAACGCGGCCCGTGCTCCGGTCATCTCGCGGCCGATCGGGTCTTTGAGGGTTCGCCCCACCCAGACTCCAACGGTCATCTGTGGCGAGAATCCAACGAACCACGCATCGGCATAGTTGTCCGTTGTTCCCGTCTTGCCGGCCAGATGTGCGTCCAGCTCGCGGAGCTGATACCGTGCTGCGACGCCCGTGCCCCGCTGGATGACACCGCGCAGCACGTGCACCATCAAGTACGCCACCTCGGGGGCCATCACGCGGGAGACCGATGGGAACTGACGCTCGACGACGGTGCCGTCGCGGTCGAGCAGCTCCGTCATCGCCACGGTCTGCGGCAGCTCGCCGAGGTTGGCGATTCCAGCGTACGCCCGCACCAGCTCGAGCAGACGAGTCTCGAACGCTCCGAGGGCCATCGATGGGTAGGGATGGAGCTCGGTGCTGATCCCGAAACGCCGTGCCGCGTCGATCACGGAGCTCGCGCCGACCAGGTTCTGGAGCTTCACCGACGTCACGTTGAAGCTCTGCTCCAAAGCGTTCCGGAGCGTGGTGATGCCGTGATACGTGTCGTGGTAGTTCTTCGGACAGTAGGTGAGCTCGCCAGCGCCGTCGCGCAAGAGGACCGGTCCGTCGAACAGTGTGTCCGCCGGTGTGAACCCCTGCTCGAACGCTGTCAGGTAGACGAACGGCTTGAACGCCGAGCCACATTGGCGGAGCGCCTGAGTGGCGCAGTTGAACTGCGATCTGGAGTAGTCGTACCCACCCACCATCGCGCGGATGTGGCCTGTCTGATTGTCGAGGGCGACCAGGGCGCCTTCCAGATCCGGCTCCTGGACCAGTGCAACGGTGAGCTCTTCGCTGAGCTGGTCGGGCAGCGGATCCGGGAGCCGCACCAGGACTCGATCGCCGACCTCCAGGATTGCGTCGAGCCGTCGTGCCGCGGTCCACTCCGCACTCGCCAGCGGTACGGTGGCCGTGATCGTGTCGATCCGTACGCTGGCCGAGCGCCGTTGTACCGCGGTCACCAACGCCGGTACCGCCACACCGTCCTCGGGCACGAGCGTGCGCCACTGCGGGTCGGTGTACGCCGCAAGCTGGCTCTCGGTGTCGGCCTCGTCCTTCTCCAGCACGTTCGGCGGGTCGCGGAAGCCGAGGCTCATGTCGAGCTCGATCAGGCCATCGCGGACAGCAGACTCCGCTGCAGCCTGGAGCGTCGGGTCGAGGGTGGTGCGGATGGTGAGACCGTCGGTGTACAACGACTCGGTTCCGTACGAGGCTGCGATCTGCTGGCGGATCCACTCCACGAAGTACGAGCCGGCCTCCACTCTCTTGCGGTGGAGGCTGGCGCCGAGGGGGGCATCGCTCGCTGCGGCGTGCTCCTCGGCGTCGATCATGTCCTCGGCGAGCATCCGGTCGAGCACGTGGTTGCGCCGCCGCGTGGCCCCGTCAGGGTTCCGGATCGGAGACCATCTGCCTTCGGGGTTCTGGATCACTCCCGCGAGGAACGCCGCCTGAGGGAGGGTGAGCTCGCGTGCCGGCCGATCGAAGAACAGTCTGGCAGCAGCCTCGAGGCCGTACGCCCCGTGTCCGAAGTACACCACGTTGGCGTACATCGTCAGGATCTGATCCTTGCTGTACTGCTTCTCGATGTTGATCGCCAGGAGCATCTGTCGCAGCTTGCGACGGATGGAGTGGGTCCGCGTCAAGAACAGGTTCTGGGCCAGCTGTTGTGTCAGCGTCGACGCGCCGCCCCCGCCGCCAAGGCGACCGGTGCGGACGCTGGCCCAGACCGCACGCAGCACGGCCACGGGATCCACGCCGCCATGCTCGTAGAACTCGGCGTCCTCGACCGCCACAAGGGCCTGCTTGAAGTTCTCCGGGATCTCCTCTGGCTGCAGCTCGATTCTGCGCTCCTCTGCGAACGTCGCGAGCACCGAGCCGTCGGCGGCGAGGATGGTGGTCGTCAGTGGCGGCTCGAACGTCTTGAGCTGGTCGACCTGCGGCAGGTGCAACGCCTGCGCGGCAATCCAACCGATCAACGCCCCGGCGAGGCAGCCGATCAGGACTGCCACCGCGAGCCGCCGAGCCGTCGTGGTCAGCGTACGTCGATCCACCGGGTCAGTATGGTCGGGCTCACAGGGGTTGGCAACCCTCCGCCGGGCGCGGCTATACTGCGCGGCGTGTGGCCGTTGCGGCATATCGTGCCTGCACCGGACTCAAGCTATGCACGTACTCGTGGGACTGGGAGGCAACCTCGGCGATCCGCCGACGGCGTTTCACCGGGCGCTGGTGACGCTCCACCGGCGCCACCCGGTGGTCGCGTGCTCCAGCCTGTACAGGACGGAGCCCGTCGGTCCCCCGCAGCCGCGGTACTGGAACATGTCCGTGGTTGTGGAGTCAAAGGCGCCGCTTCGGCAGCTGCTGGACGAATGCCTGGCGATCGAGGCGGCGGCAGGTCGCCAGCGGCGGGTCCATTGGGGAGCTCGAACGCTTGATCTGGACCTGCTGCTGTGCAACGGGATGGTCGTGCGCGGTGACTCGTTGACGGTGCCGCATCCCGAGCTCCATCGACGGGCGTTCGCTCTCGTTCCTTCAGCCGAGCTGGTTCCGGGCTGGATCCATCCGTTGCTCGGGGAGTCGATCGCGTCCCTCGCCGGTCGCATCGGGAGTGACGGTGTGGCGTTGGCGCGTCGGGGCCTGTGGGACGCGCAGAAGCTGATGGTCGTTCCCCGGAGTCAGCCGGCCAGCGCGGCCGTGTCCTGACCGTGCCGGCTCAGTCCCCGTCGCGCTGGATGTCGTAGGCCTGGATCTTCTTGTAGAGGTTGGAGCGTGGCGTGTCGATCGCCCGGGCGGTGGCGGCAACGTTCCAGCCGTGTCGCTCCAGCTGGTGGATGATGTAGGCGCGCTCGGCTGCCTGCTGGAAGTCGTGCAGCGTCCGTGCGGAGAGAAACGTCTCGAGCGCTTCTGCGCGCTCCGGAGCTTCGAGCAGATCGGCGGTCGAGATCTCATCCGCCAGCTCCATGATGACGGCGCGTTCCACCGCGTTGCGGAGCTCGCGAACGTTGCCCGGCCAGCGGTACTGCTGGAGGGTGGCCATGGCGCTCGACGTCCACCGCTTTGGACGGCGGTTGTACGCCTCGCAGAACTCATCGATGAAGTGCTCGACCAGGGCTGGGATGTCCTCTGGATGCTCTCGGAGCGCAGGCGTGCGCAGCACGACGACCGCGAGACGGTAGTACAGATCCTCGCGAAACGTGTCGGCGCTGACCTCGGCGCGCAGGTCCTTGTTGGTTGCCGCGACCACGCGCACGTCAACCGTGAACGGCTTGCCCGCGCCCACGGGTTCGACCTCTCCGTCCTGGAGGACGCGAAGGACCTTGGCCTGGGTCTTCAACGACATGTCCCCGACCTCGTCGAGGAAGATCGTGCCCCCGTCTGCCTGGACAAACTTCCCGAGCTGCCGCCGGTGAGCGCCGGTGAACGAGCCCTTCTCGTGGCCGAATAGCTCGGACTCGATCAGCTCCTCCGGGATCGCGGCGCAGTTGACCCGGACGAATGGCATGCGGGCCCGCTCCGAGAGATGGTGCAGGCGGCGAGCAGCCAGCTCCTTGCCTGTACCAGACTCGCCGGTGACCAGCACCGTGGCTCGTGAGGGGGCCACGCGAGCAATCTCCTCTCGCAGCTGACGCATCGACGGGCTGTCACCAAGAAGTGGGGTCGGCTCCGCGTCGGAGACCTCTTCACGCGCCAGTCGTCCCTGGGCCACGGCGCCGCGGACTGCCAGCAGGAGGTCGGATCGGTCCGGTGGCTTGGTGAGGTACGCTGCAGCTCCGGCGTCGAGACACTGGCGGGAGGTGAACTCGTCTCCGTGGCCCGTCAGCACGACGACCGGAATCTCGATGCCGCGCTGGCGGAGGTTGTCGAGGAGACCGAGACCGTCCATTCCGGGCATCTTCAGATCGAGCACGATGGCGTGCGGGGGACGCGAGTCGACGATCTCCAGCGCCTGAAAGGCATCAGGGGCGGTGTCGACCACGTAGCCCGCTCCGGACAGGATCCGCTCGAGAACCGTCCGGACACCGCTCTCGTCATCGACGATGAGCACACGTCCTTCCATGTCGGCACCCTAGCCTGGTCTGCTTTTCCAGACAAGTGCTCTGGTCTCGGGGACCAAAACGGCCCGGGGCGTGAACGCCCCGGGCCGGGGTTGCCTGCTTCGGGCAGCGGTGCTTCGGGTATCGGTCTATCCGTCGATGTCGAACTTGACGCCCTGGGCGAGAGGCAGCTCTCGTCCCCAGTTGATCGTGCATGTCTGGCGGCGCATGTACGCCTTCCAGGCGTCTGAGCCGGCCTCGCGGCCACCGCCGGTCTCCTTCTCACCACCGAACGCCCCACCGATCTCGGCGCCCGAGGTGCCGATGTTGACATTGGCGATGCCGCAGTCGGAGCCGCGGTGTGACAGGAACGTCTCGGCAGCGTGCAGGCTGGAGGTGAAGATCGCCGACGACAGCCCTTGCTGGACTCCGTTGTGCATGGCGATCGCATCGTCAAGCTCGTCGTACTCGAAGACGTAGAGAATCGGTGCGAACGTCTCGTCCTGGACGATGGGCATGTCCGGCTTCGCCTTCACCAGTGTCGGCTGCACGTAGTGTCCGGGACCATCGATCACCTCGCCGCCGTACAGGATCTCGCCGCCCTGACTCTTGATGGTGGCGATGGCGCGGACGAACTCGTCCACCGCCGACTGGTTGACCATCGGTCCCATCAGGATCCCGTCCTCGAGAGGGTTGCCGATGGTGATCGATCCGTACGCCTTGGTCAGACGAGAGATCATCGTGTCGGCGATTCCCTTCTGCAAGAACAGGCGGCGGAGGCTCGTGCAGCGCTGACCCGTCGTGCCGACCGCTGCAAAAACGACCGCACGGAGCGCCATGTCCAGATCTGCATCGTCCGTCATGATGATGCCGTTGTTGCCCCCGAGCTCCAGGATCGACCGTCCGAACCTGCGGGCGGCACACTCTGAGACGTGGCGTCCCATGTTGGTTGAGCCGGTGAACGAGATCAGTGGTACGCGTGGGTCGTTGATCAACCGCTCGCCCACCACGGAGCCGGAGCCGATCGCCAGGTTGAACACACCCATGGCATCGTGCTTGGCCATGACTCGGTTGCAGATCTGCTGGACCGCGACGGCCGTGAGTGGCGTGGATGAGGATGGCTTCCAGACCATCGTGTCGCCGCAGATGGCCGCGACAGTGGCGTTCCACGACCACACGGCGACCGGGAAGTTGAACGCCGAGATGATGCCGACCACACCGAGAGGGTGCCACTGCTCGTACATTCTGTGGAGCGGCCGTTCGGAGTGGGTCGTCATCCCGTACAGCTGGCGCGACATTCCCACCGCGAGGTCGCACATATCGATCATCTCCTGGACCTCGCCGAGACCCTCGGACAGGATCTTGCCCATCTCCAGAGCGACCAGGCGCCCCAGGGGTTCCTTGTACTTCCGAAGCTCGTCGCCGAGATCACGCACAATCAGACCACGCTCGGGAGCCGGCCGCATGCGCCAGCTGGTAAACGTCTCGGCGGCCGTGGACACGACCTGCTCGTAGGCCGAGGCATCGGCCTGGAGCACCGTTGCGATCGGGCTGCCGTCGATCGGCGTGCTCGAGACAAGCTCCTTGCGCTCGGTCGGCTCGATCCACTGGCCGGTGCAGGCTCCCGGCGTCACGTCCGAGATTTCCAGTTCGCTGATCAGGCTCTTGATATCCATCGGATCCTCCCTCTTCTCGCCAACGCCGGGAGTGTACAGTCTCGCTGACCGATTGTCAGTCCCGGTCGTTCCGACGTTCGCGAAACAGCATCTCCCACTCCGCGACCTCATCTGCGGACAGCTGGCGGTCGCGGTCGTGGGGGTCGCCGGCGGCTCGCATCTGGAGCTTGGCCGACCAGTCCTTGAGACTGCGCACTGTTGCTCCACGATCGCGGACCCGTTGTCCGAGCCCGCGATCGTCGGTGACCACGGACCAGTTTCGGGCAGCGCGCCCTTGCGGCAGGAGCTGGACGATCACGTCGTCGGCGCTGCGGTTCTCAGACCAGATCACCGACACGGCTCCGAGCGACTCGCGCGCCGGTGTACCGCTCGGTGGTGGCCCGTCGAACACCACCGTCAATCGAATCCCCTCCCGGCGTGCGAGCTGCAGACTCAGCTGCCGTACCCTGGTCCGATCGGCACGGAGGTAGTGCAGCAGGTTGGAGCCGTCCACGGCGATCGGCATCCTGCCTCCTCGGTAGGGTCAACGGCGACGGGCGCGTTTCAGTAGTCGTTCGAGCTCGCGTCGCCCCACGAGCTGGCGATACATTTCTGCCGCTCGCTCGTGGTCGGGGTGCGTGGCCAGCGCCCGCTCCAGCGCTTTGCGTTGGCGCTCGCGGTTGCCGCGCCGCCGCCAGAACTCGGCGAGCTCGACCCACGCGTCGATATACTCTGCATCGAGCTCCAGGACCTTCTTCAACGCTTCGAGCGCCTTCTTGGCCCATAAAGGGTTGCGCAGGTAGAGACGTGCCAACCGCAAGAGTGTCTCGGGCTGTGGATCGAGTTCGCAGACCTGGCTCAGCATCTGGATAGCCGCGTAGATCTCTCCGCTCCGCTCGAGCTGCTCCGCCCGCTGCAGGTTCGCGGCGATCAGCTCCTTGCGTGCCTTCATCTGCGAGGTGCGCTGGATCTGTTCCTCCTCCTCTTCGGAGGTGCTCAGCGATCTCAAGATCTGGTCGTACCGCTCACGGCTCGCGGCCTTGTGGAGGACGTAGTACGCCTCCTCCGCGCGTTCGTGCACTGCCCGGAGCTCCTGCTCGAGGCCGCGCAGGTGCTCCTCGGTGACAGCGCGGTCCGGATCGAACCGCCGACGGTACGAGTCCCATGCCGAGGCGATGGTTGACGCTCCTGCGGCCGGCGACAACCCGAGCGCCTGGTAGTGGTTGAACTGTCGGACCTTGCTGGCGAGCTCCACCACCCGATCCCGTTCGCGGCGCTCGGGTCCGGTCATTCCGTCCGTCGGCTGTGCCGACGGCTCCCTGGGTCGAGGCGCGGGCTCGGGTGCGACCGCCGGCGTGAGATCCGATCGTTGCCCGATCTGGATGAGCCCCGCTGTGCGCAGGGCGTACATCGCTGCCAGGAACTGCTCCTCGGGCAGCGAGCAGAGCCTTTGCAGCTGATCGAGGCGGGTGTGGCCATGCAACCGGCTGAGCACGAACGCCTCGGTTGGTGTCAGCTCGAGCTCTTGCACGATGGTTTCCAGGCCGCCGCGCATCCAGGCCAGCTGGTCGAAGGTCCCGATCGCCGCCGCCTTGGGCTCCGGTGCTTCCACGCTGCGGGCCGCGATGAGGATCAGCTGCGGAGTCGTGATGCCCGGCAAAGTATCCGGCTGCTCGCGGAACGCGCCGCTGTGGAACTCCGCTGCTCCTCCGGCCCGGGCGGCGCGGGTCACGATCGTCACCGTAAGCTGCTGCAGCTCCCGCTCGAGGTCGCTCTCGTCGATCAAGCTGCGTCGGACGAGCAGGTGGCCCAACGGCGGGGCCGACTCGCCCTCCTGTGCGAGCAAGGTGAGCGCCTTTTCCTCGTCGGTGATCTGCTCACGGTCGACCAGCCACGAGCCGAGCTTCTCCATCTCCGAGCTCGACCGCGCCGCACGGACCTCGCCGTCGACGAACAGGAGCTCACGCACCACCAGATCCTCGCCGGTGGTGAGGACGCCGGTCTCGCTCGACTGGTGTGCCCAGGCCATCAGCTCGGGAACGCTCTGTGGTGGGACGGCTGTCATGGTGTGCTGTCCTCTTCGATCATGGGTGCAGCCGGGACGACATGGGGCTCGAAGCCCTCCGGAACGTAGGCGTTCGGAACCTCCTCGAGGGCCGCCTCCGCATCCTCGCGGGAGCCGAACTCACTCCAGACGAGCCGCCAGCATGGACTGTCCTGATCGTCGCCGCTGTCTCCCTCTGCGGTCTGGATCGTCCGCAGATCCTGCGGAAAACGGTTCACCTTCTTGACGATCCTGGCAAGGTCGCCGGGCTCACAACCCATGTCCACGACAATGGTCCACTGCTGCTCGGTCTCCATCGGTGGGACGACCGGAGCCGAGCGTTCATCGGTTGAGCGGTTCAGAGCCCATACCAGGGCGATCAGGATGACGAGGGCGACGCCAACCGCAGCCAACAACCACCGCCATGGAAGGGGACGGCGTTCCGGCGTCACGGCGTCCTCTGACGTGACCTCGAGCGGAACATCGCCGACCTCGCCTTCTTCCGATGTGGGGCCAGTCGGCGCGGTCTCGGTGCGCTTGGGGGCCACCTCGGCGAGCCCGCCCGCCACGAGCCCGGCCAGCAGCCGGAGGACCTCGTTAGCCCCGTGCGGCGAGCGCGATGCGATGTCGTCCGCGGTCCGTTGACCGGTGATCTTGGCGACGATGAGGTCTGCTTCTTCGGATGGCTGCAGCCGGTTGTAGATCGCATCGAACCGCGCGGTGCGCTGCAACGGAACGTGCGGGTCGGGGAGGATCGTGGCCGCCAGGAGATCCTGCTCGTCGGTGAGCACCAGATCCACGACGGCATGGGGGACGTAGACACCGGATCCAGAGGGCTCGTCGGGCTCCTCGAGCGACAGCTCCAGGGTTCGCTCCGGGTCGATGAGCCACTCGCGGAGCCCGGCCTGAAGACAGGAGATCAGCGCATCGCGCGTCTCGGCGTCGCGAATCCGAACTCGCAGCGCGATCGCTCGTGCTTCCGCTACAAGGTCGCTCTCACCGGTCGGCTCGACACCGAGCTGCCGGGCGACGCACTCGGATGGGATTCCGAGCAGAGCCACCAGCTCGCCGGACCGGGCTCGAACCAGCAACTCACCGTCACTCCAGCGGAGGTTGACGGCTCCAGTGGCGCTCTCCGCCAGCCAGCGCCCCAGCTGCACGATACTCTCGTTCATCGTTTCACCTTAATCTGATCCGGGTGTGTTTGCCAAGAGCGAGCCTCCGAAGACGCGGGTCCCACGAGCTGCCCGGCCCGGGTCCGAAGCGGCATGGTCGGAGGCGTGGCGACCGTGTTCGAGCATGCTGGTCGAAGAGGCTTGACACGGTCGCCTCTGCTCGCTAGCATACCGTTCCCTGGCGCGAGACGCCCGGGAGGTTAGCTCAGCGGGAGAGCACCTGCCTTACACGCAGGGGGTCGTGGGTTCAATCCCCTCACCTCCCACCAGGTTCGCGACGAACGGGGTCGTAGTTCAGTTGGTTAGAACGCCGGCCTGTCACGCCGGAGGTCGAGGGTTCGAGTCCCTTCGGCCCCGCCACACTTGAGTCCAGCCGCCCCTCGGGCGGCTGGTTTTTTTATGTGGCGGGGTCGAAGGGACGTCGGACACCGCGGTTCGAGCGAGTGACTGGAGGCCGGGGTCCAGCCACCCACCCACCGGCCCCAGCCACGGATCGCTCGTCCTCGCGGTGTGGCGAGTCCCTTCGGGCTTGGGGGTTCGTTGGGAGAAGGGAGGGGTTCGGTGGTCCTGCCGCTTCGCGGGTGCGGACGTCGGACACCGCGGTTCGAGCGAGTGACTGGAGGCCGGGATCCAGCCACCCACCCACCGGCCCCAGTCACGGATCGCTCGTCCTCGCGGTGGGAGTACGGAGGGTCCTGTGTGCTGCATCGCCGCGATTGTCCACTGGCGTGGAGTGCAGTAGCCTGTCGGACGGAGCGTCGTGCAGGGGATGCGCCGAGGAGAGCACACCGATCTCGAAGCTGCCCTTCGGCGGTTGAAGATCCACCTGGCGGTGGGTGAGATCGACCGCGCGACCTTTGTGCGTCTCGGGGGGCGGATCGGCATTGCGGACCCGGCCTCCATCGCTGCGCAGTTGCTCACAGTGACGGCTGCTGACGACGATCGTGAGACCGAGGCTTCGTGGGTTGCCGGGCCGTGTGCGGAGCCACACACCGGCGACCTGCTCCTCGGCCGCTGGCGGCTTGGAGAGCGGCTCGGCGGCCAGGGGCCGGTGCACGTGTTCCGTGCCGACGATCAGCTCCGTGACGAGGCTGTTGTGGTGCGCGCGGTCGTGTCCGGAGAGGCGATTCCCGAGCCGGTGCTCGACCGGATCGTGGGCGAGGGGGAGAGGCTGAGGAGCGTCTCGCCGCCCGGTTGTGTCCGGGTGCTCGATGTGGTGGTGGATGCTCTGCACACGACCGCGGTGGTGGTTCTCGAAGCGATCGAGGGTCAGAGCCTGGCCGAGCTCGGGAGGGAGCTTCGCGCGGCTGCGGAGCTGCCGGAGACCGCCGCGACCGTCGAGATCCTGCTGGATCTGCTCCGCGCGGTGGATGCACTGCATCGCATCGGGCTTGTCCATGGGCGTGTACAGGCGAGCTCCGTCGTCTTGGTGGGGCGAGAGCCCGGACAACCGTTTGCCGCCGACCGGGTCGAGCTGTGTCTGCTGGGGATAGACGTTGGATCGGTGTACGGCGCTAGGGCGCCGGCGTGGGATCTTGTCGCGGCGAGTCAGCTGGTGGCCGAGCTGGCCACCGGTTGGTCGCCCGAGGAGCAGGATCCCGTGCCGCTGAGGTGCCTGGAGGCCGCTCTGGGTGGCGATGTCGGGCGCATCCTGCAGGTGTTGGCGCTACCTGAGCGTGTGGGCTGGTTCACGGCTTCCGACGGTCTGCACGCGGTGCGTGAGGCATGCACGGGCCCGCCGCAGGTGGAGCTGGAGGTTGGTTGGGTCATGCCGGCGCTGTCCGTCGAGCCGGCGCCGTTGCCTGAGCAGCAACAGGTCCAGCCTGTGGAACGCCACCTGGCCCACCGGCAGTCCGCGCCGGCAAAGCTCGGCGGGTGGTGGCGCGTGACGGCGACGGTGCTCGCGTTCGGCATGCTGGTCGTGCTCGCGGCCCTGATGCTGCGTGGTCTCGGTTCGGAGCCGGACGCTGGTCCGGAGAATCCGAGCTCCTCGGATCCGGTGCATCCTCAGGACCAGATGGCGAACGCGACGACGAAGGTCCGCGTCGAGCTACGGGTCGATCGGCCAGACGGCGTGCTGTGGCTCGACGGCGAGCGTCTGGAACAGGGTACGGTCGGTGTGGATGTCGCCCCCGGACGGCACCTGATTGCTGTGACCGGTCCTGCGGGCTGCACCGGCGAGGAGCGTTGGGTCGATGTGGCTGCGGACGCGGGGTCGCTTCAGATCATGCTCGGTCTGAGCTGTGACCAGCGCCCGGATCCCGAGCGCCCTGCTCGGTTTGCCGGCGAGGTGTGGGTTGCGCCGAGAAGCGGCCTCCGCTTCCGGTATGTGCCGCCGGGATCGTTCCGCATGGGAAGCCCATCAGATGCGCCAGAGCGGCAGCCGGATGAGGTCGAGCACCGGGTCACGTTGTCGCATGGAACCTGGCTCGGTGAGACCGAGGTCATGCAGGCTCAGTGGCAGGCGGTGCTCGGTACGACCCCGTCCCACCACGGGAGATGTGGCGCCGAGTGCCCGGTGGAGAACGTGAGCTGGTTCGAGGTGGTTGGGTTTGCGAACGCCCTGTCCCACTTGGAAGGTCTCGAGCCCTGCTATCGGATCGACGGCGAGGAGGTGAGGCTCACAGGGTTCGGCTGCACCGGGTTTCGGCTTCCCACCGAGGCGGAGTGGGAGTACGGCGCGCGCAGCGGCACAACCACACCGTACGCCACGGGCCATGGGCTGGCGCCGGCAGGGGCCAACTTCGCTGCCTTCGGCGGATCGGAAAGGGACCCGCGCACCGTGCCCGTCGCGAGCTTTCCGGCCACTCGGTGGGGGCTACACGATGTCCACGGCAACGTGCGCGAGTGGGTGTGGGACCTCTACGGCCCGTACCGCTGGTCCAGCGAGGTGGATCCGCTGGGACCGGCCACGGGAACCGAACGCGTCGTCCGCGGTGGCAGTTGCGAGGGCACAGCCGCAGACTGTCGGCTCGCGCGGCGGACAGCGTTGCTCCCCACTGAGCGTCGCGACGACGTCGGTCTCCGCCTGGCACGAACCGCCGAGGCGAGGGTGTTGGCAAACCAGGAGCTGGACAGCCGCGGCCGGAGCCGGTCGCTCCGTGAGGCTCTACGCCTGTCGCGGTCCGATCATCTCCTCCGGACGCACCGCCCGGTCGAACTCGTCGGCGGTCATCAGGCCGAGCTGGACGGCAGCCTCCTTGAGGGTGATCGATTGTTCATAGGCGGTCTTGGCGACCCGCGCGGCGTTGTCGTAGCCGATGTGCGGGTTGAGCGCCGTGACCAGCATGAGGCTGTTCGAGAGGTGCTCTTCGATCCGCTCGGTGCTCGCCTCGAGGCCCGTGATGCAGCGGTCGGTGAACGATCGGCAGGCGTCGCCGAGCAGTCGCACCGACTGCAAGAGATTGTGCATGATGAGCGGCTTGAACACGTTGAGCTGGAAGTGCCCAGTGGCACCTCCGGTGGTGATGGCGACGTGGTTGCCGATAACCTGGGCCGCAACCATGGTGAGTGCCTCGGACTGGGTGGGGTTGACCTTACCCGGCATGATCGAGCTGCCCGGCTCGTTGGCCGGCAGGATGAGCTCGCCGATACCGCACCGGGGTCCCGACCCGAGCATGCGGATGTCGTTGGCGATCTTCATCAGCCCGGCAGCTGCCGAGTTGAGCGCTCCGCTGGCGGCGACCAAGGCGTCGTGAGCGGCGAGCGCCTCGAACTTGTTCGGGGCAGTGACGAACTCCAGGCCGGTGAGCCCGGCGATGGTGACAGCAACCCGTTCGGCAAACTCCGGGTGACTGTTCAATCCCGTGCCGACAGCGGTACCGCCGAGCGCCAGCTCGTGGAGGTCCGGTAGCGCCGATGAGATCCGCTCGATCGCCTTGGTGACCTGATGCGCCTGCCCGCCGAGCTCCTGGCCGAGCGTCAGGGGAACGGCGTCCATCAGGTGGGTGCGTCCGATCTTCACCACCGAGCCCAGCTCATGGCTCTTGGCCTCGAGTGCGTCACGGAGGTGGCGGAGCGCCGGCAGCAGGTGGTGGACGATCTGCTCGGTCGCTGCGATGTGCATGGCGGTCGGGAAGGTGTCGTTGGACGACTGGCCGCGGTTGACGTGATCGTTGGGGTGAACCGGCGATCGACTCCCGATGGTACCGCCCGCCAGCTCGATCGCCCGGTTGGCGATGACCTCATTGGCGTTCATGTTGGTCTGAGTGCCCGATCCGGTCTGCCAGACGACGAGGGGAAAGTGGTCGTCCAGTGCGCCCGCGATGACCTCGTCAGCAGCCTGGACGATCAGCTCGCCGATGGTCTCGGGCAGCTGGCCGAGCTCGACGTTGACGGAGGCTGCCGCTCGTTTGACCAGCCCGAATGCTCGAATCAGCTCCCGTGGCATCCGCTCGGTGCCGATCGGGAAGTTCTGCAGGCTCCGCTGCGTCTGCGCGCCCCAGTACCGGTCGGCAGGAACGTTCACGTCTCCCATCGAGTCGCGTTCGGTTCGTTCGGCGTTGCTGTGCATGGCTGTCCTCCCCGGACGGGTAACCGTGCTGTGGTTGGACACGTTCCCGATTGCGCGGTGACGGGGGGCCGATTACTCTCGTGGCGCAGGTCGCTGCGTCGCGTGGAAATGGGGGGAAGGTCATGCGTACGATCCGTTGCTTTGGAGCTGTCGTCGTTTCCCTGCTCGTGGTCCTGGGCTGTGGTCCAGCGCCGAGCCCGGCCGATCTGGTGATTGTTGGCGGAACGATCGTGACGATGGACTCGAGCGAGCCGCAGGCGGGAGGAATCGCTGCCCGGGATGGACGAGTCGTCTTCGTGGGCGACGCAGCCGCGGCGCGAGCTTACGTCGGTGCATCCACACGGGTGCTGGAGCTGCCGGCGGGCGCGTTGGCGACGCCCGGCCTCGCGGATGCCCATGCGCATCTGTGGTCGCTCGGACGGTCTCAGCTCCAGCTCGATCTTGCTGGCGCCGAGGACTGGGAGTCGATCGTCCGTCAGGTCGAGGAGGCTGCGGCCGCCGCGCCGAAGGGCCAGTGGATCTTCGGTCGGGGGTGGCACCAGGAGAAGTGGTCCCGGCCCCCGGAGGACGCCGTGGACGGCCTGCCCCGGCACGATGCGCTGAGCGCTGTCAGCCCGGACAACCCGGTGATGCTGACGCACGCCAGCGGGCACGCGGTGATCGTCAACGGCCGCGCGATGGAGCTGGCGGGGATCGATCGGTCCACGGAACCACCTGATGGTGGAGAGATCGTACGTGACGCTGCGGGTGAGCCGATCGGCGTCCTGCGCGAGAACGCCGAGGCGTTGGTGACGGACGCGATCGGGGACTCGTGGGATGAGACCGCTGTGCGTCGGTGGGCAGAGCTCGGGTTCGAGACGTGTCTCGAGCATGGCCTGACGAGCTTCCACGAGGCCGGGACCAGTGTGCGCCAGCTCGGAGTCCTGAAGAAGATGGCAGACGCCGGCGAGCTGCCGTTGCGTCTGTGGGTGATGCTCAGCGACAGTGACGAGGAGGTGGCCGAGGCGGCGGGTCCGCCGGCGAGCCGACGGCATCCCGGAGGGTTCCTCGTGGTGGGCGGTGTCAAGCGATGGCTCGACGGAGCGCTGGGGTCCCACGGGGCCTGGCTGCTGGAGCCGTACACCGATCTCCCGTCCTCCGCGGGGCTGGCGACGATCGCTCCCGAGGCTCTACGGGAGACAGCGCGGATGGCGTATACCAACGACCTGCAGCTGTGTGTTCACGCGATCGGCGACCGGGCCAACCGGGAGTGCCTCGACATCGTGGCCGAGATCCAGGAGGCGCATCCCGAGGCCGAGGGCTTGCGCTGGCGGATCGAGCACGCTCAGCACCTGCACCCGGACGATCTACCACGGTTTGCCGCGCTGGGTGTGGTGGCCTCCATGCAACCCACCCACTGCACCTCGGATGGCCCGTGGGTTCCTCAGCGTATCGGCGAGGAGCGGGCACGCACCGGTGCGTACCGCTGGCGCGATCTACTCGACTCCGGTGCCGTGCTCGCCTTCGGTACGGACGCTCCCGTGGAACCGATCGACCCGATTGCCACCTTCTGTGCGGCCGTGACCCGCGAGATGGACAGTGGTGAGCGGTTCGAGGTTGCGCAGAGGGTGTCGCGCCGTGAGGCGTTGCGCGCGATGACCTGGGGCGCAGCCTACGCGGCGCATCTGGAGGACGAGCTTGGATCGCTGACGGTGGGCAAGCGGGCCGATGTGACGGTGCTGTCCCAGAACATCCTCGAGGTTCCCGAGGAGTCGCTGCGGGCAACAGAGGTGCTGTACACGGTGGTGGACGGTGTGGTGCGGTATGCGGCAGAGGGGTCGACCGGCGCCCCAGCCCTCTGAGGGGAGAGGTTCCGGGCTCGACCATATCTTCTGCCACAATGATGCGTACAACATCGTGAGAGCCCGGCCTCGAGCTCAAGGAAGTGTGGGAGATCTCTGATGAGCACGTTCGATCGCAACTGGAGGGAGCTGCAGCTGGAAACGCTGGTGGATCTCTCACTGGCGATCGGCGGGCTGCGGCCAGAGGAAGAGCTGGTGGAGGAGCTGCTCCAACGGGCGGTCGGTACCCTGGATGCCCGCGCTGGATGCGTTGCGACGCAGCACGACGGGGGGCAGGAAAGCGTTGTTCGCTCGCAGGGGCTGCCGACCTCCCTGCCGGCCGTCCGGAGCCTGTTTGCAGAGGGGCAGCTCGAGCGGCTTGGAGAAGGCAATCTGGTTCGGCTCCCGCGGGGCGGAGATGGAGGCCATGAGCTGATGGCCGCACCGATGCTGTGGCAGCAGCAGCTGCTCGGCGTGGTGCTCCTGGCCGACAAGGAGACCCGTTTCGGCCAGGTGCCGTTCTCGGAGTCGGACGCTCGATTCCTGCTGTCGCTGGCGACCATGGGTGCGGCGGCGGTGCATACGTCCCGGACCGTGGCGGCGATCGAGCGCGATCGGCAGCGGCTGGCCGAGGAGAACCGCGAGCTGCGCGAGGCGGTGCAGCGGCACGGGTTTGTGGGCGAGTCGCCGGCAATCCGGCGGGTTCTCGAGCTCGTGCGGCGGGTGGCGCCGACGGAGGTGAACGTGATGATCCGGGGGGAGTCGGGGGTCGGTAAGGAGCGGGTCGCCCAGCTCATGCACTCCTTGTCCGAGCGGGCGGAGGGACCCTTCGTGCCGTTGAACTGCGCCGCGTTGCCGGAGAGCCTGCTCGAGGCCGAGCTGTTTGGTATCGAAGAAGGTGTCGCGACAGGTGTTCAGCGACGCCTGGGCAAGCTCGAGCTTGCGTCCGGAGGCACGCTCTTCCTCGATGAGGTCGGCGACCTGACGTTGGCGCTGCAGGCAAAGATCTTGCGGGTGGTTCAGGAGCGAGAGCTGGAGCGGCTGGGCGGACGGGAGCGGATTCCGATCGACGTCCGCTTGATCACCGCCACCAACCGACAGCTCGAGCAGATGGTCGAGGAGGGCGCGTTCCGCCAGGATCTGTACTACCGGCTCCGCGTGGTGGTCATGACGTTGCCGGCCCTTCGCCAGCGACGGTCCGATATTCCTCTTCTCGTGCGCCACTTCTTGCACGTGTACGGCGAGAGGTTCGGGCGTGATGGCCTGCGGGTGTCGCGCGGGGCGCTGGCGAAGCTGATGGGGTACTCCTGGCCTGGCAACGTCCGCGAGCTGGAGAATGTCGTGCAAGCAGCCGTGGCCCTGGCGCCGTCGGAGGTCATCGCCGAGGACGATATCGACCTGTCCCAGTCGACCGCGCATCCAGCCCAGTCCGAGCTACTGACCCTCGATGAGCTGGAGCGGCGTCACATCGTCAACGTCCTCAAGGCGGTCGGTGGCAACCGACAGGCGGCAGCGAGCATCCTGGGGATCGACCGCAGCACGCTCTACCGCAAGATGAAGCGAGCTGCCTCATCTGATGCAGAGCTGCAACACGTTTCAGAAATCCATTAAAAACAGAAGTTTGAGTGCATTCCAGCGTGGTCGACCACGGCTGGTGGTGCATTCTGCACAGTGGAGGGCGTCGCTCGACCGTGCGCGCTATCGAGAGAAGCTGGCACATACCTTGCTCCGCAATGAGGCCGGCGTCACCGATGACGGCGACACCACTGAAGCTCGACCACGCACTCGGACGGGTCACGGGCCAGGCGTCAGGGCCACCGCACTCGCCACGCAGACCACGCTCCGGGAACCTCCGCCCGCGCACCAGCGCGGGCGCCTTTCTTTCCAACGGGGCCGCGGGCCGCAACCGAAGTGATACTGCAGAGGTGCCGGCCCCGCGCCCGAGTAGCTGTACGGTACGAGGTGTTGGCGTTGAGCTCTCCCACCCACCCAGTCTCACTCGCAGGAGCAACGACGCCACAGCCGGCTCCGGTCCTGGCCCCCGGTCCCGGCCCCGACAGCCGGATCCCGGCCATCCGGATCCCGGCGCATGCCTCATCTTTTCGAAGATGTCGGGTCTTGAGTTGCCAACGTGTCTCGGGACCTCTCGGCAGTCGGTTCGAGCACGGGCCCTGCCAGAGCGAACCGGGACCGTGGATGCTGCGTTGATCGACGCAGAGGCTTGGGAGCTGCGGCCGACGGATGTGTTGCATTTGTCCTGTGGCGATGCAATATGCATTCTATGTTGCATAATGCAAGATGCCGTCTGAGCGTTTGCTGTTGGGGACTTCCGCGTCTCCCAGTCATTCGGACGCGCTGTGTGTCGCAAAGTGCATCATTTCGTTGTCAACCTTCTCATAGTACAGACTGGCACAGTTGTTGCGCTCTGCAGCGGCGGAGGTTGGTCTATGAGCTCGGTTGCGCTCAAGAGAGCTTCGTGGTGGGTCGCGGGAGCCGCAGCAGGGATCTCGATCGCTGCGGGTTTGCTCGAGCTTTCCGTGTCAGTGCCCGTGTCGCGGCTCGAGATAGCATGGACATTGGCGCGGGTGGTGATACAACTGTAGCCTGTGGACATGAAGGTTGCACTTCACCTCCCGTCGGTTCCGGATATGGAGCTGACGGCAGCCAAGGCTGCCGAGGTGCTCGGGCGGCGTCTCGGGATGTCGCGAGAGAGCATCGACGCAGTCGGTGTGGCCGTCGTCGAGGCGTGTCTCAACGCCATGGAGCACGGCGACCACGGAACGCTGGAGGTGCGCCTCGAGAGCACGACGGCCGCGGGGCAGGCACAGCTGATCATAGAGGTCGAGGATCACGGTCGGGGGTTCGATCCCGAGGCCGTGGTCAGCAACAGCCCTCATCGGATTCTGGGCTCGAAGGAGAAGCGAGGCTGGGGGCTTCGTCTGATCCGTGAGCTGATGGATGAGGTGACGATCGACTCTCGTCCTGGGCGGACCCTCGTGCGGATGTGCAAGTTTGTGGAGGCTCAGGAATGAACGACCAACTCAAGCTCTCGTCAGAGACGTTGCCAGGGGGAGTCGGGGTGATCTCCGCCGCCGGGTACATTAACAACGAAGGGGGCGAGGCGATCGCGGACGCCTCCGAGTCGCTGCTCGAGCGTGGCTGTACGGTGCTGTTGATCGATCTCGACGGTACCCGCATCATCAACTCGATCGGCGTTTCGATCTTGCTCGAGATACTCGAGAAGATCCTGGAGCGTGGCGGTCGTCTCGCGTTCTGCAACCTGTCGCCCACGATCTCCAAGACGTTCGAGATCATGGGTCTGACACAGTACGCCGGCGTTTTCGAGGACCGTTCTGCGGCGCTGGCGAACCTGGGCTCTCCAGGCGATGAGGGCGCATGATCTCTTACGGCTGGCCGATCTCGCTCTCGCCGGCCAGCTCAGCTCACAGCTCCCCGAGGAGCTCCTGGCTCTTCTTGCGCGGGCGACGGGTGCCCGTGCCGGTTGCCTGGAGCGATGTGACACGACTGTCGCCCGGTGGCCGGCCGGTACCGACGGATCCCCAGACAGCTCCGGCGAGGGGTGGGCCGTTGTACCGTTGTCTGCAGTCGAGGACGGATGGTCTGTCCATCTGCTTTTGCCCCAACGTCTTGACGAGGAGCTGCTGACCTCCGCTCGGTTGACGCTGAGCATCTGGAGCCTGCGCGAGGAGCTGAAGAAGTCTCGATTCGACGAGCGTTTCCGACTTTGGGAGCTGGAGGCGGTGCGCTCGATTGCGGCATCGATCGGTGGAATCCTCGATGACGATCGTTTGGCCGACGAGCTGATCGCACATCTGGTCAGCCTCCTCGGCGTGCGCAGCGCCCATCTGTACCGGGACGGCTCGGATCGCGTCACGCCGGTCGGTGGTTTCGGCGCGCCAGCGATGTCGGCGGCGGAGCTTTTGCGTCTGTGGGGGCAGAGCGTGTTCGAAGCCGAACGCATCGCCGCACCGATTAGCTCGCATAGCGGTGTGCTCGGGATGGTCGTGCTCGGGGGCAAGGAGGCCCGCGCCGGTACCGAGCCGTTCTCCTCGAACGATCAGCGGCTGCTGGAGATGTTTGCGGCTCAGGCTGCGGTCGCCTTCGAAAATGCACGTCTGTACCGTGAGTCGTTGGAGAAGGAGCGGCTGCGACGTGAGCTGGAGGTGGCGGCTGCTGTCCAGAGCCACCTGTATCCGCGAGGCTTTCCGGAGCTCCCCGGGCTGCGCATGGCAGCACGCTCGCGGCCGAGTCGCCAGGTGGGAGGCGACTCGTTCGACGTGTCGGCAACTGACGGCGTGCTCGTCGCCACCGTGGCCGATGTCTCCGGCAAAGGCGTTGGCGCGGGGATGCTCGCCGCCGGGATCCATGCCGGAGTCCGGGTGATGGCCGATATGAATCTGTCGCTCGCCGAGGTCGTCGCGCGCCTCAACCGCTACCTGCACGGCGCCACCCCGGATAACCGTTTCGCCACCCTGGCCACGATGCGCGTCGAGCGAGATGGGACGATCGGTGTCGTCAACGCGGGTCACTGCCCGGTGCTGATCGTACGTCGTGACGGCGCCGTGGACTCGATCGAGAGCTCGGGCCTGCCGATCGGTCTGCTGGCCGCGGACACCGTCTACAGCGAGGAGCTGAACACCCTCGAGGAGGGCGATTTCGTCCTGTTTTACACCGATGGCGTGACCGAGGCAGAGAGCGCCGCGGAGGAGGAGTTCGGAGTGGAGCGCCTTGTCGAGGTGGTTCGGGCGCTCGCGGGACACCCCGCCGAGGAGGTCTGCAACGCGGTGCTGGATGCCGTGGAACGGTTCACCGGCGGCGTAACGTTTTCAGACGACGTGACGCTTCTGGTGGTGGAGCGGCTCATGTCGGGAGGCTCAGCGGAGTAGATCGAGCGCGCTGGCCAGAATCTCTGTGGAGCTCACATCGCGTACGCGCCGGGCGGCCGATCTGCGTCCACGGCCCCTGGCCGACGTCACGGCAGAGACCACCGCACATCTCCGACCGAGGGGCCCGTTACGGACAGGATCGGTGGCCAGATGGACTGCGAGCGTGGGTACGCCGAGGCTCGCCGCCAGGTGGATTGGTCCCGTGTCGGCGCCAATGACCAGGTGGCTTTGGGCCAGGAGGCTGGCAAGCTCGAGGATCGTGGTCGGAGGTGCGACGACGGCGCTCTCTCGAGCGGCGGTGGCGACTGCGATCGCACGCTCGTGCTCGCCTGGCCCCCATGCGACGAGAACCTGGAGCCCGTGTGCGCCGAGGCCCATGGCCACGTCGGCGAGGGTCTCCCCGGAGAGCACCTTCTCCGGTCGGCCGGCGCCGGGGAGGAGAACGGCGGTTGCCTCCGAGCTGGCCTCCACCGGTCCTGGGAGCAGCCAGCGGCCGTCCGGTGGCTCTGGTGGTTTTGCTGGCGCGCCAAGTGCCTGCGCGAGACGGAGAAACCGGTGGCTGGCGTGGCCGGGGTCGGGGCCCAGAGCTACCGTTTCCGTGTACGCGAGGCCAGCGAGCCGCTCCCGTCGCCATCGCCGGTCGAAGCCGAGCCGCCGGGCTGCTCCAGACATGTGCGTGATCAGCGCTGACTTCAAGACGCCCTGAGAGTCCAGACAGACCTCCGGGTCCAGGGCCGAGAGCTGGGCGCGAAGCTCTCCGACCGCATGGCGTGTGGAGGCTGCCAACGGCGTGCGTCGCCATCTGCGCGTATCGACGGTGACCACCCGCTGGACGGCTGGGTGTCCCTCGATCAGGCATGCGAACGGCTGCTCCACGATCCATGTGAGCTCCACCGGATGCGGAAGCTGGTGCAGTGCTTCGGCGAGCGGCCAGCTGTGGATGATGTCGCCGAGCGACGACAGGCGGACCAGGATCAGGCGCATTCGGCTCGTCCTAGGGGCCCTCAATCGAGCCGAATCGCTCTACGATAACGGCGATCACGTCGGTCGTGGCGTGGTTCTTCGGGTCACCGCAGATCACCGTCGAGCCGCCGTACGCTTCGACGACGGTGCGTTCCGGCACGGTCCCGACGGTGTAGTCGGTGCCCTTCGCGTGGACATCGGGCCTGAGCAGCTCGAGCAGAGGAGCGACCGTGGGCTCGTCGAACACGACCACCAGGTCGACCGGTTGCAGGTGAGCCACGAGCTCGGCGCGTTCGTCAGTGGGAATGATCGGGCGCTTCGGACCCTTGGCGAGTCGCACCGAGCTATCGCTGTTGACGGCGACGATCAGCCGATCGGCACAGTCCCGGGCCCCGACGAGATACCGCACGTGACCGACGTGGAGCATGTCGAACGCCCCGTTGGCGAGCGCGATGGTCTCGCCGGCTGCGCGCCACGCCATGCAGTGCGCGACCGCCTGCTCGCGTGACACCATCGGCGCGCTCACGGAATCCTCGACGAGCTCATCAGCGCGGTGCGTAGCTCCATGCGACTGACGGTCGCGGTGCCGCGCTTCATCACCACCAGGCCACCGCCGAGATTGGCGAGCCGGGCGGCCTCCAGTGGTGTCGCGCCGGCGGCGAGTGCAGCCGTCAGCACGGCGAGCACCGTGTCCCCCGCCCCGGTGACGTCGGCCACCTCGTCCGTTCCGAACACACGGATGTGGTGGGCCTCACGCTCATCCACCAGCGTCATCCCCCGGCTGCCGCGCGTCGCCAGCAGGAAGCGGGCGTCAAGGCGCTGGCGAAGGGCCGAGGCCGCGTCGGCGACCGACTGGTCATCGTCCAGCGGTGCGCCGACAAACGACTCGAGCTCCTGCTGATTCGGAGTTGCAGCATCCACGCCGTGGAGGTCGCTGAGACGGTACCGCGAGTCCAAGCACACCCATCGTTCCGGCGCGCGGAGGCGCCGCACGGTTTCCGGATCGACGCTACCGTAGCCGTAGTCCGACACGGCCACGCACGGCGCGCGATCGATGGCGTCCTCCAGAGTGGCGCGCAGCGCATCGCGCCAGTCGCCCTCATCAGGCAGCTCATCCTCCATGTCGTAGCGGGCGATCTGGTGCCGCAGCGAGCTGTGGCCACCGCCGAGGATCCGGACCTTGGTCGGCGTGCGGTACCCGTGACAGCGAACGATCGAACTGGTGTCGATCCCACGGCGCTCGAGAGCTTGGAGCAGTGCTTCCCCCGGCTCGTCCTCTCCCACCACGCCCGCGGCTGTCACGTCCACCTCCAGCGCTGCCAGGTTGGCCAGTGCGTTGGCTCCGCCTCCGGGGATATCCTGCTGGTCCTCGTAACGGAGGATGATCACCGGCGCCTCTCTGGAGATCCGCTTCGGCGTGCCCAGCACGAACCGGTCCAGCACCAGGTCGCCGTAGAGCACCACGCGGGCGTGCCGCATAGAGTCCACCAGCTCGATCAACCGTTTCCGTTCGTTCATGCCGGCAGTGTACTCTCTCCGCTGCACCTCCGGGTACGAGGGGCAGGTCTCTTAGCAACTCAAAACTCCGTATCTTCGAAAAAATCGAAGCAAAGCTCCTGAGTTGAGTTCTAAATTTTGAAT
>CAZEJK010000008.1:0-14040 GCA_964512045.1 uncultured Thermoanaerobaculia bacterium
ACATTCGTCTCGGCGTGGGAGTACACCGGCGTTGGCAACACCCCGACGCTGCACAAGGAGCCGCTCGAGTTCGAAAGCGTGGAGCTGGCAGTGAGGAGCTACAAGTAATGGACTTGACACTGCACGTTTGGCGTCAGAAGGGTGGGAACGACGCAGGCCGCTTCGAGACCTACGAGGCGAGCAACGTCAGCCCCGACATGTCGTTCCTCGAGATGCTCGACATGGTCAACGACAACATGATCCGCGACGGCAAGGAGCCGTTCGTGTTCGACAGTGACTGCCGCGAAGGGATCTGTGGCACCTGCTCGCTGGTCATCAACGGCCGGCCGCATGGTCCCGAGCAGAACACGACCGTATGTCAGCTCCACATGCGGCACTTCACCGACGGTCAGGAGATCTGGATCGAGCCGTGGCGCGCCAAGGCGTTCCCGATCCTCCAGGACCTGATCGTTGACCGCTCCACGTTCGACAGGATCATCCAGTCCGGCGGCTTCGTCACCGTCAGCACCGGCGGCGTTCCGGATGCCAACGACATCCAGATCCCCAAGCAGAGCGCCGACTACGCCATGGACGCCGCCGAGTGTATCGGCTGCGGCGCGTGCGTTGCGGCGTGCCCGAACGGCTCGGCGATGCTCTTTGTCGCCGCGAAGGTCGCCCATCTCGCCGAGCTCCCGCAGGGCAAGGTCGAGGCCGCAGGGCGGGTGCAGTCGATGGTCGACACCATGCACGAGCTCGGCTTCGGCAACTGCTCGAACCACTACGAGTGCCAGGCCGCCTGCCCGAAGGACATCGATGTCCAGTTCATCTCGCGGCTCAACTGGGAGTACATCAAGAGCCTGACGAAGCGGAAGTAACCCACCCGCTCGACTGATCGCACGCGGCGAGCACCGGAGCAGGCCGGCTTCCGGCTGCCGGGGCCGGGACCGCGGCCAGTACCGGTACCGGGAAAGCTCCGTTGGATGGCTCGTGATCGGACGGCGGGAGAGCCTCGTCCTTCGCCCACCCCGTCATCTCGACCGAGCCTCCGTGGCGTTGCGGATGGTGGTGGAGCACACTCCCCTACCAAGAGCGGCGCAGCACCTGGCGAGCGGAGAGATCCCGTGGGAGAACCCGCGGCCATCCGGTCCCGGTCAGCGGACCCGGACCGGGCCCCGGAAGCCGGATGCCGGACCCGGACCATGGCTGTAGGGCTTCGGTGGAGCGTACGGGTTGACCGGCCTACATCGCGTCTTCAGAAAATACGGCCCCGGGGTTGGGGGACCCCGGGGCCTCGTGAGGAAGGAGGAAGGAATGAGGGGGAGGAGTATTCCTTCACCCTGTAGTACGCACGTCGACGCCAATCGGTTTCACGAGCTGCTCCTGCTGTGTGTCGTGGATCACTCCGTGCCGGACAGGCGTCGCCGCATCTGGTCGGAACAACGCGTCGACTCTTCGGCCAGAGTCCGTACGAGCTCACGGAGGTCGTCGGCTTGCAACAACCCTTCGAGGAGCATCAGCGCCTGCGCGACCCCGGAGAGCGTCTCCTCGGCGTGCTGCAGCTCACGTGAGGGCACCGAGACCAGCGACTGAGCAGCATCCTCCTCGAGATCCAATGTGATCCGCAACGGCGAGTCGCTCGCGGCATCGAAGAACGCGTCGAATGTCTCCTCGACCTCGTCCAACAGCTCGTTGACCTCAGGCCGTCCGCACGCGGGACACCTTCGAATCGACTCGCCGTTGCCAGTCATCACGCCGGGCGCTCCACGGTGAGCAGCCGCACGGCTCCGGCCCGCTTGATCTGGCTGAACGAGGCCCCCTCGCTCGCCAACGACAGGGCGAGACCGGGATGGGAGACACGTGCGCCGCCGATGGCATCCACCGGGTACTGGAACAGTCCGGGACTGAGCGGCGCGCTGGGACCCAACACCATGACGTAGGCATCTCGGCGGCACAGGCCGACGAGCTGCTCGAAGGTGTGGTTGATCAGACTCGTGCCAGTGATCACGACGACGTCGGCAGCCGGCAGGACGCGTTCGGCCTCGCTCGCCGGAAGGTCATCGCCTCGCGGCTCCAGCTCGAGCACTGCAGACTCGGCCGCCTCGCGCCCAACCGCGTCGGCGAAGGGAAAGTGGCCGACGATCACCAGCCTGCGGCCGCGCGCCTTCTCTCGCACCAGCTCGGCGCCGTTCACCGCACGCCCATCGAGATGCTGCGACAGGAGCGTCGCGTTCAACGCCGCCATGCCGATACTCGCCTCGAGTGAGCGAGGAGATCGGAGCAGCTCGACGAGCTGACGAACTTTCTGCCCCTCCAGCCGCCCCGCATCCCGCACTGGCGGACCGTCGTCGTGCCACTGCCCCGAGCGAGTGGACGCCAAACCACAGGTCGGCGGGTCAGTGGCGACGGTGACCGCGGTGCACAGCGCCCCGACGCGCACCGCCGCCACCGGAGCTTCGGTGGTGACCGTCGAGAGCAACAGCTCGATCACGTGCTCATCCATACGGCTCCCTGCCCCGGCCAGGGTATCACCTCACGATCACGGCCGCGGACCGCGTTGGCGACTCAAACATTCCGCATCTTCGAAAACTCGAAGCAAAGCGCCTGGGTTGAGTTCTAAGTTCTTAGTTTTGAACTCTTAATGCCCACCGCCCTCCCCGGAGCGTGCTCTGCGAGCTCCAGGATCGAAGAGCGGTGGGGCGCTTGCAGCAAGAGCAGATGGGTGGGCGGGGGAGCTCATACCTAACACCTTACAGCTACGCGGGCGCGGGACCGGCATCTTCGGAGCATCACTTTGGGTGCGGCCCGCGGCCGCGTTGGCCGCTACAGAAGCTCGACCGGTCCACGCCAGCACGTGAGCTGACCGTCGCTCGAGTGGACCCGAAACCGATCGGAGAAAAACTGATGGAGCGGATCCGCCACAGAGAACACCACCACCGGCTTCGCAGACGCCTCGAGCTCGGCGGCCAGGCGCCGGTAGTACTCCGCCCCCTCCTCACCTTCCGGTCGCACCGGCCGGTACAGGTAGAGGAAGTCCACGCCCGTCACAGAGTGCTCGATCACATCGCCGACGATCCACTCCACACGCCTGCCGGGAATCCCCAGCCACTCCTGCAGTGCCTTCCCGGCGGCAACCATCCGCGCCGACAGCTCGATCTGAATCGACCGCACGTGGGGATCGAGCACCTGTACCAGCAGCAGCTGCAGACCGTTACCCGCACCGAGGTCGGCCGAGACCGAGTCCGCCCGGATCCACCGACCGGCCCTGAGGATCGGCGACAGGCCGCCGGCGTGGCACCAGTAGCCGCCGACCTCGTCGAACCGCGCACGCTCGGCTGCCGAGTACGGCGCCTCATACCCGTGCAGATGACAGTACAGCTCCAAGAACGCCTCTTCCAGCCACTCGGGATCGGTCCCCGCAGTGGCGCCGAGAAACCCGCCTTGCAGCTCCGCCCAGCGCGGGTAGAGGTCCTCGGGGTCCGGCGGCGGGCCGAGCCGCGCCAGCAGTACCATCAGCTCCACCAGCCGATCCCGCTCCTCGGCCGGCCGCTCATCGTCCGCAAGCAACGCTGCACACCGCCGGCGCACCTGACGGATGGTCATCGGCCCTCCCTCCAGCTGGTGATGAAGCGCTGCACGACGGGCGCGACACGCTCCGGGTGTGCAAGGTGTACGTGGTGCCCGCCGTCCACGCGCTCGACCGTCGCATCGGACAGACACGCGATCCGTTCGTGCACCTGAACGGCATCGAACGGCCAACCGTCGTTCGCCCGAACGACGAGCGTCGGAGCGCGGATCGCTCTCAGGACGTCCCGCACCTGACTCTCGGTAAACCGCACCAGCGAGGGTGCCTGCAAGCGAGGGTCATGACCGAACTTCCAGCCACCGTCCACTGGCCGCAAGGCACGCTCGGCCAACAACCGAGCGCTGGCCGGGTCCAGATCGCGGCGTGCGGCTCGAAACCGCTCTGCCGCGTCGGCCCGCGAGCTGTACACCGGCGCAGGCCGGCGAGCAGGGTTCAGCTGCTCGGTCACAGCACGCCCGAGACGCGTCGCCGTCTCAGCGGCGTGCACCGACAGCGGACCAAAGCCTTCGATCGCAATCAGCGCTCGCACCCGGTCGGGCAGCGCTCCGGCCACCAGCGTCGCAATCCCGGCGCCCATCGAGTGACCGAGCAGCGCCGCATCCGGCCACTTGAGCGCATCCAGGATCGCTGCCACGTCCACGACCCACTGTGCAAAGACGTTGGCGCAGCCATCCGGCCGGTGGTCCGATCGGCCGTGCCCGGGCAGATCCACGGCAATGAGTCGCACACCGGTCACGAGCGGCGCCAAACGCGCGAACGACGCAGCATTATCGAGCCAACCGTGCAACGCCAGCACGGGCAGCCCGTCGGCCGGCCCCCAGCCCAGCGCCGCGAGCCGGCGTCCATGGACCTCCAGCTCGAGCTCCGCGCCGGTCACGGGGCGCCGCCGCTTGCAGCCATCGTCATGACGTGCCACCTGGCCATCCGCCGCTCGAAACCGCCATCGGGATCCGCACGGCATCAGTGTACGTGGTCACCACACGAACGGAGGGCAACCAGCGAGAGAGGCTCTCACCGCGTTCCACGTCGCACCTTCACCTCCGCGCCGACGACAACGGCAGCTTTGGCACCGGGGCGACGTACACCACGTTCCCCTCGAGCGTCCAGCCGAGCCCGTTGATCCGGAGCATCAGATCGAACGCCTGGTCCCACGGAACCTCGTGCAGCTCCACAGTCACCGAGCCTGACACTGTTGGATCGACGATGATGTTCAGATCCGTCAGCTCGGCGAACCCGCGGATCACGTCACGCAGATCAGCGTCCTTGAGGCTGAGCGAGATCGGTTCGCCGACCCAGTCCTCCTCCGCGCCCCCATCGATGATCCGGGGCTCGAGCTCTGCCACCCGCTCGCCGGCCAGCACCGTCCCGATCACCGGGAGGACCGTCAGCACAGCCAACGCCAGCACGAGAACCCTACGACACATGATCCAAGTGTACGCCGACAGCCCGTACCGCGCGCGATCACTCGGACCGCACGCACTCGGTGCGGCTCCACGAGGCCAGCTGCGCGTCCAGCCGCGCACCCCGTGATCCGCCATGATGACCACGACCACGATCACCAGCGGGTACGCGGGTGCGAGGTACAACGGATGCATCGCTGGAAACGACGTCACATGGATCAGCGCCAGTATCGCCAGCCGAGCGAGCACCGATGCGACCAGACCCGCGATGACCACTGCGCCGGTTCGCCACTGCCAGCCGGCCGCGCGCGACCGCAGCGACCCTGCTCCATACAGCAGCAGCGCAAGAGCTGCGAGCGGCAGAAACGTCCGTTCATAGATGTCGGCGACCCCTCGCAGCAGATCACGGCGCAGGCGATCCGAGCTCCGTTCCGCGGGCTCGCCTGCCGCCGGCTCGTACGTGGCCTCATCGACCCAGAGGTGCACACCCTGGGCCCGAGACCGCAACGGATCGACCCACAGTGGAAGTCGCTCGATCGTCTCCCCGTGCGCGGAGAGCACGAGAGTCGCACGATCCACCGACGGAACCTCGATCACGAACCGCGCTGTCCGCGCACCGGCCAGGTCCTCACCGCGGCGCTGGAAGTAGTCGTACACCCCTGGGCTCGCCGATCGCTTCACGACGGCGCCCTCCAGGGGCCTCCCGTCGGGCCCATGGATCGAGAGGTCCAGCGGATCGTCACCCTTGAACGCCCACCCCTTGGCAACCAGGCTGGCTCCTTCGATGCGCGGCGACAGACGGCTTCGCGTCAGGCGCGCGTAGCGCTCAACGACCTCATCCGAGCCCGTCGAGAACATGCGATCAAACGAAAGGCTCGAGAACTGCAGCAACGAGACGCCTCCTTGCGCCACAGCAGTGGCAACCTCGCGGAGGTGTCCTCCCTCAAGGGGAGGAACCATCGTCGAGCGCGCCGGTCCAGCCTCCAGCTGACCCGAGTCACAGGCTGCATCGACCTCCTTCGCCAGCCGCCTGTAGTACGCGAGGACGGCCTCCCCCCCTCGCTCGTAGTAGCCGGCCGCCGCGACCGCCTTTCGCAGGGCCCACATGAACCATCCACCGGCGATCTCACCCTCGGCCTTCGGCCAGGATCGTGCCCACCTCGCGCCGATCTCACCCTCCAGGAACGGCTCCAGCTCTCGGAACGCGGGGCTTGCGGCGTAGATCCGCTGGCGGGTCTCGCGTGGTACTGGCACCCGTGGAATCGTCTCGCGGTGGTGGACCCGAGTCAGGCTCCCATAGGCGTCCAGGAACGCGGGATGCTTGAGCTCGACCACGGCGGGCACGTCATACCGCCACGCATGGGTCGCAACGAGACCGACATGGGCTGCCGCCAGCAGCACGGCCGGAACGACTGCCACCTCGAGCGCTCGACGCCAACGCAGCCTCCAATCGGTTGCCAGCCATCCGGTCAGCAGCACGAAAGCAGCCGCGAGAGCAGGGGTCAGCCACACCCCCTCTTCGCGCGTCCACCAGAACACCGGAGCTGTAACGGCCCCCAGCCACAGCCAGGAACGCCAGCGGATCGGACTGTCATTGAGTCGAAGCACACACCCGAACGCACCGGCCACCACGAGCATCGCGAGCGCGGGATAGACTCCTTCGCGGATGATCCGAGTCGCCACCCCTACGGTGACCGTGACCGGGTTGAACAGGAGTAGCACGAAGAGGATGCAACGGACACCGGGTCGTACGATCGGCGCGAGCGCCTGCGCCAAAGCCCCACACGCTGCGGCATACAGGACCTGCTGCGCTACCAGCAGCGGCAGACCCAGGCTTGCGACCAGCGCCAGCCAGAGTGGGTAGCCCGGGCCTTTGATCAGCGTCATCTCCGAGTACTCGCCGAGCCAGTCGCCGGCCAGGATCGACTCGGCCGCGGACAGGAACCAGAGATCGTCGTGGTGCGCCCACTGGTTGACTCGGAGACTGATCGCCCCGGCCAGCCAGAGCTTGATCACGAGCGCCGTCACGGCGATCGCGATCAGGAGCCACGTGCTACGCGATACGCGCACCGGCCCCGCCATCAGCTCAGGTCCCGTCAGACTCCTGCCGGTCCGCCGCCGGGTCTGGCGCCGCCGCGTACAAACGCGTCAAGCCGAGCCCCACGTCGAGCGCGAGAAACGCGGTACCGACGCTGGAAAGCACCATCAGCCGGATCACCTCGGCCATCGCGAACAGGTCCCCGAAACCGACGCCGTACCACCGGACCACCAGCAGCGCGAGCTGCAGCGCAGTCACGGCGTACGCTCCGAGAGCTGCGGCGATCAGCCACGAACGATCGGCGAGGTGATTGAGCACGGTGACCAAGCGGGTTCGTTGGTTGTGAGCGCCCGCCTTCACCATCAACAGTGTGAAGCAGAGCGCCGCCATCGGGGCGGCAACGGCGAGCAGCGAGAACGCCGAGTGGAACCGGAGCTGGTCGTCCTGTGTCGGCACGAACGACAGCACGAAGGCCACCACCGTCGCAACCGCCGCCAGCACGCCGAGCGGAGCGATCAGGACTCTCGAAGGCGCCTGGCCGAGGATGAACCGCAGGTGTCGCCAGCCATCGCTCCAGGTGGACAGATGTGGCGGCCGGTCGCGGCGATCGCGCCGAAACGCCAGTGGCACCTCGAGGTACTCGAGCCCACACTGGGCAACTCGGATCAGCATCTCCGACGCGTACTCCATCCCCGGGCAGCGCAACTGCAATTGGGGGTACACAGATCGCCGGAAGGCGCGCATTCCGCTGTTGCAGTCGGATGTTGGCAGGCCGTAGAGCCGGCGGATCAACCAGGACAGCACCGGCGTCCCGAGACGCCGGTGGAGCACGGGCATGGCGCCCGCCTCGATGCTCCCCCCGAGCCGTGAGCCGAGCACGAACTGGGCTGCACCGTCGAGCACAGGCCTGACGAGATCGGCCAGCTGGGAGAACGGGTACGAGCCGTCCGCGTCCGCGAACACCACAACGCGTCCCCGAGCGGCGCGGATACCGGTATCCAGCGCCGCGCCGTAGCCGCGCACCGGAACCGGTACGACCCGGCCCCCGGCAGCCTCCGCCACCTCGCGGCTACCATCGGTCGACCCGTTATCCGCAACAACGACCTCGCCGCTCCAGCCGGCGTTCTGAAAGGCGGACACGGCCTCCTCGATGCATGCGGCAATGGTGGTCGCTTCGTTGAGGCACGGCATCACGACGCTGACGGTCGGGCCGGAATCGTTCGCTGCTGCATCCGTCTGCACGCGTGTCATAAGTATCGCGCCCCCTGCTCCGTCGCATCAGTTCGCGCACGATAGCATGGTCCGGCGAGGTTCGAGACGCACGAGGGCTCGGGACCCGCAAACGTCCAACGCGGCCGCAGCCCGGCGCCCGCTCAGTACGGGATGACCGGACCGGTCTCCACCGCCTCGAAGGCGCTTCCCGAGATCTCCTTGAGATCGGCCAGGGCCTCGTCGTCCCAGCGCGGGTCCGGAGCGCCGGAGATGAACCAGTCGGAGCCGTTGTCGGCGACGAACATCCCGTACGTCTTCAGCGCTGTGCAGATCACCTGCACCTCGGCGGACAGTGCCGAGCAATCGTAGCCCGCCTTCATGCGCAGGCGCAGACCCATCGGCGGATGGTCCGGGTCGGTGCTGGTGCTGGCGGCGTGGGTGGCGGGATGGATGTAGGCGCGCTGCGTCTGGTCGACGGTGAACCGCAGGGCGTGGTCGATCACGCCGTCCTCGACAACCTCCTCGTAGCGCACGAGGCCGGGGAAGATCGGCAGCCCGGCGCCGTCGGCATCGCAGTCGACGCCCGCGGCCGGCATTGCGATGCCAATTGCAGACAGCACCACTGCCACAGCGAGCATCCTGCTTGGGAACATGAGACAACTCTACTCCACGCTTCACACAACGCTGTGAGCGCTGTCACCTCGCCACGGAGTGATCGAACCGAGCAGATCGACCCAACATGGACGGATCACCGCCCCGAACCCATATTTGCTCCATGAGCACAGCTCAGCTCAGGCGAGCAGAGATCGCCCTGGCCGGGGCGCTGATCGCCGTCGCGCTGACCGGCGTTGCGATGCCAGCTCACGGGGCATCCAGAAGCACCAGCGGCGCGATCGCCATCACACCGGACGGTACACGCCTGCTGGTGGTCAACCCCGACTCCGGATCGCTCACCGTGGTCTCCACGGCCACGCGAACGCCGCTGGCGGAGCTTCCGGTCGGCGCCGGAGCTCGCTGTGTAGCCGTGGACGGAGCAGGCCGCTTCTGCTGGGTCACGAGCTTCGACGACGGCCGGGTGTCAACCGTTGATCTGACCACACTCCAGGTCGTCACCACGGCCGAGGTCGGCGCGCGGCCGTACGGCATCGTGGTGACTGCCGACGGCACCCGCGTGTTCGTGGCGCTCCAGGGAGAGAACCGCGTGCTCGAGCTCGATGGCTCGTCGCTGAGCCAGCTCGGCACGGTCGCCACAGCTGCGCGACCGGCGGGTCTGGCGTTGCTCGAAGAACGTGCGGAGCTACTGGTCACCCACCTGCTAGATCCGCAGCTGACGGTGCTCGACACGACCACGCTGATGTCGACTGGATCGATCGCCCTGTGGCCGGACTCCAACCTGGTGCAGGCAGTCTCCGTATCGCCGGGCGGCGCCGTGGCGTACGTCCCGCACACGCGTTCCAACGAGCCAAACCAGCTGCTGACGTTCGACACGACGGTGTTCCCGTTGGTCTCTCTGATCGACGTTGCGAAGCAACAGCAGCTGCTCGGCCAGCAGCTGACCCTCGACACCCTCGACCCGCCGGGCGTCGGACTTCCGTTCGACGTCGCGATCAGCGGCGACGGAACCGTGGCATGGGTCGTGAACGCCGCCAGCAACGACGTTACGGTGGTCGACCTGAGCCAGCGACGGCGGCTGGCGCACATCGAGGTGGGCGCGAACCCGCGTGGGATCGTGCTCGCGCCGGACGGCGCGACGGCCTACGTCAACAACACCCTGTCCGGCACGGTTACGGTGCTCGACAGCGCATCGCTGACCGAGACTGCAACGATCCAGGTGACGTCGATTCCGCTGCCACCGGCGATGCTCCGCGGCAAGCAGCTGTTCTACTCGTCTGACGACCCTCGACTCGCCCGCGATCAGTGGATTGCGTGCACAACGTGCCACTACGAAGGCGAGCACGATGGCCGCACCTGGCGGTTCCGGTTCTCAGGGCCACGCAACACCACCACCCTGCTCGGCATGATTGACACCTACCCCCTGCGCTGGTCGGCCGAGTGGGACGAGTCGGCGGACTCCGAGTTCGCGGTGACCCGCGAGCAGTTCGGCTCGGGGCTGCTCGACGGCACGATGCACGACACCCTCGGTCTTCCGAACACCGGCCGCGACTTCGACCTCGACTGCCTGGCCGCGTACATCGACTCGCTCGAAGCGCCCGAGCTCCCGGGTCTGACGGACCTCGATCCGGACGCTGTGGCCCGAGGTCGCATACTGTTCGAGGACGACGAGGTGGGCTGCCTGGAGTGCCACCCGCAGCCGTACGGCACCGACTTTCAGGTACATGACGTCGGCACGGCCGACGGGCCTTCGGAGCAGTTCGGTCCGGAGATCGACACCCCGACCTTGCGCGACCTGGAGCGGAGCGCACCGTACCTCCACGACGGCTCGGCGACGACGTTGCTCGAGGTGCTCACCACAACGAACCCCGCCGACGAGCACGGTGTGACCTCGCACCTGAGCTCCAGCGAGCTCGATGACCTGGTCACCTATCTCCGGTGGCTATCGCGAACCGGAGGCGGGGAGCCAGCGGAGATGGCGGTGTGCCACCGGCAGCGGACCGAGCACCGCTCGAACCGAACCAGCCGAAGCCCGCGTGACGCCGGTGGACGCGGGGACCGGCCACACGTGGTCTCCGGGCAGGTCGTGTTCCGCACCACCGGCCAGCCGGTCCCCGGGGCTTTGGTGTCGGTGCGCGCCGCCGGCATCACAACCACAACCGATCGAAGCGGCCGTTTCCGGATTGCGGCAGACTCCGGCGACCAGGAGATCACGGCCTGGCTGGAGGGGTACTACATCGCCTCGACCCACGTCCACCCACCCTCAAGCGGCGTCGAGCTGGCGCTACGCCGCTACCACACCTCCGACCACGACTCGTACGCGTGGATCGACCCGACCCCCAGTAGCAGCGAGGAGAACGCCTGTGGCAACTGTCACCCGATGATTCTCCCCCAGTGGTCCGGCAACGCACACGGCCAGGCGGTCTCCAATCCCCGGTTTTACAGCCTCTACAACGGCACCGACATCACCGGCACCACGACAGTTGCGCCGGGGTACCTGCTCGACTTCCCGGGCACCACCGGCAACTGTGCGGCATGCCACGCACCGGGCGCTGCCATCGACGCACCCTTCTCCACGGACATGAACGACGTACGCGACCAGGTCACCGCGGGGATCCATTGCGACTTCTGCCACAAGACGGCGGGAGCGTACCTGCGCACCCGCCGGCCTGAGGCGCGCGACTGCACGCCGTGCCACGACGCGGGGCTCAAGCACGGCGGCCAGCCGCTGGACGCAGCGGTCCGCGAGCCGTACCCCAACATGCCCGGCGTCTTCTCGCTCAAGGTGCTGCGGCCACCGCCCGGCGAGCAGCTGTTCGTGGGCCCGTACCCCGACATTCACGATCCGGACACCTACCACCCCCTGATGCATGACAGCGGGTTCTGCGCGCCGTGCCACCAGTTCTCCTTCTGGGGCACGCCGATCTACGAGTCGTACGGCGAGTGGCTGGCCAGCCCGTACAGCGATCCGGAGACGGGCCAGACCTGCCAGGACTGCCACATGCCGCCCACCGGAGACTCATACTTCGCACTCGCCGACCAGGGTGGCCTCGAGCACCCTCCGGAGACGATCCCCTCGCATCTCCAGCTCGGGGCCACCAGCACCGAGCTGCTGCAAGCAACAGTGGATCTCGCCGTGAACATCGAGCGTGCGGCTGGCGCCATCGACCTCACCGTCACCGTCACCAACTCCGGCGCCGGCCACCACGTGCCCACCGACCATCCGGGCCGAAACATGCTCGTCCTGGTCACCGCCACCGACGCCGGGGGCACCCCGCTGAGCCTCGAGGACGGTCCCACCCTGCCGACGTGGAGCGGCGGTCACGCCGGCGAGCCCGGCACCGCCCACGCCAAGCTACTGCGTGACGTGGAGACCGGTGAGTGGCCCGTGGTCAGCTACTGGAAGCCGACACTGCTCGAGGGCGACACGCGCCTCGCGGCGTTCGAAGCCGACACCAACAGCTATCGGTTCACCGCGCCCAGCGGCACCGTGGATGTCCACGTCCAGGTCGTCTTCCGCCGGCTGTTCGAGCCGATCGCCGACCGCTACGGTTGGGACCTCGGCGAGATCGTCATGGCCTCGCAGCGAACCACGTTAGCGCCCTGACACCGTCCGCGGCAGCTCGCTGCACCGCACCCGCCAGGACAAGCCCCGGACCGGTTCGCGAGCTCTCACCGCCCGGCACGCTCCAGCGCCATACCACACATGGCGACGGCCTGGTCGAACTCCTGCTCGAGGCTGGGGTTGACGCCACGGCAGCCAAGTTCACAGGCATACTCGCCAAACATCTCATCCCGCGCCTGCCAACGTCGCGTTCAGGCGCGCCGTCAAGCGGCGCCTGGAACGCATGGTTGGGGCTCGTTGTCGTGTTCCTCCAAATCGAAATCGCTATCGGGAGCGTAGCGAGGGGCCAGGAGGCCGGAGCTTCGGAGAATCGGACCGTCCGTGCTGCGCATGGGCATTTCGGAGAACCAGCGGGTCGCGTCTCACGGTTCTCACATAACCGGCCTTCTGTCACGTTCGGCTGCGCGGCCGCTTCAGCTCGCCTCGCTCCGGCGGCGTGGGGCGGGCATCGTGCCTGAGTGCCTTTGGCCGCCTGCGTTCGGCTCGGCGGCCTGCTCGGTGGCATCAGCGCGCTTCTCCGGGGCGCGCTACCCGGGGGAGCCAAGCTCGGCACTTTGCCCATTGTTGTCGGGTCGGTCGAGGCAAAGCGCCGAAGCATGGCACGCCCGCCGGGGCGTGGTACTTGGTGCTTCAAGCGAACCACGGGAACGGCTCGGAGCACGAGACGGCGCGCCGCGTCTCAGGTCCCCGATCTCCCGCCTCCGAGTGTTTTCTGGCTACATTGCGAATCGGTCTCGCCACTATTCGCAATAGTGTGATATCACTCACTCAGTTGGCATAGGGGAAAACCCAGCCATAGACTTGGGTAACGCCCAAAACTGGAGATCGACATGAGCCGACGATTCTACCTGGTCATTCCGGCCCTCATACTGCTCACCGCGGCTGCCGTCCAGGCTCAGCCGGTTCCGACCGTGGCCAACGGCGTCGGGGCGTCGACCTTCGTCGGTGAGGAGTACTGTTTCGCGGCGACTCTCGAGAATTCGGGGACCGCCCCGGGCTACGGTCCGTACCTGCGCCTCGTGCTACCACCGGCCATGACCTTCGACTCAGCGGAGTGGCTCGGCATCGGCATCGGCACCACGGTGGTGGGCACCTTCCCGGCGGCGCCTGGCAACCAGCTCACCGACCCGATCACTGGCACACCCGTGACCGGTCCCGAGGGCGGCACCTTCATCCTCATCGAACCGCCAATCGGTTCGGTGACCATCGGCCAGCCGGATACGGTGATCGACATCTGCACCACCATCGACACCGACTCGGCGCTGGTGGGGACGACCCAGGACGTCACCATGCAGCCGGTGTTCGAGTTCGGCGACACCGCCACCGGTGTCAACGGCCCCATCGAGGGCGCCGCGGTCACCAACGGCGTCACCCTCACGGTCATCGTCTTCGACAAGGTCGACAACCCGCCGGAGGATGAGCGACCGCCATCCAACCCAGGCGCCACCTGGCCCTTCACCTACACCCTGACCGCCGACACCGCCGCCAGCGCGGTGTGGACCGGCCTTGGCAGCGTGTCCAGCGTGGAAAGCCAGCCCGGCCTGCAAGGAAACGGCGGCGTCTGGACCCTGACCGACCCCTTCGGCGGCCA
>CAZEJK010000008.1:14050-49129 GCA_964512045.1 uncultured Thermoanaerobaculia bacterium
CGGCCAGACGGTCACCGACATCGTGTTCAACGACACGCTCCCGACGGAACTCGTCTACGACGGGCCCATCACGGTGAACTCAAACGACGGCTCGTGCAGCGTGACCGTCGACCCGACGCCCGGGACCGCCGGCGCCACCCTCCAGGCGACCTGCACCTCTGAGACCGGCACCACCTCAGGCGGCGACATCGAGATCACCTTCCCGGTCCATGTGGACGACGTTCTCGACGAGACCAACTGTGGCACCCTCTCGATCACCAACACCGCGACCCTGGATGCCGACTTCCTGGCCACGCCCCTGCCCACCGACACCCAGAACGACTCCATGACCGCCAAGCACGTTGCCATGCAGAAGGGCGCCGCGCCGGGTGGCGTGATTCCCGGCGACACCGTCACCTACACCCTCGCCTTCCAGGTCACGGACTTCGCCACCGTCACCGCGCTCAGCGTGGCTGACGGGCTGCCCGACGGCATCGACCACACCCCGGGCTCCTTCACCCTGAACGCGCCCGGATACTCCGGGCCCATCACCCCTGTCATCACCGACGACAGTCCCGTTCCCGGCGCGACCTCGTTCACCTTCGACATCCACGCGCTCACCGGCGACATCGCGCCCGGCTCGGCGCTGGCGCTGACCTACACCGGCACCGTCCAGCAGCAGTACGACGACGGCTCGGGCCTGCCCCACAACGACGGTGCGTTCATCCTGGCCCGCGACTCGCTTGGGCCGGTGGCCGCCACCGCGACCTACAGCCTCCTCCAGGGCGCTACGGGCTGCACCGACGGATCTTCTGCCGGTGTCACGGTGATCGAGACCTCGATCTTGAAGGAGGTCGTGAACGTCCAGCCCGAGTACCTCCCCGGCGAGTCCGTCATCTTCCGCCTGACCAAGCAGATCCCGTCCGGCGACACCTCGGCGGTGGTGTTCGAGGACTTCTTCCCTCTGCCGGTTTTCGACGTGAACAGCCTCAATCTGACCTTCGGCACGGACATCGTCCTCGGCCCGAGCGACACCCTCGGTCTGACGCCGACCAGCATCACGGTGGACGCAGGTGAGAACTCCCTGCGCATCGAGTGGCCGGACATCACGACGACCTCGGCCCAGACGCTCCAGGTGGACATCACCATCGTCGTTGAGGACGATCCGTTCGCCGACGGGCTCTTCCTGACCAACCTGTTCCAGGCGTTCAACGCCAACACCCCCGGCAACGTGCAGACGGATCTCACGCCGGTGCAGCTCACCGTCCGCGCGCCGGATCTCGTGTTCACCAAGGGCGTCTCCGCCACCAGCGGCGACGGCATCGTCACCCCGGTCCCCGGATCCCCGGTGGATTCGGATTTGGTGGCCGCGGACGCCGGCGACACCGTGACCTTCGTCCTCACCGCCGAGAACCAGGGCGGCGCCCCGGCCTATGACGTGACCTTCACCGACCCCGCAGTGGCGGGCCTGGTCTCCTGCTCGGTGGCCAGCGCCACCATCGGCGGCGCCGCCACCGGCACCTCGGGTGACCTGTTCGGCGCGGGCCTCGTGCTGGCGGACCCGATTCCCGCTGGTGACACGGCTTTGGTGACCTTCACCTGCACTCTCGACACCACTGTCGAGCCGCGCCAGAGCCTGACCAACACCGGCAATGTCAACTGGGCCTCGCTCAGCGGCGCCGTCACCTTCCCGACGCTGACCGACACCGCCGACGTGTCCATAGCCTCGCCCACCATCGCCAAGACCGTGTCGTCCATCGCACCCGCCGGCGCCTCGCCGCGGGTCACCGGTGGTGACGAGGTCACCTGGAATCTCGCCGTGACCCTGCCCGAGGGCACCACGCCCGGCCTCGTGCTCTCCGACTTGCTGCCCGCGGGCTTCCAGTTCTTGTCCGCGAGTGTGGACACCACCGGGTTCGGCGGCACCGTGGACACCTCGCCCGGCGTCGCCTCCTCCGGCACCGTGGACGGCGGCCAGACCGTCACCCTCAGCTTCGCCGGAAACACCACCGTCACCGACGACGGCAACCCCGCCAACAACAGCTTCGTCGTCACCGTGACGGCCCGCGCCGTCGGTTCCTCGTCGGCCAACCCCACCGGCCCACTGACCAAGACCAACACCGTCCGCCTGGACTGGACGGGCAACCCGGCCGGATTCCTCCAGGACACCGTGGACGTCACCTACGGCGAGCCCGTGCTCGACCTCACCAAGACCATGACCCCGGACACCAACCTGGATGCCGGCGACACGGTCACCGTCCAGCTCGAGCTCACCAACATCGGCCAGGCGCCGGCCTACGACATCGTGGTCACCGACATCCTGAACGCCCTCGGCGAGAACCTGTTCGACCTGGTGGCCGGCGCCACCGGCACCACCGTGCCGGCCGGCTACAGCTTCAACTACACGAATCCGAACGCCGTGTTCAGTGCCGATCCCGGTACCGCACTCGCCCCCGGCGCGACGGTGACCTTTGCCTTCACGGCAACCGTCCGGGCCGACGTGCTCGCCGGCTCGACCTTCGACAACTCGGCAACGGCCGCCGGCGACTCCCAGGACGGCAGCGTCACCGACGAGAGTCCCACCTCGGACAGTTCGAGTGACCAGGTCTCCACCCGCGCCGTCACCGTGGACAAGGCGATCACGGGCTCCAGCGAGAGCTTCACCGGCAACAACCCGGTGGCCATCGGCGAAGCCGTCACCTACCGGTTGACCGTCACCGTACCGGAAGGTCAAACCCTGGCCTCGGCGGGCACCCCCATCGTGGTGGACACCCTGCCCAACGACTTCGTCTACGTCCCGAACTCGGCCCTGATCCGGGCGGTGGCGGACACCACCATCACCGGCGCCAATCTCCCCGGCGGGCTGACACCCATCCCCACCGTCGACACCGCCATCACACCGACGCTGAACGGCCGGGATGTCGAGTTCGACCTGGGCACCCTGACCAACAACGACAACGACGGCAACGGCGAGGAACTTGTCATCACCTTCCAGGCCCTGGTGCGCAACACCAGCGCCAACCAGCGCAACAACAACAAAAACAATGTCGTCACCGTGACCTACCTGAACGACGACGGCGGCACGGTCAACGACACGGACAACGCATCGCTCCGCCTCGGCGAGCCCAATCCCACGCTGACGAAGACCGCGCTGCCCGCAACGGTTCAGGGCGGCGACACCGTCACGTTCACGGTGGTCTTCACCAATACCAACGCCACCCGTGTCATCCGAGGATGGGAGCCGGTCATCACCGACACCCTGCCGGCCCGATACCTGACACCGGCAGTGACGTCCGCCGCCATCGGCGGCGGCCGGACCATCGACATCACGGCCTGTGCGACCTTCGCCGGCAACACGCTCACCGTCGACCCCTCCACCGGATGCCTGGCCGCAGGCGACAACTATCTCGACCCGGTCGAGAACATCACGGTGATCTACACCGCGGTGGTTGATCCCGCCATCAACTTCGAGGAGACGGTGGACAACACCGCCACCGGCACGCTCACGTCCCTGCCAGGGACCAACGGGTCGGGCCCGCCCAGTGCTCCGGGCGTCCCCGGCGCCGCCGACGGCGAGCGCACCGGCAGCGGCGTGGGCGCCAACGACCTGAGCGGCTCCGACACCGCCACCGTCACCGCCAACCAGCCGACGGTCACCAAGACCGGCGACGCCAGTCTCCAGATCAACGACACCACCACCATGACGGTGGAAATCTCGGTGCCCGTGGGAACGACCTCGAGCTTCGTCCTCACCGACAACCTGCCCACCGGCCTGCGCTACACGGGCACGGCCATTTCCATCGTGAGCTCCAGTGCGAATCTCACCTGGACCGGCTCGCCGAGCACGACACCCGGCGCCGGCACCGACCCCCTGGTCTTCGATTTCGCCAACGTCAGCAACGCCAGCACCGTCGCGGAAACCATCACCATCACCTACGAGGTGGAGGTCGAGAACATCCTCGGCAACCAGAACACCGACACCCTCACCAACACCGCGACCCTGACCTACAGCGGTGCGGCGACCCCGTCGGATTCAGCCACCGTCACCGTGGTCGAGCCCAACCTGAACCTGGTGAAGACCATTACCGCCGGCGCCTCGGGCTCCGACGCGGGCGACACCATCTCCTACCAGCTCGTCGTCCAGAACACCTCGGGCACGGGCACCGCCTTCCGGGTGTCCCTTGACGACATCCTGCCACCGGGTCTGCTCGGCGGCGCACCCACCTTCGACAACGTCACGCTCGCCAACCCAGGCGGCGCCGTCGTCCTGAACGCCGACGGCGTGACCCCGCTTGCGGTGGGCGACGCTGCGATCACCACCACCACCAACACCGACGACACCCTCGCATGGCCGCTGGTGGACATGCCCCCCGGCTCCAGCGTGACCATCACCTACGACGCCGTCGTCGTGGACACCGCCCCGGCGGGCTCGATCCACGTCAACACTGCCTCGGCGGACTACAACAGCCAGTCGGACGGCTCCGGCCGCGACGGCTCGACGCCGGGCAGCGACGACGACAACGATGCGGACCTCGACAACTACAACGAGAGTGATACCGCGACGCTGACCCTGGATGCCACGCTTGCGATCCAGAAGACCATCCCGTCCGGCGTGACCCTGTACACCATCGGCGACACCGTCACCTACCGGCTCCGCATCGACCTGGTGGAGGGCGTGACCGACAACGTGGTGGTCACCGACACCCTCCCGACCGGGCTCGAGTTCACCACCGGCACGACCGTGGTGGCGCCCCAGGGCGGCGTGACCACGGGCTGGGGCGGCACCCCCGGCGTCGCCGGCCAGATCGTGACCTTCGACCTGGGCACCGTGACCATCGTCCCCGATGGCAGCAACGCCAACGACTTCGTGGAGATCACCTTCGACGCCCTGGTCCAGGACATTTCGGGCAACACCGCCGGCACCACCCGCACCAACAGCGCATCGGTGACCTCGGACGCCGGCAACGCCGGCCCGTCCACCGTCGACATCGAGATCATCGAGCCCAACCTCGTGATCACCAAGGTCCCGTCGGATCCCAACCCCTCGCTGGGCGACCCGCTCACCTTCACCATCACCGTCACCAACACCGGCAGCAACGGCGCGGACGCCTACGACGTGCTGCTGACCGACGCCATCCCGGCGGGCCTGACCTACGTCACCGGCAGCTTCAGCGGCGACGGCTCGGTGGACGAGACCGACCCCGCCAATCCCGAGTTCGATCTCGGCACCATCGTGGATTCCTCGTTCAAGAGCTTCAGCTTCCAGGTCACGGTCGACGACGACGCGGTGGTGGGCGCCGCCATCGACAACGACATCGACGCCATATGGGACAGCCAGGCCGGCGACCCCGCGGTCGAGCGGGACTACAGTGACGATGCCACCGGCACGGTGGTGCCCGGCACGCCGACCTTCATCGACGCAGTCAAGACCGTGGCCATCGAGACCGACGGCGCCAACCCTGGCGTCGCCGACCCGGGCGACACCCTGCGCTACACCATCACGCTGGTGAACACCAACGGCGCGGCCTCGAACGTCGTCTTCACCGACACCGTGCCCGCCAACACGACCTACGTCCCGGCCTCCCTCACCTCGTCGCTGGGCACGCCCGACGACTCGGGTGACCCTGACCTGGTGGTGGACATCGGCGCCCTGGCCGCCAGCGGCACCGTCACCATCACCTTCGACGTCACCGTCGACGGCGGCACGCCCGCCGGCACCGTGCTGTCCAATCAGGGGTTCGTGGATTCCGACCAGACCACCCCTGAACCCACCGACGAGGACGGCAACGACGCCAACGGCGACCAACCCACGGACATCGTGGTCGGCGGCAATCCGTCGGCCGAGGACGCGCTGTACGTCGGCAAGCTCGTCAGCTGGACCACCGACACCGTGACCGCCGGCGTGGTGGATCCCAATGACGTCATGACCTACAGCCTGTTCATTTCCAACCGCGGCGACGGCATCCTGACCACCGTCTCGGTCACCGACACCGTGCCGACAGGCCTGACGTTGATCCCGGCCTCCGACACGTGTTCCGCCGGCGACTGCGCGGTCACCCTGACCCCGCCCAACGTCGCCGTGGCGATTACCGATCTCGCCGTGGGCGAGACCGTCGTGGCCACCTTCGACGTCACCATCGACGCGCCGCTGGTCGACCTCAACGGCCCGCCGACCCAGGAGACCTTCACCAACCAGGGCACGGCGGATTCGGATCAGACGGATCCCATCCCCACCGACGGCAATCTCTCGCCAAGCGACGGCTACCAGCCGACCAGCTTCACCGCCACCGACGGCAGCGCCGGCGCCCCGCTGATGGACCACGAGAAGCGCTGGTTCTTGGGCAACGACGTCGACGGCGACGGCCTGGTCGATCCGGGCGACACCATCCGCTACGTCATCGAGCTCCGCAACGACGGCCCCGTGGCGGCCACCAACGTCCGCCTGACCGACCCGACCCCCGCCGACACCAGGGTGGTCGCGGGTTCGGTGGCGACCAGCCTCGGCGTGGTCCTCACCGAGGATCCGGTGTCCATCAACATCGGCACCGTGGATCCCGGCGGGCTGGTGTTCATCCAGTTCGAGGTCACCGTCGACGGCGGCACGCCCGACGGCACCATCATCCCCAACCAGGCCACCGCCACCGGCGACAACATTCCCCCGACGCCGTCGGACGACAACGGCGACGACAGCGACGGCATCAACCCGACCCTGACCCCCGTCGACACCGACGGATCCGGCGGCACGCCCTCGGGCCTGCTCAAGAGCCTGGTCTCGACGTCGGAGGCCGGCAGCACCGATCCGGCCGTGCTCATCGGCGAGGTCCTGACCTACGCCGTGACCTTCGAGGTGCCCGCGGGAACCACCCGCGAGGTCGCCATCCTCGACACTCTGCCCACGGGCCTGAGCTACATCCCGGGCACGGCCACCCTGTCCCGGACCTACGACACCGGTCTCACCACGGCCCAGAACCCGGGCGGCGTGAACAGTGCCGCCAGCGGCGTTCCCGTGTCGCTTACCGACGGCTCCGATCTGGATATCAGCGGCCAAGTGCTCACCCTCTTCCTGGGTGACGTCATCAATTCTGACGACGACGTCGGCGCCGAGAGCTACACCCTGCGCTTCGACGCGGTGGTGGCCAACATCGGCGGCAACGACGCCGGTAACACGCTGACCAACACCGCGGTCCTCGAGTTCCAGAACGGTCTCGGCCAGGATGTGTCGCTGACCCCGACCACCATCGACTCGACAGTGTTCGAGCCGAACTTGGACATCACCAAGGTCGCCGCACCCACCCTGATGCTCACCATCGGCGGTTCGGTGCAGTACACCGTCACCGTCACCAACCCGGCGGGCGGCTTCGCCGGCCCGGCCTACGACGTACAGATCACCGACACGCTGCCGGCCGAGTGGACCGGCCTGAGCGTCGACTCCATCACGCCCACCGGCGGTGTCTCGGGCGTGATCGACAATTCCGCGGGCACGACCCTGGACATCACGGTCGACACCTTCCCGGCCGACGGCCAGCTGGTGGTGGTCTACACCGCCTCGGCCCCCGGTCCCCTCGCCGAGGGCACCATCACCAACACCGCCACCGCCACCTGGACGTCGCTGCCCGGTAGCAACGGCACCGGCAGCGCGACCCCAGGCTCGGCGGGCGATGCCGATGGCGAGCGCACCGACAGCGGCGCCGGCGCCAACGACCACCTGGACTCCGACACCTCGGACGTCGAGGTGGGCGACCTCAACGTCACCAAGACGATACTCAATCCGCAGACCCGCTGGGCCATCGGCGACATCGTCGAGTACCAGGTGGTGATCGGCGTCCCGGCCAACCAGGTCGTGACCTCGACCATCTTCACCGACGTGCTCGCCGAGGGTCTGACATACGAGACCGGCACGCTGGCGGTCAATGCCGACGGCGACCTCACGCTGGGCGCAACGCCCGCCGAGTTCACCCGGACCGACGACAGCCCGGCGCCCGGACAGGAGACCCTCGAGCTGAACTGGATCTCCATCACCAACACCACCGGCGGGGTCCAGTCCATCACCCTGACCTACGACGCCCTGGTGGACAACGTCCTCAGCAACCAGGACAACCAGACCCTGCCCAACGTTGCGACCCTCGGCTTCATCAACCCGGCCGGCGGCGCGGCGGCCACCCTGACTGACGGCGAGAGCGTGACCGTGGGCGAGCCGGACCTGACACTCATCAAGAGCATCCCATCCATGCCCATGGCCCCGCAGGCCGGCGACACGGTGGGCTTCCAGATCGTCGTCGGCAACACCGGGACCACCACCGCATTCGAGGTGGTGCTCACCGACATTCTTCCGACGGGACTCGAGAACGTCACCAATCTCCAGGTGACCTCGACCACCGGCGGCGCCGAGACACCCACGTTTACCAACAACGGCAGCGACTGGTTCAGCTCGTCCTTCGACGTTCCCGTGGGCTCCACGGTGACCATCACCTTCGATGCCGAGCTGGCGCTGTCGGTGATCCCCGGCCAGCAGATCCAGAACACGGTCCAGGCCACCTTCACCAGCCGTGACGGCACCGACGCCAACGAGCGCGACGGCTCCACCACCGGCTCGGATCAGGACGACGACTCCGATCTGAACAACTACAACGAGAGCGACGGTTCGCCCACCATCACCGTGGACGACCCGGTGCAGCTGGACAAGGCGTTCACGCCGGATCCCGTCAACGACACCTACACCATCGGCGAGACCGTCAACTACCGACTCACCCTGACCCTCATCGAGGGCACGGTGGACGATGTGGTGGTCACCGACACGCTGCCCGCGGGCCTCCGCTACGAGTCGTCCTCGGTGGGCCTCGGCAACCTCGGTATGACCACCGGCTACGGCGGCACACCGGTCCAGGCCGGCCAGGTGCTCACCTTCAACCTCGGCCAGGTGGTGAACCCGGCCAACGGCACCGCCGGCGACGACGTCGTCACCATCGACATCACGGCGACGGTCCTGGACATGGTTCCCAACGTCGACGGCGCCGTGCTCGGCAACAACGCGTCGCTGAGCTTCACCGGCCCGTCCGGCACCGTCACCCGCGACTTCGACGACGACCTGGGCACGCCGGGTATCCAGCCCCTGGACCTGACGATCGTCGAGCCCGAGCTCACCATCACCAAGACCGCCGACCCGACCACCCTGCCCCAGGGCGACACGGTCACGTTCACCCTCGTCATCGACCACACCGCGGGCTCCACGGCCGACGCCTTCGACCTCGAGGTCGTCGACACCCTGCCGGCGGGCCTGACCTACGTGGGCGGCTCCGCCAGTCTGCCGCCGACCAGCGTCGTCGGCCAGGTCCTGACCTGGAACATCGCCTCGCTGACGCTGATCGACGACAGCACCTCGATCACCTTCGACGCGACGGTGGACGCCACCGTCGCCACGGGCTCGGTGCTCACCAACGGCGCGAACCTGAGTTCCACCTCGTGGCCGGGCGCCAATCCCGACGAGCGCAGCTACACCGATGCCGACACCAGCGACGTGGGCGTGGGCGAGACAACGTTCATCGACGCGGTCAAGACGGTGGGGCTTGCCATCGACGCCGACGCCTCCACCGACGTCACGCCGGGCGACACCCTCGAATACCAGGTCACCCTGACCAACTCGGGCGCCGACGCCACCTCGGTGGTCTTCACCGACCCGATTCCGGTGGGCACCACCTACGTGGCTGCCACCCTCACCTCCTCGGCGGGTACCACGGACGACAGCGACCCGACCAACCTGGTTGTGAGCGTCGGTCCCATGCTCGACGGCGCCACTGTGACCATCACCTTCAGGGTGACGGTGGACGCGGGCGTCACCGAGGGCTTCATCATCTCCAACCAGGGCTCGGTGGATTCCGACCAGACCCTGCCCGAACCCACCGACGTGGACGGAGTGGACCAGAACGGCGACCAGCCCACGGACATCCCAGTGGGTGGCGCGCCGTCCCTGGACAACCCGCTGCGGTTCACCAAGACGGTGTTCTGGCTGGTGGACGCCGACCTCTCCGGCGACGTCACCCCCGGCGACACGATGAGCTACAGCTTCGTGATCCAGAACCTGGGTGACACCGACCTGACCGCCGTCTCACTGACGGACACCGTGCCCAACGGCCTCACGCCGGTGGGCGGTACGGAGACCATCAGCGGCGCCGGCAACACCATCTCGGTGGTGGGTCAGGCGCTGTCGGCCTCCATCCCGACGCTTCCGGCCGGCTCGGTGGTGACCGCCGGCGTGGCTGTCACCATCGACGGTCCACCGCTGTTCGACACCGACGCCGATCCCAACCGCGAGACCTTCGTCAATCAGGCCGCCGCCGACTCGGCTGAGACCGACCCGGTGCCGTCGGACGGCAACAACGATCCCACCGACGGCGCGCAGCCGACCTCGTTCACCGCGGTGGACGGCGTTGCCGGCGAGCCGGCCCTGGACGTCGAGAAGCGCTGGTTCCTCTCCATCGACAACGACGGCGACGGGCTGGTCGACCCGGGCGACACCCTCGAGTACATCATCCGGGTCATCAACACCGGCGCCGCCGACGCGCTCAACCTGAACCTCGGCGACACTATCCCGCCGGACACCACGCTGGTTCCAGGATCGGTGGCCATTAGCCAGGGCATCGTCGTCACCGAGGATCCCGTGCTGGTCAACATCGGCAACGTGACTCCGGGGTCGACGGTGCTGGTGGTCTTCCTGGTGACGGTGGACGCGGGCACGCCCGACGGCACCATCATTCCCAACCAGGCGACCGTTGTTGGCGACAACGTGCCGCCCACGCCGTCGGATGACAACGGCCTGGACGACGACGGCCTGAACCCGACCCTCACCCCGGTGGACACGGACGGTTCGGGCGGCACACCTGCCGGATTGGACAAGAGCCTCACCGCGACCTCCGAGGCCGGTTCCGCCGATCCGACGGTGCTCGTCGGCGAGGTGCTGACCTACCGGGTGAGCGCCGAGCTGCCTCCGGGCACCACCGGCGAAGTCCGGCTCGTGGACACGCTGCCGACCGGGCTGACCTACATTCCGGGCACGGCGCGACTGAGCCGGACCTTCGACACCGGTATCACCGCCGCCACCGATCCAGGTGGTGTCAACACCGCCGCCTCCGGCACCTTCGTGGCGCTGGCCGACGGCACCGAGCTGGACATCTCGGGACAGGTGCTGAGCCTCTTCCTGGGCTCGGTGATCAACTCCGACAATGATGCGGACGCCGAGAGCTTCACTCTGGAGATCCAGTGTGTGGTGGCCAACACCGCCGGCAACCAGGCCGGAACTGACCTGGTCAACGCCTTCACCCTGGAGTACCTGGATCCGCTGGGCCAGATCCAGACCCTGACCGGCGTCACCGACACCGTGACCGTGGCCGAGCCCACCGTCACCGCCACCAAGGGCGCGGCCCCAGCAGCCCTGCTCACCGCCGGTGGTGACGTGGTGTTCACCGTTGTGGTCGCGAATCCAGGCGGCCCCAACGGCGCCGCGGCCCACGACGTCGCCATCAACGACACCCTCCCGGCGGCCTTCACCGGTCTGACCGTGGATTCCATCACCCCGACCGGTGGCGCCGCGGGCATCACCGACAACTCAGCCGGCACGACCATGGACATCACCGTCGACACCCTACCAGAGGGCGCGAGCGTGACCATCTTCTACACCGGCACCGCGCCGGGTCCATTGGCCACCGGCACATTGACCAACACCGCGAATGTCACCTGGACGTCGCTGCCTGGCACCAACGGCACCGGCAGCGCCACCCCGGGTGCGGCGGGCACCGCCACCGGTGAGCGCACCGGCGACGGCGCCGTCAACGACCACGTCACCGCCGACTCCGCCGACGTCGAGGTCGGCCAGGCCAACCTGGTCAAGTCGGTGCTCAACCCGCTGAGTCGCTACGCGGTCGGCGACGTGGTGGACTACCAGGTCGTGATCACCGTGCCGGCTCTGGCCCAACTCGCCAACGCGGACTTCGCCGACATCCTGGACGAGGGCCTCACCTACGTTCCGGCCTCCCTGGACATCGTCTACGGCGCGGGGCTGACCTCGTCGCTGGCACCCACCGACTTCACCCGCACCGACGACACGCCGGTGGCCGGGCAGGAGACGCTCGAGTTGGCCTTCGGCACCCTCGCCAACGCCACCTCCGGCGCCCTCACCGCGACCCTGACCTACCAGGCCACGGTGGACAACATCCTCGCGGTGCAGAACAACACGCCGCTGGACAACGCCGTGACCCTCGACTTCGACCCGCCGGGCGGCGGATCGGCCCTGCAGCTCAGCGACGGTGAGACCGTCACCGTCGGCGAACCCTTCCTGACCCTGAACAAGGCGATCACCTCGCCCACCGCCGGCCTGGATGCCGGCGACACGGTGAGCTTCGAGATCACGGTGGGCAACACCGGCACCACCACCGCCTTCGAGGTTGTGCTCACCGACGTGCTGCCCACGGGTCTCGAGAACGCCACCAATCTGCAGGTGACCAGCGTCACCGGTGGCGCCGAGACGCCCACCTTCACCAACAACGGGAGCGACTGGAAGACGTCCGGCTTCGACCTGCCGGTGGGCGCCACGGTAACCATCACCTTCGACGCGACCCTGGCCACCGACGTGATTCCGGGTCAGCAGATCCAGAACAGCGTCGACGCCACCTTCACCTCCCAGGACGGCGCCACTTCCGGCGAGCGCGACGGCTCCACGCCGAGCTCCGACCAGGGAGACGACACCGACCTGGACAACTACAACGAGAGCGACACCTCGCCCACCATCACCGTGGACGACCCGGTGTCCCTGGACAAGGCCTTCCACCCGGATGCGACGACCGACGAGTACACCATCGGCGACGAGGTCGGCTATCGCCTCACCATCAGCCTCATCGAGGGGACGGTGGACGACGTGGTGGTCACCGACACCCTGCCGGACGGGCTCCGCTTCGAGTCGGCCCTGGTCGGCCTCGGCAACCTCGGCATCACCACCGGCTACACCCCGCCGCCGGGACAGGCCGGCCAGGTGCTGACCTTCGACCTCGGCCAGGTGGTGAACCCTGCCGACGGTGACGACACCAACGACCTGATCACCATCGACATCACCGCCACCGTCGAGAACCTGGCCGCCAACCAGGACGGCACGGTGCTCGGCAACAACGCGACCCTCGAGTTCACCGGCCCCAGCGGCACGGTGAGCCGTCCCTTCGACGCCGACCTCGGCACGCCGGGCATCCAACCCCTGGACCTGACGGTGGTGGAGCCGGATCTGGAGCTCCTCAAGGCCGTCACCGACGGCACCATCCAGCCCGGCCAGGAGGCTGAGTTCACCCTCACCCTGCGCCACACCGTGGGCTCCAACGCCGACGCCTACGACATCGTTATCGTGGACACCCTGCCCGCCGAACTGACCTACGTTCCCGCCTCGTCCAGCCCCATCACTCCGGTGGTGGCCGGCCAGACCCTGACCTGGACCGTGGCCAGCCTGACGCTGGTGGACGCGCCGGTGGTCATCACCTATCGCGCCACGCTGTCGCCCTCGGCGGCGGTGGGCGTGCCGGTGCAGAACCTGGCCAACGCCACCTTCACCACCCAACCGGGCGCCGATCCGGACGAGCGCACTGGCGCCGACGGCTCTGGCGGCCTCAACGACCTGGTCACCGGCGACGTCTTCGACGTGGTCGTGCCGACCACGCCGGTCCTCGGCGCCACCAAGGTCGACGCGCTCCTGATCGATGCCGACACCAACGGCGTGGTCAACCCGGGCGACACCCTGCGCTACACCGCGGTGCTCACCAACTCGGGCAACGCCGACGCCACCTCGGTGGTCTTCAGCGACACCCCGGACGCCAACACGACCCTGGTCGTCGGTTCGGCGACCACGACCCAGGGCACCGTCACCGTCGGCAACACCGTCGGTGACGTGACCGTCGGCGTCGACGTGGGGACCGTCATGCCAACGGCGACGGTGACCATCACCTTCGACGTGGTGGTGAACTCGCCGCTGCCCACGGGCGTCACCGCCGTGGCCAACCTGGGCGCCTTCGCCTCCGGCGAGCTGCCCGACGAACCCACCGACGACCCGGATCTGCCGGGCGACGACGATCCCACCGTCACCCCGGTCGAGGCCGTGCCCGATCTGGTCATCACCAAGGATGACGGTGTGGCCACGGCGGCACCGGGCGACACCCTGACCTACACCCTGACCATCTCCAACGTCGGCAACCAGGACGCCACCGGCGTCGCGGTGACGGACACGCTGCCTGTGGGCACCAGCTTCTCGGCGGCGTCAGACGGCGGATCCGAGACCGTGCCCGGGTCCGGAGTCGTCACCTGGCCGACCTTCGGCCTCGCCGCCGGCGACGCGGTCACCCGCACCGTGACGGTGACGGTGGACCAGCCGGCCGCCTCCGGTCTCGCGTCGCTGGTCAACACCGCTACCGTGACCGACGACGGCCTCAACGGCGACGACCCAACCCCTGGGGACAACACCGACACGGACACCGATACCTTGGACGCGGCGCCGGACCTGACGTTGACCAAGGACGACGGTGGCGCGACCGCCGGAACCGGCGACACCATCGCCTGGACGCTGAGCTACGCCAACAACGGCACCCAGGACGCCACCGGCGTGGTGCTCACCGAGACGGTCCCGCTCCACACCACCTTCAACACCGGCACCTCCACGGCTGGGTGGGTCTGCGTGCCCGATGGCTCGGCCGGCTCGACCTGCACGCTGGCCATCGGTGCGCTGGCGGCTGGAGCGAACAGCAGCGCGGTGTTCGCGGCCGATGTGGACGCCAATCTGCCGGACGGGATCGACCTGACCACCAACTCGGCTTCCATCGCCGACGACGGCGGCAACGGCGACGACCCGACCCCGGACGACAACTCGGACTCCGACGACACGCCACTGGTGGCCGTGCCCGACCTGGTCATCACCAAGGACGACGGCGGTGTGACCGTGGTTCCCGGCCAGACATATGCCTGGACGCTCGCCTACGACAACGTCGGCGACCAGGACGCCACGGGCGTGGTGCTCACCGAAACCGTGCCGGATGACACTACCTTCGACGCGGCCTCGTCCACACCTGGATGGGTGTGCACACCCGACGCCTCGGCCGGATCCACCTGCACGCTCGCGGTCGGAATGGTGGCCCCGGGCGCCGGAGGCACGGCGGACTTCGCGGTCACCGTGGACGATCCGATCCAGCTCGGCGTCGACACCCTCACGAACGCGGTCTCGATCGCGGATGACGGCAGCAACGGCGACGACCCGACCCCGGATGACAACTCCGACACCGACGACACGCCGGTGACCGTGTCTCCGGCTCTCGAGGCCACCAAGGCCGACGGCCTGTTCGACGACGGCGACGGCGACGGCCAGCTGGACGGCGGCGACACCCTCCGCTACACGGTGGAACTCACCGCCACCGGCGACGTGGCCGTGCCCGGCGTGATCTTCGAGGACACCCCCGGCGCCCACCTGACCCTGGTCGCCGGATCGGTGACCACCACCCAGGGCACGGTGGTCTCCGGCAACACCGCCGGCGACACCACCGTCCGCGTCGACGTCGGCACCCTGGCCGTGGGTCCGGCCGTTACTGTCACCTTCGACGCCGTGGTCGACGATCCCCTGGATCCGTCGGTCACCTCGGTCAGCAACCAGGGCCTGGTGTACGGCGACACCGTCACCGGCGAGCCGACCGACGACCCGGACACCCCGGCCGGCGACGACCCCACCGACACCCCGGTGGGCCAGCAGCCCGTGGTTGACGCCATCAAGGGCGACGCGCTGTTCGACGACGCCGACAGCTCGGGTAGCCCGTCGGCGGGCGACGTGCTCGAGTACACCGTCGAGGTGGCCAACTCCGGTACCGCGGACGCGACCGGTGTGGTGTTCACCGACACCCCGGACGCCAACACCACCCTGGTCGCCGGCTCGGTGACCACCACCCAGGGTGCGGTCACCGTCGGCAACACCGGCGGCGACACCGTGGTCGAGGTCGACCTCGGCACCCTGACCGCCGGGACCACAGCCACCGTCACCTTCCGGGTGACCATCGACGACCCGCTCCCGATCGGGACCAGTCAGGTCGCCAACCAGGGCCTGGTCACCTCCGACGACGACCCCGACGGCGAACCCACCGACGACCCGGACACCCCGGCCGACGACGACCCCACCGACACCCCGGTGTCGGACCTGTCGGAGCTCGAGGCGACCAAGCTCGACACCCTGGTGGTCGACGCCGACGCCAACTCGGTGGCCAGCCCGGGCGACACCCTGCGCTACGTCACCGTGATCGAGAATGTCGGCGCCGGGGCCGCGACCGGCGTGGTCTTCACCGACACACCGGATCCGCTCACCGCGCTGGTGGCGGGTTCCGTGGTGACCTCGCAGGGAACGGTGACATCGGGCAACACGGCCGGCGATACCGGCGTGGCCGTGGACATCGGCGTCGTCGACCCCGGCGCGACGGTGACCGTCCGCTTCGACGCCGTCATCGCCAACCCGCTGCCGGCGGGCACCACCCGGGTCGCCAACCAGGGCCTGGTTGCATCAGACGGCGATCCGGACGGCGAGCCGACTGACGACCCGGACACCCCGACCGACGACGACCCGACCCAGACCGACCTCGAGGCCGAGCCGGACCTGGTCGTCGCCAAGGACGACGGCCTCACCGTGGTGACACCGCCGACCTCGCTGACCTACACCATCACGGTGGACAACGTCGGCACCATCGGCGCCACCGGCATCGTGCTGACCGACACCCTGCCGGGTGGCACGTTGTTCGCGAGCGCCTCGGACGGCGGCTTCGAGACGGCCCCCGGCGTCGTCGAGTGGCCGACCTTCGACCTGGAGGTTGGCGAATTCGTCACGCGGACCGTGACCATCACGGTACCCGACCAGGCCGCCGGCGTGCCGGGGGTCCTGACGAACACCGCCACCGCGGTGGACGACGGCAGCAACGGCGACGACCCGACGCCGGACGACAACACCGACACGGACACCGACACCCTCGACCTGTCGAGCGCCGTCGAGGTCGCCAAGTCGGTCTCCGATCCGGCCACCAACTGGGGCTACCAGCCCAACGACATCGTCACCTGGACCGTGGCGATCACCAACATCGGTAACCAGGAGGCGGTGAACCTCCAGTTCGTCGACCCGATCCCGACCAACACCTCGTACGTGGCCGGCACCATCGCGCTGGATGCGACCATGCTCACCGACGCCCTCGACGCGGACGCCGGCGCCTTCGACGGCGGCGCGGAGGAGGTGCTGGTGACCGTCGACTCGCTGCCGGCCGGGGCCACCCGGACGGTGACCTTCAGCACGGCGCTGGAGCCGCTGGCGAGCACAACCTGGACCGTGGTCAACCAGGCCACGGTCACCGGTACCGACGGGGACGAGCCGTCGGATGACCCGACTACGACCGACGACGACGACCCGACGTCCATCACCGTGGGTCGCAATGCCATCCCGGCCCTCGACCCGATCGGCATGGCCGTGATGGTTGTCCTGATCGCTCTCGCCGCCGCCTTCGCCTTGCGACGCAGGTGATCGCGGTCTGCCGTCAACCTCAGCCCGCGGCTCAGGCCGCGGGCTTTTTTCCGCGCGCGCACCGACACCCGACACCGCTGAATCCCGATACAATGGCGCCGATCAACCCAGACGGCCGGCAAGCCGCCGGAAGGGCGAGGATGGGATGACGCCACGGCAGCCAAGTTCACAGGCATACTCGCCATACATCTCATCCCGCGCCTGCCAACGTCGCGTTCAGGCGCGCCGTCAAGCGGCGCCTGGAACGCATGGTTGGGGCTCGTTGTCGTGTTCCTCCAAATCGAAATCGCTATCGGGATCGGGATCGGATGCGTCTTCCTCGCCGTAGGCCGCGCGATCCTCCTGAACCTGGTACCCTCTCCCGCCCAGTCGGCTGAGCATCGCCACCATGCGATGGGCACGGGCCTCGGCCTTCTCGTACACCCAGGCGACGTAGCCGATCGATGGTCGGTAGACTTCCGGCTTCCCGTGTCCCAGCGTCATAGTGCATCGATCCCGATTTCGATCCCGATCTCGATCCCGATGGCCCCATCCACCTACTCTGAAGCACTCCCAAAGTGAAACCGCTGCGCTGATCGCGGCTCGTGGCACCAGCCGATGCTACCTTCCAGCGCGACCGCCGGCGTGGCGCGGCCGCGGCGGCAGCAGCTGGTCGCCGACTGCCACCTGCTGGCCCTCAAGCGACACCGTAGCCGCCCTCTGGTTGGCGTACATGGTGATCAACACGGTGTCCGCGAGCCCGGGACCAGCTGCGTCACGACCGACCAGATCGATGTTCGGAAAGCGCTGCTGCAACGTGACCGGATCGTAGACGATCTCGAAGCTGTCGCCGGATGTCGTCGCCATGCCCTGCTCGAGGATCCAGCCAGGCATCGTGATGGTGTAGGCCACCTGCGGCGCTACCGGCGCCCGGCCGCGCACCGAGATCGGGTGCACAGCATCCGCAAACGTGAGCCTTCCGGCGCGAGGGCTCAGAATCTGGAGTGGCTCGCTGCCGGCCGGCACCACATAGACCTCGAACCTCCCGTCGTCCGCGCCGAGCACGGTGCCCGACGGGTACGGTGCCATCGTATGACCACCCGAGCACGTACCGTCGTGCCACGCGGTCAGCTCCGCCGTCCACACACCGGCCTGGTCGACGACCACGTTCTGCGTCGGGTCATAGAAGTAGCCCACGGAGTTGGCCTGCACCTCCAGGCTGTGCTCGCTGCCGTCCGGCGCGGTCAGCGTCAGATCCACCTGGCTCGGCAGGGTCGGCATCAGGTGCCCGGCGAGGCGGAAGGTCTCACCCACCTCGAGCACCGCTCCGGGATGGGTTCCGGTCAGGACGACGAGCAGATGGATCTCCTCGCCATCGTGAGTGAGCAACGGGCCACCGCGAGTGGTCCAGCCGCCGTTGCCCGGCCCGGCGAACGGGGGCATCACCCGAGTGCCCGCCGGATCGTCGTCCGGGATGAACACCCAGCCGCTGCCCTGACCCACGTACTGGCGAATGTCATTGACCACGTCGTGATACACCACACCCACGTACTGAAACTTGAAGTCGTGGGGCTGGTCGCCGAGCAGCCCGACACCGGGCTGGTCGTCATACAACGTATCCAGCCGCCAGTAACCGCCGTCGTGCGAGTCGTCGCTGATCATCTCCCGTACGCGCACGCCCGGGCGCTGCGACGACCGGTAGCTGTACGCGATCTGCTCCAGCTCGCTCGGAAACAGCCTGGGAGCTTCGCCGGAGCTGGTCGTGGAGTACAGCGGAAGCTCGCCAGCGGCAAGTCGCTCCTCCATCTCGTCGTCGAGCTCCGGAATCATACCCCGCAGGCGCGACGTGATCGTGTCGCCGATCCCTCCGAACGGGTCCTGAACCGTCCCGACGGCGAGCAGCGCATCTCCGCCGACCTCGCCGTCGCTGAGACGGCTCCAGAGAACGTCGCCGTTGTGATACGCGTTGTATGTGTGGCACACCCCTTCGAGGTCGAGATCCTCCGCAAACACCAGCCACGCAGCCGGAACGGTGGTCATGCAGTCGACTCCCCGCCGGCCGTGCGCCACCAGCTCCACCTCGGCGGGTGGCGTCATGACGATGCCACCCCAGCGCATGGCGCCCATGAACATCGTACCGTCGGGCGCCGTGTACGACGCCACCAGATCGACCCGTACCTCGCCGGCCTGATCGACCGTGAGCGCCTCGGCCGCGCCGGCGAACACCCCGTACTGGTTGGCCTCGCCGGTGATGGTCTTCACCACACGCCGGTCGGGGTCCGAGTCTGGATCGAGGGTGACCGTGAGCTCGATGGTGGCGGGCACCGGCGGGTGCAGCTGCACACTCGGATTGATCGCGTCGCCCACCTCCAGCGGCGTCCCGGGCAGCACGCCGGGATCGATGTCGAGCGGGTGCGCCACCCACAGCTCGTAGGTGCCGCCTCCTTCGTAGGTGATCCCCCAGACGTCCTCGACAATCCCAACCATCTCCACCCGGTGGAGCCCGTACTGATCGAGCTCGACTCGGAACGCCGGGTCGTTGGTTGTCAGGGAGTACGCGTCGTTCATCTGCTGGGTGCCGGGGTTCAGATCCGCGCCACCGAAAGTGGTTGCCGTCCGGCTGAACGACTGCATGAACGGCTCAGGACCGATCCCGACGAACGAGCCGTCCGGACGCTCGATCTCGACCGTCAGCTCTCCCCCTGGGAGCCGCAACGGAATCCACGGGCGGCTCGGCAGCCGCCGGTCTGTGAACGCGATCATCGGGATGAACGGCTCCAACCGGTAGGTGATCGGCTCGCCGGTTGCCAGGTCAAACGGCGGCACGAGGTGGGGAGCACCCTGGGTGACGATCTGCGGCGCGAGCTGAAACCAGTCAGAGTCCTCCAGTGCCCGTGTGCCTCGCGTTCCCAGCGTAGGATGCTCGTACCCGAGGTGCCACGGGAGTCGCACCGATGGCGGCTGTGAGCCGACCACAATTGGAGCGAGCACGGCGTCCGCCGGGTGCGTGGTGGCCCCGAACAGGTGCGCAGCGATCCACTCGCTGGAGCTCGGCACGCCATTCACGAACACCTCCACACGCGGCCGGTACGTACCCGAAGGAAGATCCTCGGGGAGCTCGAGGTCAAGCTGCCAGTCGGCCTCGAAGGCGTGCTCTCCCACCCTGGAGAAGCTGCCCACGGTAATCTCGGCCGGAACCCCGATCCCGAGGCCAAGCCCGGACTGAACTGGCAGCCCGGTCGAGGTCAGATTCCCCGACAGGTATGAGCTCATGGCCTCCACAGCCTTGCCATCGGCATCCACCAGCGGCGCCAGCGACACCCAGCCACCGCTGGAGATCGCGCTGGAGTCGGTCGTGGCATCAAACGCCGGGCTATACAGGTGCAGCTGTCCGACGGCCTGCACCGTGCTGCCGGCCTGGACGATCCGACCGCCGACGATCTCGCCTTCGAGCCAGAACGCCGTCCCGACGGTGTTGCGGGTCAGCCAGTCGTCGTCCATTGTGATCCCAGCGGCACCGACCGCGGCGAACCGAGGCCAGCCACCGAACGGAACGTGCAGCACGGTACCCGGGTACGGGTTGACGTGCTCGGCAAGCCCGTTCGCCAGCTCCAACCAGCGGTCATCCGGCGCCCCGTGCTTGACGTACAGCGGCGAGCCCGGCGGCGCGAACACCCGCACCGAAAAGCTACCATCGGCCGCCGCAACCGAGGTCTCCTGCTGCCCGGACCCGAGGTTCACGACCAGGACCCTCGAGTACGGCATCGCCGCGCCGGCCGCTCCCGTCACCGCCGCCTCGCCGACCCCGTCGATCCCACCCACCGAGATCCGCGAGGCGTTCGGAGGATCGACAGGGAACGGCGGCGATGGGCGTCGCTGGAGATGGATCTCGATGCCGGCGACATCCCCGCTGCGGGCGTCGGCGCCAACGTGCGGCGAGTACAGTGGCTCGCAACCACTGACCCTGAGCCACACCACATCGACAGGAACAACCAGCCGAAACGTCCCGCCGAGCACCTCGGCACTGAGCCACTCGGAGGCCTCCAGCGGATGCACCACCGGCCGCACGTCGACCGCCAGCTCCTGCTGCAGCGACGTCCCGTCCGGCTCGAGAACCGCACCCGAGAGCAGCGCTCCGGCCTGCAACGCCACATCCACCTGCATCGAGCTGTCCAGCTGACCGAGGATCATCGACCGCTGCACCAGCCGGGTCTCGATCGCCGGACGCACCATCAGCCCCACCATCCCCGGCGACACCGACAGCGAGTACGATCCATCGGCGGCGGTGACCGTCTCGTCCGGCTCACCCCCATCGGACCAGCCGATCACAGGAGCATCGGCCAGCGGTCCGGAGGGTCCGCTGACCGTTCCCGAGATCGTAATGGCGGCGCCGCAGGGCACGGCCAACCCTACCGCCACGACCAACACCAGAGCACCAGATCGAAACGACATGACACCCCCTCGGGCACCGGCCCAGTCGTTCAAGAACCCACTCTGTTCACATCAGCGAACGCTTCGTTTCAGTGTAGCAGCGTTGACGCAGCGCGCAGACACGAACACAGCCCGCCAATCACCGCCGGCGACCCCACCGACCGTCACGCGCATGTCACATCGATGGCCACAGACACTTGGATTCGCGTCTGCGTCTCAGTATGATTCACACCTCGTTCCCAACTGGAGCGCTCAGGCCAGCGATCCCCGTTGGCCGGGCGGGCTCCCGCGATAACGTCTACTACCTCGACGGCTTCAACATCACAGGCATGGCCGGCGGCACCGCCGCGTTCACCCTGCACAACTCGGTCATCTCCGAGCTCGAGGTGATCACCTCCGGTGTTCCCGCCGAGTACGGCGGTGGTGCGGGCTACGTCGCGAACCTCGCCACCAAGGACGGTGGGCCGACGCTCACCGGAGCTGCCGAGCTGTACCTCCGGCGATCCGGAATGTACGAGAGCTTCGAAACCGACGATCCTCGCCTCCAGGCCGTCAGGGAGGACAAGTACGACGCCGGTGTGACTCTGGGGGGACTGCTGGTCCGTGAGCGGCTCTGGTTCTTCGCCGCGGGCCAGCTGCGCTCCAACACCAGCGACGTCGAGCTGTCCCCATCCGCATCACCGAGGCGCATAACCATCCCGAGTTCACGACGTTCGGTGAGGACCGGCTGCTCCTCGAGCCACGCAGGTACCAGGTCGGAGTCGTGATCTCCTGGTAGCAGAGTGTTGTCCACCTGACAGCAGACCTGAGCTGAGCCGGGACAGCGTGCTGACAGCCCGGCGCAACTCTGGACCGGCTTTTTCGTAGTAGTATGCCAAGGCCCGCGTGCGTCCGAAGTGTGTCGTCGCACGCCGTCCAGGGTCTCGTATCTGAGGAGCCTCTCGATGCACCATGTCCACTCGTCCTGGCACGTTGATGACGGCGTGTCCGATCCTTCTCGTGATGACGTACAAACATCCGACACCATGCGGCAGCCACATCGCCGCCCGCGATGGCTGTGGCCTGCGGCTCTCGTCACCGCAGTCGCGCTGGTGGTGCTCGGCGTGGTTCTGCTCACAGGCGGCCCTGGCGCCGCGCGCACCGAGCCGGCCGTGCGCCCGGTACCGGTTCGCGCCGTGCTGACGGCGCGCGGCGATCTCAGCGTCCAGCGACAGCTACCGGGCGAGCTGGTGGCCGAGGCCGCAGCGCTGTCCCCGCGCGTGGCCGGACGGCTGGAGTCCGTCCGGGTCCGGCCCGGTGACCGGCTCGAGGCTGGCGAAACGGTTGCGGTCATCGACGCCGCCGAGCTGGTCCGCGAGCGGCAGGAGCAGAGCGAGCAGATCCGGGTGCTCGAGGCCAACTTGCGGCGCGCCCGGGCCCGTCTCGACGAGGCCTCGAGCGAGCTCGCACGGGGGAGCGAGCTGGCCGCCTCGAACCTGATCTCCGCTCAGGAGCTGGAGCGGTTGCAGGCACAGCTGGCCACCATGAAGGCGGAGGCAGGCGCGGTCGCGGCGCAGATCGAGCAGGCCCAGGCGCGGGCCGCACGGCTGGACGAGCAGCTCGCCGAGACCCAGGTCCGCGCTCCGTTCACGGGGACCGTTGCAGAGCGTTTCCTGGACCCGGGCGCAGTGGTGCAACCGGGCACGCCGATCGTACGCCTCGTCCAGGACAGACCGCTGCTCGTCCAGTTTCGCGCACCGGAGCGGCTGCTCGGCCGTCTGGTGGTTGGCGCGCCGTTCACGGTCACGACCCAGGCGACGGGGGCACAGGAGTTCGCGGGAGCGGTGGTGCGGATCTCCGGAGAGGTGGCGCGCACCGACCGCTCCGTGCTGGTGGAGGGTGAGCTCGGAGAGCAGAGCCCTGCCCTTCGGCCGGGGATGTACGCCGATGTCAACGTCCAGCTCGACGTCATCGCCGATGCCGTGCTGGTGCCCGGCGCCGCCGTGATCGAGCGCATGCGGGACGGCGAGGTGGGCCGAGGAGTCTTTGTGGCTCCGGGTCACGAGGAGCTCAGTGCAGCGCAGTGGCGGGAGGTCCGCATTCTCGAGCTCGAAGGCGAGACCGCGGCCGTCCAGGGGGATCTCACCGACGGCGAACGCGTCCTGACGCTCGGCCACGAGGAGCTGGCCGACGGCAGTCCGGTGCGCATCGTCGAGGGACCTGGAAGCACGCCAGAGCCGGGAGAAGACCGGTGAACCTGCCACGCATCGCCGTTCGCCGGCCGGTGGGCACCGGCATGGTGTTCCTGGCCGTTGTGATCTTCGGGTTGGTGGGCGCCCGTCGCCTCGCTGTCGACCTGATGCCAGAGGTGGACCTGCCACGCATCTCGGTGACGACCTCGTACGAAGGCGTCGCTCCGGAGGAGATGGAGACCCTGATCACGCGACCGATCGAGCAGGTGCTGTCCACCATCGAGGGCGTGGACGAGCTGCAGGCCGTCTCGGCCGAGGGGCTCAGCCGGGTGTCGCTCCGCTTCGAGTGGGGTGTGGATCTCGAGGAGGCCGTCAACGATGTGCGCGAGCAGCTCGACCGTCTGCGTACGCGGCTGCCAGAGGACGCCGATGTGCCATCGATCTGGAAGTTCAACCTGTCCGACTTTCCAGTTGCCTTTCTCGGGCTGTCCGGCTCCGGCGATGCGCGCCGGCTGCGCTACCTGGCCGAGGAGACCCTGTCGCGGCGGCTCGAGCGCGTTCCGGGCGTGGCTGCGGTCCAGGTCCGCGGTGGACGCGTTCGCGAGATCCAGGTCCGGCTCAACCCGGACCGGCTCGCAGCACTGTCCCTGACCGCGCGCCAGGTCAGCGCGGCCCTGGCCCGCGAGAACCGCAACGTCTCTGCCGGCGATGCCCTGGCAACCGGACGCGAGGTGCTCGTGCGCACCGTCGGCGAGTTCGAAAGCCCGGCGGAGGTGGCGCAGACGGTGGTCACCACGCGCGACGGCCGACCGATCCGCGTCGCGGACCTCGGAGAGGTGGCGGACACGTTCCGCGAGCTCACCAACGAGCTGTGGATCGACGGCGAGCCCGGGATCCGAATGAGCGTCAACAAGCGCTCCGGCGCCAACACCGTCGAGGTCGCCGAGTCGTTGTCTCGGGAGATCGACGCGATCAACAGCGACTACGCGGGCCGGCTGCAGCTCCGCGTTCTCTGGGACGGCTCCACCTTCATCGAGCAAGCAGTGGGCAACGTCCAGCTCGGCGCGCTGTTCGGCGCGCTGCTCGCGATCTGCGTCCTGCTGTTCTTCTTGCGAGACGTGCGCGCAACGCTGGTGGTGGCCACCGCCATCCCGATCAGCGTGCTCGCGACGTTCGCGTTGATGTATGTGTACGAGCTCAGCCTGAACGTGATCTCCCTCGGCGGCATCGCACTCGGTGTGGGGATGCTCGTCGACAGCGCTATCGTCGTCCTGGAGAACATCCATCGCAAGCGCAGCGAGGGCCAGCGACGCGGCGATGCCGCCATCGAGGGCAGCCGCGAGGTCTCCCTGGCGATCGTCGCCGGCACTCTGACCACCGTCGCCGTGTTCGCACCCGTGGTGTTCATCCCGGGCTTCGCCGGGGTGTTCTTCAAGGAGATGGCTGTGGTCGTCTGCTTCGCCCTGCTGTGCGCTCTCACGGTCGCACTGACCCTCGTTCCATCGGCCTCCGCACAGCTGCTCCGCGCTCCGAACGGAACGACACACGGGCCCCTAGCACGCCTCTGGGCCGCCTCGAGGCAGGTGCTCGACGTGCTGGATGCACGCTACGTCCGACTGCTCCGCCGCGCTCTACGGCATCCAGCTCGCGTGCTGGTGCTGTCGGTCGGGCTGCTGGTGGCGTCGCTGCTTCTCACCCCGATGATCGGCTTCGAGCTGATGCCCGAGACCGACGAGGGTCGCCTCGACATCGATGTCGAGCTGCCGGTCGGCACGCCGGTGGAAACGACGATCGGTGTCATGCAGAAGCTCGAAGCAGAGGTCCGTGGTGTGCTCCCCGACGCAGCCCTCGACCACGTGATCACCAGCGCCGGCCCGGACTCGTGGTGGCGGCCGGCAGCCGGCAACCAGGGCTCGGTCCAGCTCATGCTCGTGCCCGCCTCCGAGCGGAGCCTGTCGGTATGGGCAGCAGCCTCCCGCGTCCGCCAGGCGGTGGCCGACACACCCGGGGCCCAGATCCGGGTTCGCGAAAGCTCCTCGAACATCCTGATGCGGCTCCTGCGTGGCGGCGGTGACCGCCTGTCGGTGGAGATCTGGGGGCACGACCTCGAGGTGGCCGACCGGCTCGGCCACCGGGTACGGGAGGTCATGGCGTCCGTCCCCGGCGTCGCAGAGCCACGGCTCGATCGGGAGGAAGGCAAGCTCGAGGTGATGGTCCGTGTGGACCGGGCCCGTGCCGCGGAGCTCGGGCTGGCCGGCGCCGACGTTGCCGAGACGGTGGAGCACTACGTGCTCGGCCGCGTGGCAACACGCTTCCGCGAGCGCGGCGACGAGTACGATGTCCGGGTGCTGCTGCCGGAGAGCGAGCGGCGCACCGTCGAGCAGCTGGAAAGCCTGCCGATGATCGCGGGCGACGGCCGTCGCATCCCGCTGAGCGCCGTCGCCACGATCGAGCGCCGGCAAGGTCCCGCCACGATCGAACGCGAGAACCAGCAGCGTGTCCTCAGGGTCAACGCCTCCATCGAGGGACGCGATCTCGGCGACGTGGTCTCCGATCTCGAGACGCAGCTGGCCACCCTTGAGGTTCCGGAGGGCTTCGCAGTGACCCTCGGTGGCGAGTACCAGGAGCAGCAGGAGGTGTTCACCGAGCTGTCGATCGGCATCGTCCTCGCCCTGTTCCTGGTGTACACCGTCATGGCCGTGCAGTTCGAGTCGCTCCGCCAGCCGCTGGTGATCATGACGGCGGTCCCGTTCGCCACCGTTGGTGTTGTGCTCGCGCTGCTCCTCACGGGCACCACCTTCAACATGAACTCGTTCCTCGGCGCCATCGTGCTGGTCGGCATCGTGGTCAACAACGCCATCGTGCTCGTGGACTACGTCAACCTGATGCGCCGGGAGCACGGCCTCGAGCTGTATGAGGCGCTCATCGCCGGCGGCCAGCGCAGGCTGCGGCCGATCCTGATGACGACGCTGACCACCGCGTTGGGCATGCTCCCGTTGGCCATCGGCTTCGGCGAGGGCGGCGAGATTCAGGCCCCGCTGGCGCGGGTGGTGGTGGGCGGCCTCCTGACCTCGATGCTGGTCACCCTCGTCTTCGTTCCGTGTCTCTACCTGCTGGTGGAGCGGTCTCGCCGCGCTCGTGAGAAGGTCGCAGCGCCGGTGGCCGAAGCGATCGAGGAGACGCCGCGGTAAGGGCTCGCGCAAAATAGCTTCGGCGTACTCGCGCTCGACTGTGCCACAGATTTGGTTCGCCCGATCGAACGGAACCGCAGGCGTAGCCTTGCCTACGTTGAGGATTTCGTGAGTGAGGGCGGGCCGAAGATGTGGTGCAGGTGAGATGCGAGACGTTGGAGTTATTTCTGCGCGAGCCCTAAGCTAGGCTCGTGTCGAACACGGTAGCGAGCAGCACCAAGGTTCTCAGACGCCATCTCGCCACGGCGCTGCGCCACGGTCGCTGGGACGAGGCGGAGACGATCCTGGCACGCCTCGACCAGGACGATCCGCTCGCGGTCGAGACTCGTGGGGGGCATCTGGAGCTACTGCTGAAGACTCGCCGCCTCGAAGAGGCCGAGGCGCTGGCCGAGCGCCTGATCGCGGAGCACCCGCGCTCGCCACGGATCCTGTACCTCGCAGGTCGAGTCGCCTACGCCCAGCGCGCCTACGAGCTTGCCGCCGAACGCTTGCGCGAAAGCCTGCGAGCCGGCGACCACTGGAGCGTCAGGCGCTGGCTCGGCAAGACACTGACCCAGCTCGGCGAGCTCGACGAGGCGGAGACGTACCTCGCGCCGCTGGTGGACGAGCACCCCGCCGTGGGCCGGGACCTGGCGTGGCTGTGCGAGCGCCGCGGTGACCTCGAGCGCGCCCTCGTTGCCCTGGACCAGCTCCTGCGAAGGCTCCCTGACGACGAGCTGGCCGCGGTCCAGCGCGAGCGGCTCATCGCGCGCCAGCTTCCGGCGGAGAAGCTCGCCAACGAGGTCGAGACTCTGGCCGAGCTCGGTGAGGAGGTCTCCGGTCAGCTCCTCGCCGAGCATTTGGAGCGGCTCGCCGGGCAGGGTCAGCTGCGCAGACTGCGAGAGCAGCTCCGGCAGCACCTGGCCAGCATGTCGGACATCGACGTGCGGCGTGTCGCATGGGCGTGCCACCACGCCAAGATTCCAGACCTCGCCTTCGACCTGTTCGTGCGGGTGTTCGAACGCAACATGCGCTCGTGGAAGTTCTTGACGGCGCTGGAGACCGACGCACGACGCGCCGGAAAGGTCGCCGAGCTGATCTCGCTGTACCGAGAGCACGCCCCGCTCCATCGGCCGCTGTACGGCCGCATCATCCGGCTGGAGCGGAGCCTCTCATCCTGATGGAACAGTGGGCCGGGTGGACGGCTCGCGAGCTATTGGACGACCGAGCCGATCGGAGCACTGCCCGGCCCCGGTCGCGGTCGGCGGCCCCGGCCCCGGCAGCCGGTTGCCGGACCCGGATGATGGCCATGCAGCGAAATGGGAGCTTGTGGGTCGACCAGGTGCTTGGGCTTCGTGGCTCGGTGGTTGGCGTGCGGGGTTCGGTGGTGGGTACCGGTGGGGCAGCAACCAGGAGGCGTGCTGGTCAACCCGATGGTCGGGGCTTCGCAGGTCCGGGGCCGGCTACCGGCTTCCGGGACGGGGGCCGGGGCCAGTGCCGGTGCCGGGGAGGCTGCGTTGGCTGGCTTGGGGTGGCAGGCCCTTTCCGCCCGCCCGCCGGCGAGACGCCGGCTGCCACAATCGGAGAGCTCCGGAATCCGGTTGGAGTGGCCCGCGCGTGCCACGGCGATCGGAGCGGTGCTTCCTCTCGCGTCACCGCGGATCGAACCGGAGAACCGGCACGAGCCGCTCTAGGGCGGAGTCACCGCCGTGCACCCAGCTCCGGCCATCGGCGGCCAATCGGAAGCCGTGGTCTGAGAGCACGAGCAGCGGCGAGCCCGCGTCGAGCCGGCGGACAACCGACCGCATCGCCACCTCGAGCTCCACCGTGGCGAGACGAGCCAGGTTGGCAAACGTCTCGGCCCGCTCATGGAGCAGCTCGTCAATGACGTTCACCTTCTCCAGCGGGTGCTGGATGCCGGCCTCCGCCAACCCTCGCAGCCAACCATCGGTCGTGGTTGGCGCCGCCACGCTGGCACAGGAGGTCTCTGCCCGGCGCCACCCACTCAGCGCCTCGTCGAGCGCAGAACCCACCGTATCGAGAAGTGGCAGTCCCAGGCAGTCGATCACGATCCAGACGCGCTCCAGCTCTCCAGCGAGCACATCCACCAGCTCAGGAACCGACTGCACAGCCTCGTGCCGGGCCAGTCCCTCGAGCCGCTCCAGCCAGGCTTCACCGGCGACCTCTGCCAGCCGCGGATGCTGACCGTACAGCGCCGCCGCAAGCCGCCCCAGCTCCTCCGGGCTCTCCGGCGACGATGGTCTGAGGAGCTCGCGGACCGCGGCGATCAGCGGCGAGCTGATCTCGCCGTGCTCCGGCAACGCGACCTGGCCTTCGATCAGCCAGCCCACAATCCGATCCTCGGCAGCCTCGGGCAGACGGAGGCTCTGCAGGCGGCCCACAGCACGGGATGCCACCGCATCGGGCGACAGTCTGGCCATTTGCCCCTCGATGGCGGACCGCGGGATGCCTTCCGGCAACGGCTCGCCGTACCGCAACGCCTGGCGCACACACCACGCGACCGCCCGCTCATCGAGCGAGCCCCCCTCCTCCGCGATCAGGCGCACACGGGTCCACCGCAGTCCCTTGAGCCGGTTGGCCACCGTCTCCGCCAACGCCTCCGGCGTCCAGGTGCGCCCGGTGAGGCCGTCCATGAGCTCGGCCACGGGCAGCTCATGCACCAGCTCGAGACCTGCCAGATGCTGATCGAGCAAGCGGATGTCACGGACGTCCGGAACTGTCGCCTCGCCCTCGAGGTACGCCGCCGTGGCCTCGCTCCCCTCGATCCCATCGGCGTGCCACTCCGCGATCCGCTCACGGACCGAGCCCTGCTGGAAGAACTGCTCCACCGCCCGCTCGATGCGCTCGGCCACCGTATCGAACCGCTCCAGATCCTCCGCCACCGGCGCGCTCTCGCCGTCGTAGCCGCAGACGCACCGCGGTGCGTACTCCATGTCCGAAAGACCGGTACAACGACGGGAAGCGGCGCGCCGCCGACACTGCTCGACCGCCTCCAGCTCGTCGGCGAGACCGAGGTGCCGCAGGTGCGCGAGCGACGGTGGCTGCCAGCTCCAGATACGGTGCCGCGCCACCTCGCCGCACCACTCGGCGTGTCGCCGGCGGTACTCCAGCGCGTACCGCTCGTAGATGCTCCTTCCCTCGGCAACCCACGCCTCGACGGCCCCCGGATCGTCGACAGCCGGAGCCTCACCCAACGCCTCGAGTCGGGTTTGCAGCTGCACGTCGTCCCACGCTCGTACTGCCGGATGGCCCAGCAGGTGCCGAACTTGCCGGACGTCCCGAAGCAGCCGCTCCAGCCGTGTCGGCAGCCGCTCCAGCTCCACCAGGTCCGCGACGAAGCGCCGCGGTGACTCGATCGCCTCGAGCAGCGTGACCACCCCCTCGATCGGATCGGACGCCATGGCCACCACAGAGCAGGTCTTCAGTGTGGACTCGATCCGCTGGCCCAGCTCGCCGCCCTCCTCCACGCGACGGACCTTCTCGAGGAACGGCTCGAGCGCGCGTCGCGTTTGCTCCAGACGCTGGCCGAGCCGAGCTGTCACCTGCCGCTGTGCGGCCACCGTCCACTGCCGCGGGCATCGCAGATCGAGCCCGCGGCAGAGCTCCTCAAGTGCCTTCAGCTGCTCCACGGACAGGGCACGCCCCATGACGACCGTGTCGTAGTGCACCGGCAGGGGCATCGTCTCGTACACCTCACGGTACGACCGGCGCCCCTTGGTGATATCGATCTCCCCCTGCAGAACGAGGAAGATCAGGAGCAGGTGCACCTGATCCGGAACCAGACCGTACACCGGGTCCTCGAAGCGGTCCAGAACCGCCTGCGGCGATGCGGAGTACTCGGCCATCGCCATCACGATCTCCACCAGCTCGTGCCGCCCGAGGTCCTTGGTCACAACGTAGGAGCGTGCCTCCCTCCTGATGAGCCCCATCGGCACCAGGTAGCCTTCGCGGACGAGACGCGATGCCTCGCTGTCGTCCTCGCCGTCACCCTCGAGGACGCCACGGACGAACGACCGGTACACCTCCTTGGTCAGCGGACCGTGGGCCGGCGCGAACGTCTCGAAACGCGGGTAGATGCGGCGCAGCAGCCAGATGCCCCACGCGTCCAGCCAGCGGGTCAGCTCGGTGGAGGGCGTCATCCGCACCGGCGGGTCGGTGATGTCGGCAGCGTTGGCCAGCTTCGCCTCGGCAAACGCGTCGCGCACGGCACGCCGCACAGCCGTCGTCGCCGCGGCGATCTTCGAGTCGATCAGCTCGCGGATCCCGGCTGCTGCGGGCCGCGAACGGATTCTGCGCAGGGCAACCAACGCGCGCTCGGCTTCGCCGAGGCCGACCTCCGCCGGGATCAGCGTCGGCAGCTCCGACGCGGGCCGGCGATCCCCCCATGGCACGCGGAGCACCAGCGCCGGCTCGTCCACCGGAGACGGCTCTCCGTCGCCGAGGAAGAAGGCCACGCGGCGCTCGTGGAAGTGCCAGCGCACGGTGTGCCGGCGCCACTGCTCGAGGGGCAGGTTGAACACGCTCAGCCCATCCCCCGCGAGGACCGGCGCCAGCTCCTCCCAGACGGTGGCCGGCGACGCCGCGCCGAGCTCCGCGACCACCGGCGCCAGCAGCCGCTCGAGCCGCTCTGCGGAGTCGTCCCCGAGCTCGAGGCGGTAGCGAGCACCCGTGCGCACCACGTACCGGCCATCTGTGGCGAGCTGGCCCAGCACCCGCTCCACCGCACGACGGTTCGCCTCCGGCGTCACCGTGCTGGCCCGCACCAGCAGCCACGCCACCGCCTCGTCGACGCTCATCCCCTCGCGCTGGGGCGACACATCCGCCAGCATGAGCAGCTTGATCAGCCTCCAGGCAAGCGTCCTCTGGGCGCCGGTCGGGAACAGCTGGTCCATGTGCCGTCGGTAGTGGGGGAGCAACCGCTGCGCGATCGGCAGCAGCTCGGGCTGCAGCTCGAACAGATCCGAGAAGTGATCGAAGATCCGGTCCGGCGTCAGCAGCTCGCCCCACGGCTCGTCGAGAAGCCGCGGCGTGCCCCGCTCCGGGTCGCCCTCGAGCTCGGTGAGCACGAACTCGACCGCGCCGCGCGCCTGCGAGAACAGGTCCCGGACCTCCTCGAGCAGCTCGAGCGTCACTGGATGGATCGGGTAGAGAGCGGCCAGCGCCGCCTCGTCCACTGGCGTGGACGGCAGCGCGCGGCGGACCTCTGTCACCACCTCGGCGACCGCCTCGTCGGCGCCCGGCGCCCGCTCGAGCACACCGTCCACCAGCAGATCGCGCAGATGGGTCGTGGTCAGGAGCAGCCGAAGTGGGTACCGGTCCTTGATCTTGCGGTACAGCGAGCTCTCCAGCGCTCCGGTGTGCTCGATCTGCTCCTGCATCGCCGCCAGCACCCAGAACCGGTGCGACTGCGCCCACTCGCCGAGGTACTGCAGGAAGCGCGCATCCTCGGTAAATGACGACTGGTCCGGCTTGGAGCGCAGGAACTCCGACAGCTCGTCGAGAATCAGCAGGAGACCATCGGGGTGCTCCGCCATGAGAGCCGACCACGCCGGTCTGCGGTCGCCGTCGCCGAGCTGCAGGCCAACGGCGTCGGCAACGATCTCCTCGAGCGGCATGCTCCCACGGAAGTTGAGCAACGAGACCGGAACGACCGCCGGCGCCGGCCGATCGCCCAGCAGCTCGCCCGACTCGAGGGTGCGGATGAGGTAGGCAAGCAGGTGGGTCTTGCCGCTGCCGTACGCGCCGATGAGGAATGCGCCGCAGCCGGTGTCCCGGAGCAGGTTGGCGCGCAGCGCGTCCAGGTGTCCGGCCACGTCGGAGGTCACCGCAAAGCACGACGTGATCCAGTCGCTGGCCGTCTCGCCCAGGTGGTCCAGCGTGACCACCGTCGGCCGGCTGCGAACACTGATCAGATCCCCGATTCTGCGGGACATGTCGCCACTGTAGCACTTGCGGACGGACTTCGGCGGTATCGCGACTCGCAGTCTCGAGCCGCAACGGTGAGGATCTTCGAAAAGGCGAGGCATGATCGCCGGGGTCCGGCTGTCGGGGCCGGGCTCGTGCGGCGTCGCTCCTGCGAGAGAGGGGTCGCGCTTGGGCAGAACGGAAACGGGCCGGCCCATCGCCGGCCCGGGATGATCCTCGTGGCGTCCGCTCAGGATGAGCGGGCTCGCGAGTCGTCGCGACTACTCGACCTGGAACGACTGCAGCTCGACGGGATAACCGGGGTTCTGGGCGCCAGGCGATCCGGCGTCACCGTCTCCGTAGGTGGTGGTGCCCGGTGTCTCGCCCCAGTTGCTTCCAACGTTGTTGTTCACTGCAGCCGGATCACCGAGGAGCTCCATCGACGCTCCGTTCGGATCGGGGAAGTTGGGGCCTCCATCGTACTGGACGCGATCGATCTCCACCGCGCCGTTGTCGAGGATGATCTCGTCGGCAGCGTTGGCCAACTGGATAGCGCCACCGTACTCGTACGCGCACGTCACTCCGCCGTTTGTGCCGCTTGTCGCGTCCCTGCACAGCACAACATAGCTACCGGCAGGCACCACGACCGATCCGGCAATCGTGTGCGAGTCGCTCCCGAGATCGGATATCGTCCAGCCGTTCAGATCCACCGACGAAGCACCGGAGTTGTAGACCTCGAACCACTCACCATTTGTATCGCCCACAGCGCTCGGGTTCTGCATGATCTCGGTGATGATCACGTCAGCCGACACCATCGGGGCAATGAGTAGCAAACCGACACACAGAATTGCATAGCTCTTCGACATGGCTCCTCCTCCTTGAAGCGTCCTCATCCTTGCGGATGGATCGCCTGAGCTTACCAGATCCCGTGTTACCTTCCGATGAAGAACACCGGCCTTCCGGATGGAACGCGCGCCCCGGGGAGGAGCGTGCACGTCGGCGGACCGCAGGCGGGTGACTCCTCTCGCAAGGCCGATTGCCTACGTGCCCGAGCGATGACGCTGCAGCCCGATCGCTCGTGTGCTGTGCTACGCGAAGAACCTCCCGCCGGTACCCGCAGCCTCCAGCAGGCGGGGCGCCGGCGCGAACCGGGTGCCGTGCAGCTCCTCGAGCTCGTGCAGGCGATCGACGATCCGCGAGGCGCCGATAGTGTCCACATGGTGGAACGGTCCGCCGCGAAACGGTGGAAAGCCGAGGCCGAGGACCGCGCCGAGATCGCCGTCTGCGGGGCTTCGGATCACGCCGTCGCCGAGGCAGTGCGCCGCCTCGTTGACCATCAGGAGGGCGAGCCGGTCCTGGATCTCGGCAGCCGGTACCGCACGATGCTCGGCTCGGCTCAGGAAGCGGTGGAGGTCGCTGTTCGGCTTCTTCTTCCCCCTACCTTCGTCGCGGTAGACGTAGAACCCTCGGCCGCTCTTGCGACCGTCCAGCCCGGCCGCCTGCATCTTCGGAAGCAGATCGGACGCCTGAAGCCCACGCCCGGCAAACGCCTGCCCCAGGTCCTCGGCCACGTGGGCGCCCACGTCGATCCCCACCTCGTCGACGAGGGCGAGCGGGCCGACGGGGTAGCCGAAGTCGCGCATCGCGCGGTCCACGTCCTCGACCCCCGCACCCTCCTCGAGCAACGTCACGGCCTCATTGAGGTACGGCGCGAGGATCCGCGTCGTGTAGAAGCCCGGCCCGTCAGAGACGACGATGCACGTCTTGCCCTGGGCAACGCCGAACGCCTTGACCGTGGCCGTCGCCCACCGGGCCGTCGCCTCCGTCACCACGATCTCGAGCAGCGGCATCTTCGGCACCGGCGAGAAGT